>NZ_JBQFRC010000002.1:0-538713 GCF_056537205.1 Ruegeria sp. CG3 | reverse complement strand
GCTTCGGCTTCGGCTTCGGCTTCGGCTTCGGCTTCGGCTTCGGCTTCGGCTTCGGCTTCGGCTTCGGCTTCGGCTTCGGCTTCGGCTTCGGCTTCGGAAGGGCTTTGTTCAACCCGATCTTCCGGGTCAAGCGAGTAGGCGTCAGTCTTGGCGTCGACCGCTTCGGGCACCTCCTCGACCTTGGGGTCGTCGGCCGGTTTCTGGTCTGTGTCTTTCTTGGCAGCCACCGTCACTTCCCCCTGTCGATTCCCATAAAACCTGACGCGCAGACGCGTCCAAGTTAATCCGCGCCCATCGCACCCTCAAGCCGGATCGCGTATTTAACGAGTTTTTTCACGGCTTTCCGCATTTTCTTGGGGGTCGGGCGTTTGGCAATCCGCAAACGGGCAATCGCCAAGTTTTCAAGGGGCTCGGCGGTCGGTCCGCTCATCGCTGCGACCAAAAGCGGTGCCGGTCCGGGCCAAAGTTCGGCAAATTGTCGCGCGGTCCGCGGCGAGAACAAGGGCGCAATCACCGGGTCCGAACCAGCCGCAGCCGCCTGGGCCTCGGGCGTCAAAGGCAGCAGCTGCTGGCGATAGACCGGCTGTTCCCGCACGGTCAGCCCCAGTTCGGTCAGCCGGGCCGCGATGTTTCCCCGGCTGTGTTCGCCGCGCAGATGCAGCAGCGGGCTGTCCGGGCGCTCTTTGAGCAGTTTGGCCACCAGCTCCTCGGCGGTTTCGCCGGCCATCCGGGCCTCCCACCCCGCCTGGCGGGCCGTTTCGGTGGTGGCCGGCCCCACGCAATAGGCGGGCAGATCCCGGCGCACATCCTGCGCCGCGGCGGCCGCCACGCCATTGGCCGAGGTGAAGATCAGGCCCCGAATTCCAGTCGTGTCCACCGCCTGTTCCATCGGTTGGATATCCAGCAGCGGGGAATAGACCACCTGAACCCGCGACCGCAAACGTTCGGGCAGCTGCGCCACGAACCTTTCCGAGGCGGCGCGGGGGCGGGTCATCAACAGGTACACGGGCGGGCGTTCGGGCCTTGAGGATTGTTTGCTGCGGCGCAGGGTGATACCCCGCGACCAGATCATGATGCAATGGTTCAGGCCGATGGTGCAAACACTTACCGTTCTGGGATTGGAAAGCAGCTGCGACGACACGGCGGCGGCCGTGGTGCGGCAGACCGAGGGCGAACCGGCGCAGGTTCTGTCTTCGGTCGTGCATGGCCAGACGGAGCTGCACAGCGCCTTCGGCGGCGTGGTGCCCGAGATCGCGGCCCGCGCGCATGCCGAAAAGCTGGATGTCTGCGTGCAGCAGGCGTTGGAGCAGGCGGGCCTGACGCTGCAGGATATGGACGCCGTGGCCGTGACCGCCGGGCCGGGGCTGATCGGCGGGGTCATGTCGGGGGTGATGTGCGCCAAGGGGATCAGCGCGGCCACAGGTCTGCCGCTGATCGGCGTCAACCACCTGGCCGGCCACGCGCTGACCCCGCGGCTGACGGACGGGATCGCCTTTCCCTACCTGATGCTGCTGGTGTCCGGCGGGCATTGCCAATACCTGATCGCCCACGGCCCCGAGCAATTCACCCGGCTGGGCGGCACCATCGACGACGCCCCGGGCGAGGCCTTCGACAAGACCGCGCGCCTGCTGGGCCTGCCCCAGCCCGGTGGCCCCTCGGTCGAGGCCGAGGCGCGCGAGGGCGACCCCAAACGCTTTCGCTTCCCGCGGCCGCTGCTGGACCGGCCCGGATGCGATCTGTCCTTTTCCGGTCTCAAGACCGCCTTGATGCGGATGCGCGACCAGATTGTGGCCGAAAAAGGCGGACTGACGCGTCAGGACCGCGCCGATCTGTGCGCCGGGTTCCAGCAGGCGGTTGTGGATACGCTGGCCGAAAAGACCCGCCGCGCCATCGCCCTGTATCTTGAAACCAACCCGGCCGAGCCGGTCATCACCGTGGCCGGGGGCGTTGCGGCCAACACAGCCATTCGGTCTGCGTTAGAGTCTGTTTCCGCGGATGTCGGCGCGCGGTTTACCGCCCCTCCGCTGCACCTGTGCACCGACAATGCGGCGATGATCGCCTATGCGGGATTGGAACGATTCCGGCTGGGCGCGCGTGACGGGCTGGACCTGACCGCCCGTCCCCGCTGGCCGCTGGACCAGACTAGCCCGGCCATGCTGGGCGGCGGGCGCAAGGGGGCCAAGGCATGAGCGTCTCGGTCCTTGGGTCGGGCGCCTTCGGAACCGCGCTGGCGATCTCACTGGCGGGCAAGGGTCCGGTCACCTTGTGGGCCCGGTCGGGCGAACGGGCGCAGACGATGCAGGCGACCCGCCGCAATAATGCCCGCCTTCCGGGTGTCACCCTGCCCGACGCCATCACGGTGACCGCTGAAATCACGCTGGCCTGTCAGAGCGACGTGGTGTTGTTGGCTGTGCCCATGCAAAAGCTGCGCGATGTCCTGTCGGACCATGCGGCGGACTTGCAGGGTCGCACCCTTGTGGCCTGTTGCAAGGGTATCGAGCTATCCACCGGCCTCGGTCCGATTGCCGTGATCGAACAGGTGCTGCCCAGCGCCCGCACTGCATTGCTGACCGGGCCCAGCTTTGCCGATGACATCGCGCGCGGGTTGCCCACGGCGCTGACCCTGGCCTGCGGCGACGCAAAGCTCGGCGCCCGGTTGCAACAGGCGCTGACCACCGCCAACCTGCGGCTCTACCGGACCACCGACGTGACCGGGGCCGAGTTGGGCGGGGCGCTGAAGAACGTGATGGCCAACGCCTGCGGGGCCTGCATCGGCGCGGGTCTGGGGGACAGCGCCCGCGCGGCCCTGATGACCCGCGGCTTTGCCGAGATGCAGCGCTTTGCCGCGATGCGCGGCGCCCGGCCCGAGACCCTGATGGGCCTGTCGGGTCTGGGCGATCTGGTCCTGACCTGCTCGTCCGACCTGTCGCGCAACTTCCGGTTCGGCCTGTCGCTGGGCCGCAACGAGACCTTTGACGCCGCGACCACCGTCGAAGGCGTGGCCACGGCAAATGCAATGGCCGCCATCGCCGCGGCCGAGGGGCTGGACATGCCCATCTGCCAGACGGTGGCGCAGCTCAGCCGTGGCGCCTACAGTGTCGCCGAGGCCCTGCAATCCCTGCTCAATCGCCCACTCAAGGAGGAATGACATGCTTATCGCCCTGATCGCCCGGGACAAGGACGGCGCGCTGCAGACCCGGCTGGACAACCGCGCCGCGCACTTGGCCTATATCGAAGAAACCGGCGTGGTCGCGCAGGCCGGGCCGCTTCTGGACGGCGATGCCATGATCGGGTCGCTGGTCATTCTGGATGTCGCGGACCTGGCCGCCGCACAGGCCTGGGCCGACAACGACCCCTATGCCAAGGCCGGTCTGTTCAAATCGGTCGAACTGATCCCGTGGAAAAAGGTCATCGGCTGATGGCGTATTGGCTGTTCAAATCCGAACCCTCTACCTGGAGCTGGGACCAGCAGGTCGCCAAGGGCGACACTGGCGAGGAATGGGACGGGGTGCGCAACTATCAGGCCCGCAATTTCATGCGGCAGATGAAGCTGGGCGACCGGGGGTTTTTCTATCATTCGCAGAAGGACAAGGCGATCGTCGGCATCGTCGAGGTCTGCGCCGAGGCCCACCCCGACAGCACCACCGACGACGACCGGTGGGACTGCGTGGACATCAAGGCGGTGCGCCCCTTCGCAAAACCGGTCACGCTGGACCAGATCAAGGCCGATCCACGGCTGGCCGATATGGTGCTGGTCAAGAACTCGCGCCTGTCTGTGCAGCCCGTCTCGGATGCTGAATGGGCGGTGATCTGCGAACTGGGCGAGACCCAGACGGATTGAGAAAAAGGGAAGGCCCTGACGATGCAGAACCTTCCCTACCCCGCGTGCTCCCTACTCACCACACGCAAAGAAATCTCTGGTTCTGACCGTCCTGGTCACGAGGCGAATGTAGCCTAACGCGCGGCTGTTTTTCAAACGTGAAATCAATAGATTATGATTCAAATGCAAAACGCCCGCCGAACCAGTCGGGCGGGCGTTTCCGAATGTCGCGGCGGAATCAGCCGTAGACCGACTCTTTGCCGAAATGCTTGGTCAGCATGTAATAGACCACTGCGCGGTATTTGTTGCGCTCAGACATGCCATAGGTCTCCATGACCTTGTTGATCGCTGCCATCAGCTCGGGGCCATCCGACAGGCCCAGTTTCTTGATCAGAAAGTTGTTTTTGACGGTCTCCAGCTCACCTTCCTGGCTGGCGGCGACGGTCGCGGCATCCGCGTCATAGATGGCCGGGCCGCATCCAATGGTAACCTTGGTCAGCAGGTCAATGTCCGGCGTCATACCGCATTTGTTCTTCAGATCATCCGCGTATTTGGCGATCAACTCGTCACGTTTTCCCATTGTCCTCTCCTGTGTGGGTTGGGTTCCGGCCTTTGCGGCGCTGGCTGAACGGTAACGGCTGACAGCTTTTCAACAAAGGGAAAAATCCGACGGTTTCCCCCCAAGGCAGGGATACGCGCACCTTCGGGTTGATCATTGTTTCAGTTTTATTTAACATTTTAGTTAATCTTTGAGTCGAGGAGACTGCCATGACCATCGCCCTACCGAACGAAAGCGCCGAATACCGAACCGCCCGAAATGCTCTGTTGGCCGCCGAAGCCGATCTGCGTGCGCGGGTCGAGGAAGTGGCCGCGCTGCGCCGGACCTTGCCCAAGGGCGGCCAAATCCCGCAGGATTACGCTTTTCGGGACCTCGGGGGCAAAATTGCCCCGATTTCAAGCCTGTTCGGTGATCATGACACTCTGGTCGTGTATTCGCTGATGTTTGGCCCCAAGGCGCAGGACCCCTGCCCCATGTGCTCGGCCTTTCTGGACGGGCTGACCGGGCAGGTCGCACATCTGACCCGAAAAACCGCCTTTGCGGTCGTGGCGCAGAATACACCGGATGCCTTGGCTGCGCTGAGCCGGCGCATGGGCTGGCAGGATCTGCCGCTGTATTCCGCGTTGGATACAACGTACCAGCAAGACTATCTGGCCGAGACCGAGGACGGAAACCAGTTGCCGATTCTGAACGTGTTTCAACGCGATGCGGATGGCATTCACCATTTCTGGAGCTCCGAGCTGTTCTTTCAGCCCAGCGACTGGCATCCACGCCATGTCGATGCTGCCTGGCCCCTATGGAACATTCTGGACCTGACGCCGCAGGGGCGCGGCGATTTCGTGCCGCCGCTCCGATGAGCGCAACAAAAAAGGCGGCCCAAATGGCCGCCTTCTCCGCGTATTTCTGACGGATCAATACCGGTAATGCTCGGGCTTGAACGGGCCTTCGGGCGTAACGCCGATGTAATCCGCCTGTTCCTTGTCCAGCTTGGTCAGCTTGACGCCGATCCGGTCCAGATGCAGGCGTGCAACCTTCTCGTCCAGGTGCTTGGGCAGGATATAGACCTTGTTCTCGTACTGGTCGCCTTTGGTGAACAGTTCGATCTGGGCCAGAACCTGATTGGTGAACGAGGCCGACATCACGAAGGACGGGTGTCCGGTGGCATTGCCCAGGTTCAACAGACGGCCTTCGGACAGCAGGATGATGCGGTTGCCCGAGGGCATCTCGATCATGTCCACCTGGTCCTTGATGTTGGTCCATTTGTGGTTTTTCAGGCTGGCCACCTGAATCTCGTTGTCGAAATGGCCGATATTTCCGACGATGGCCATGTCCTTCATCTCGCGCATGTGCTCGATGCGGATCACGTCCTTGTTGCCGGTGGTGGTGATGAAGATGTCGGCGGTCGAAACCACGTCTTCCAGCAGAACCACCTCGAACCCGTCCATGGCGGCCTGCAGGGCGCAGATCGGGTCGACCTCGGTCACCTTCACGCGGGCGCCCGCGCCGCGCAGCGAGGCGGCCGAGCCCTTGCCCACGTCGCCATAACCGCAGACCACGGCAACCTTGCCGGCCATCATCGTGTCAGTGGCGCGGCGGATACCGTCGACCAGCGATTCCTTGCAGCCGTACTTGTTGTCGAACTTCGACTTGGTGACGCTGTCATTCACGTTGATCGCCGGGAACGGCAGTTGGCCGTCCTTGACCAGCTGATACAGGCGGTTGACGCCGGTGGTGGTTTCCTCGGACACGCCCTTGATCTGATCGCGTACCTTGGTGAACCAGCCCGGGCTGGCGGCCATCCGCTTCTTGATCTGCGCCTTGATGACTTCTTCCTCTTCCGAGGACGGGACGGGGATGATGTCCTCGCCCGCTTCGGCGCGCGCGCCCAGCAGGATGTACAGCGTGGCGTCGCCGCCATCATCCAGGATCATGTTCGGGCCGTCTTCGAACAGGAAAGACTTGTCGAGATAGTCCCAATGCTCTTCCAGAGTCTGGCCCTTGATGGCAAAGACAGGAATGCCCGCCTCGGCGATGGCCGCTGCCGCATGGTCCTGGGTCGAGAAGATGTTGCACGACGCCCAGCGCACATCCGCGCCCAGCGCGACCAGTGTTTCGATCAGCACGGCAGTCTGGATCGTCATGTGCAACGACCCGACGATGCGCGCCCCTTTCAGCGGCTTGTTGTCGCCGTATTCCGAACGCAGAGCCATAAGGCCCGGCATTTCGGTTTCCGCGATATCCAATTCCTTGCGGCCGAACCCGGCCAGTGAAATGTCTTTGACGATGTAGTCGCCAGCCATCAGATGCTCCATTCCGATCAACAACGGTTTGGGCAGCCCCTAACACCGTTGGGGAAAAGTGGCAATGTGGGTGGCAGTGGACCGCGAGCGGCGCTCAGTTCAACTGGGCGTCCCCTCGGCTTGAATCTTTGGGATCGCTTCAAAGAAATCGGTGCCGGCGGCGACAATGCAGCTGATGCCGTTGGCGTGGGTCACCAGAACGGTATAGGTCCCGCTTTCGCGTGAGGCCCATACCTCCATGACCGTTTGTCCGCCTCGCGAGTTCTGCAAGCCGCCAAAGGCAAGCTCCTCTGAATAGGATTGCTGCAGTTTGGCGATCACATCTCCGCGCAAGGCACAGTTCTGTGCCAATGCAGGCGGCGCTGCCGCAGCCATTCCAAAGACAAGTGCCAGTCCGAATACACGCTTGAACATGACAGGCTCCTTTCGGTTGGGTTTCAATCCGAGAGGGGCACACTGGGAGGAGCGCGTGCCCCCCTCAGTCTTCATGTCGTGATCACAAGGTGCCGGTTCAAAGCACGATTGCTCAAGAAATTGTTGGCAGCCAGTGATCAGGATGGCTTAAGCATAGCACAAAACCGGGTCTCGGGCACGGTGGGCAACATGGGGCATGGCAGAATGGCAACACAACCTAGGGCATGGCAACGGATGCTGTCGGGCCGCAGGCTGGACCTGCTGGACCCGACGCCGGTGGATATCGAGATCGAGGATATCGCCCATGGGCTGGCATTCGTGGCCCGCTGGAACGGCCAGACGGCGGGTGATTTCGCCTATTCCGTGGCCGAGCATTCCCTGCTGGTCGAAGAGCTGTTCGGCCGGATCGCCCCCAAGGCGCCGGTGAAATGGCGGCTGGCGGCGCTGCTGCACGATGCGCCGGAATATGTGATCGGCGACATGATCTCGCCGGTGAAGGCCGCGGTCGGCCCGGGCTACGGCGCGCTGGACGACCGGCTGGCGGCGGCGATCCACATCCGCTTTGGCCTGCCCGCGGCGGTGCCGAAAACGGTGAAACGTCAGATCAAGAAGGCCGACAAAATCAGCGCGTGGATGGAGGCCACCCAGATCGCGGGATTTTCCGAGGCCGAGGCGACCAAGTTCTTTGGCCGACCGGACGCGGCGGTGATGGAGGGGTTGCAGATCACACTCAGGCCACCGGTTGATGTGCGGCAGGCATATACGGCGCGCCATGCGGAGCTGCTGGCGGAGCTTTGAAACTCGAATGGCAACGGAATCTTGCTTGCCCCCAGCCGCATATTTGCCTTTGCGGCGCCCACGCAGTCCGTGTGTCTAAACTCCGAAGAACGGCCTCATTTACTCAATATCGTACCGCAGAGAAGACACTGCTTGAGCCAAAAAGAGCGGCTCCGGCGTTCGTCGGTTGACAGAAGAACGACACCGTCAGTCTAATGAGGCGCAACCGAGCCGAGTGATCGTCGTTGTATGAAACGCCTCAGAATTGGAACTTCGGATCTACCGCGCGCATTCCGGCTTCTGTGTTTATCCACGATGATGTTGCTGGGAGCGGCTTCGTGCGGCCGCCCGCCGGAATTGGTAGGGATCGATAATCCAAGACTTCCTGCATCTGAGGTAAAAGAGGCCAAGCGCCAAACAGTCTTCATTGCCACGACGCGTCAAGCGTCCGGTGCAGAAGGGGTCTTCTTTTCCGGTGACCGCGGTGAGGGTTTGGGCTTGGCTTCAGTAGTCGTCACCATCCCGCCAATTCACAAAGCAGGGAAAATTGAAAGAGCCAGCTCTCTGCCACCTATTGCCTCAAAGCACTTCACCATAGTTGAACCAAAAGTCTATGTTTCGGAAGCCGCCTTTGTTTCTGAAATTGACAATCAGTTACTGAACCTCAGCGTTTCCGACAGAAACGTTCTGGTCTTTGTGCACGGCTACAACACGACCCTGAGCGATGCCATCCTTAGATTGGCACAGTTTGTCGAGGATACCGAGTATGACGGGATCCCCGTATTGATGTCATGGGCGTCTGCTGCAGAGACTCTGAAATACGTCTACGATATCAACAGCGCCCTCGCTGCCAGATCAGACTTTTTGAAAGCCGGTGAGATCATTTCGCGATCACAGGCTCAACAATTTGACATACTCGCGTTTTCGATGGGAGCGTTCCTTACGATGGAAGCCATCTCACAAGCCGAAATTGCTGGCGAGTTTAATCCCAACAAAAAAATTCGAAACATAATTCTGGCGGCACCCGATATCGATTTGGCGGTATTCGAAAGCCAGCTCTCAACTATCACCCACGACAATCAGAAAATCTTTGTTCTCGTATCCTCGGACGACGGAGCCTTGAGTTTTTCGAAGTTCATTTCTGGCGGAGTCGACCGTGTTGGCGCGGCCGATGCCGCCGAACTCGCAAGGTCAGGAGTCACCGTTATTGATCTCAGCCAAGTACAGGACTCTCAAAGCACAAGTCACTCGAAATTTGCTTCGTCCCCTGAGGTGGTTCGAATTGCTGGTGAAGCGATCCGCACAAGCAGACGGGCCGGCAGGCGTTCCACTACAGAACTTCAGGACCTTATTGGCGAAGGTTCAGTGGAAGTTGTAGGCGAACCTTAATTTCTTGATTTCCCAAGCCTGTTGCCAGAATAGTGCCGATCGGCAAAAAGCTACCGCGGGCTGCGTTTCGCCAGAATCCGCTGCAAGGTCCGGCGGTGCATGTTCAGACGCCGCGCTGTTTCCGAGACGTTTCGGTCACACAGCTCGTAAACCCGCTGGATGTGCTCCCACCGCACGCGGTCGGCGCTCATGGGGTTTTCGGGGGGCGGGGGCAGTTCGTCGCCCTTGGCCAGCAGCGCGTTGGTGATGTCGGTGGCGTCGGCAGGTTTCGACAGATAGTCGGTGGCGCCGATTTTCACCGCCGCCACGGCAGTCGCAATTGCACCGTATCCGGTCAGAACCACGACCCGGCTGTCGGGGCGCTTTTCCCGCAGCACCTCGACCACGTCCAGCCCGTTGCCGTCCTCGAGCCGCAGGTCCACCACGGCAAAGGCAGGCGGGCGGGCGGTGGCGATCGCGCGTCCGGCGGCGACGGAACCGGCGGTTTCCACCTCGAACCCGCGCTTTTCCATCGCTCTGGCGAGACGTCTCAGAAACGGCTCGTCATCATCCACCAGAAGCAGGGATTTGTCGGGGCCGATGTCAAGCTGAGCAATGTCTGCCATGGTGTGGTCTTTCTGCTATTTCATGCCGGTAGGCTTTGAGATGAGTATTAGCAGCGCCACACCAAAGGTCAAACCGACGGTTACTCTGCCGCCTGGTCCACAAAGCAGGCAACGGTGTCGGCCATCTGCTCGGCCGTCGCGTCGCGTTTGAAAAACTCAAGGAACCCGTCCTGCGGCGTAACGAGGTAGGTAAATGTCGAATGGTCGACCAGGTAGTACTCGTCGCTCTTGTCCTGGGCCTTGTAATAGGTCTTGTAGGCCTGGCTCGCGGCCTTGACCTGTTCCGGCGTGCCGGTGAGGCCAATCATCTTTTCATGCAGGTTGTAGGCAAAATCCCCCACGACGTCGGGGGTGTCCCGGTCTGGGTCCACCGAGATGAAGATCGGAGTGACCGAATAACCGCGCTCGGTCAGCAGGTCGACGGCCTCGGCATTGCGGGTGGTGTCCAGCGGACAGACATCGGGGCAGAAGGTATAACCGAAATAGATCAGCGAGGGCTCGGTGATCACGTCCTTGTCGGTCACGGTTTCACCCTTGGAGTTGATCAACTCGAACGGGCCGCCGATGGTTGCGGTACCGCCTGCAATCTGGCTGGACCGGCACTGCGCAAACTTGTCGTCCGAACCGCCGCCGCGCGTCATCAGCCACATGGCGCCCAGGCCCACGGCCAGCACGACGGTTGCAAGAATGGCATAAAGGCGGGTCATGGCGAAATTCCTGACACATGGGGTTGTTGATCGGTTCGGCCGGGACACCTATCAAGTTGACCAGCGGACGCAACAGGACATAATCGCCCGATGACGGATTCCAACACCAGCCTCTGGCGCGGACAGGAACGCAGCAGCTGGATCCGGCTGCGCACGCTGATCCTGCTGCGGTGGGTGGCAATCATCGGCCAGATCACGGCCATCACCGTGGCCCAGCAGACCTATCACGTCCAGCTGGAGCTTGGGCTGTGCTACCTTGCCATCGGTGTTTCGGTCATGGGCAACCTGACCGCCATCCTGCTGTTCCCGCAGAACAAGCGCCTGTCGGAATTCGAAAACTTCCTCATGGTGATGTTCGACCTGCTGCAGCTGGCTTTCCTGCTGTATCTCACAGGCGGTCTGAACAACCCGTTTGCCCTGCTGTTGCTGGGCCCCGTGACGATCGCGGCCAACGTCATGAGCACCCGGTCGACCCTGATCATCGGGGGCGCCGCAATCGTGCTGGCGACGCTTCTGGCCCAGTTTCACCTGCCGCTGCGCACCGATCTTGGCCTTGTTCTGGACATCCCCGATATCCTGCTGTTCGGCAACTGGGCCGCGATCGTGATCGCGATCGTATTCATCGGCGCCTACTCGCACCGCATCAGCGCCGAGGTTCAGTCGATGTCCGAGGCGCTGGCCGCCACCCATATGGCCCTGGCGCGCGAGCAGAAGCTGACCGACCTCGGCGGCGTTGTCGCCGCCGCCGCGCACGAGTTGGGGACGCCACTGGCCACCATCAAGCTGACCAGCTCGGAACTGATCGAAGAGTTGGACGACCGCCCGGACCTGAAAGAAGACGCCGCCCTGATCCGCGAGCAGGCCGACCGCTGCCGCGACATCCTGCGCGACATGGGTCGGGCCGGCAAAGATGACCTGCACCTGCGCCAGGCACCTTTGTCCGCCGTGATCCACGAGGCGGCCGAGCCCCATATACACAGGGGCAAACAGGTGCATTTTGACGAAGGCCCCGGGCCTGACGGGGATGTCCAGCAGCCCTCAATCCTGCGCAAGCCCGAGATCATTCATGGCCTGCGAAACCTGATCCAGAACGCCGTGGACTTTGCCCGCGCACAAGTCTGGGTCGAGGCCGAATGGACGCCGGACCGGATCACCGTCAGCATCATGGATGACGGGCGCGGTTATCCGTCACACATCATCGGCCGTATCGGTGACCCGTTCATGCGCCGCAGACGCGCCGAAAGCGATCTGCGCACACGCCCCGAATACGAGGGTATGGGGTTGGGCCTATTCATCGCAAAAACGCTCTTGGAGCGCAGCGGCGCCGAACTGAAATTTGCAAATGGGTCAGACCCTTACCAGGCGGTGACGGACCAGGCCGAGCGACGCGGCGCAATCGTGCTGGTGACATGGCCGCGCAAGCTGATCGATGCGCAGACCGGCGACAACCCGGTTCCGTCGGGCGTGAACGAACGGTTTCAGGTCTGAGTTAAGACACCGTTAACTATTTCAGCGCAAAGTCGGGTCCGGTTTGTTTTTGGGGTAGGCGGCACTGTGGCCGACTGGATCATACTTGCGGCGATCAGCCTGGTTTCGTCGGGCTTTGCCCTGCAGTGGCTCATGCCGCGCCGTCCGCGGCGTGGTGACAATTTTGGTTTGTCTGCGCCGGCTTCGTTGTTGGATGCGGTGTTTTTGTTCAACGGAAGCCGCCTGATCAGCCACTCCGACATCGCCCTGTCCGGGTTCGAGGCGGTGAATGACTGGGATGATCTCAGGCGCCTGCTCCAGCGCGACTTTCCGGCCTTCCCCGAGACTTACGAAACCGTCAGCCAGCAAGGCAATATCGTGGTTTCGGCCATAGATTGTACGGTCGAGCGCGAGGTTCGGTGTGAATGGATCGACGGCATCGTCCGGGTGCAGTTGCGTGATCTGACCGGCATCACCGAACCGACAAGGAGGGATCCGAACGATCCGATCCGCCTCGCCATGGATCGCGCGCCCTACCCCGTGTGGCTTCTGGATCATGCCAACAAGGTTAGATGGTGCAACGCCGCCTATGTCGCGCTGGCCCGCAAGGCGCGCGGGCAGGACACGGATCTGACCCAACCCATGTTCCCTGAACTGACTGAAGACGCGCGGCCCGGCAAGAAGACCCGCGTGTCAATTCCGGTGAAGGACAGCAGCAGCAAGCTGTGGTTTGATCTGACGCGTGTGGCGCTGGACGAAGGTCACCTGCATTACGCGGTCGACGTAAACGCCATTGTCGAGGCCGAGACCGCCCAGCGCAAATTCGTCCAGACGATGACGAAAACCTTTGCGCAGCTGTCGATCGGCCTGGCAATCTTTGATCGAAACCGCCAGTTGGCGCTGTTCAACCCCGCCTTGATCGACCTGACCGCATTGCCGCCCGACTTCCTGAGTTGCCGGCCGAATATCTCAAGCTTCTTTGACCGCCTTCGGGATCAGCACATGATGCCCGAACCCAAGAACTACCGCAGTTGGCGCCGGCAGATGAACGATCTTCTGGAAGCGGCCGAGGACGGAAATTATCAGGAAACCTGGTCACTGCCGTCGGGCTCAGTCTATTCGGTCAGCGGTCGCCCCCATCCCGACGGCGCCGTCGCCTTCCTGTTTGAGGACATTACGGCCGAGATCACCCTGACCCGCCGGTTCCGGTCCGAGATGGACCTTATGCAGTCAATCCTCGACAAGCTTGCGGACGCGGTCGCCGTTTTTGCCGATGACGGGACACTGGCTTTCACCAACTACGCCTACCAGCTGCTGTGGGGAGACTCGGACGAGGTCGGCTTTGAACCAGCCACGGTTCTGGACGTCACGCGCCAGTGGCAGTCGCAATGCCAGGCCAATCCAATTCTGGGTGACATTCGGGACTTTGTCGAAATGCGCAACAACCGGGCCGAGTGGAGCTCGGATCTGTACAAGCGCGACGGCACCCGGCTCTTGTGTACGGTCAGCCCGATCCAGAACGGCGCAACCATCGTCCGGTTCACGGTCGAACACGCGCTTGGAGAAACGCCGGATATGTTGCAGATCACCGCCTGAACCGGGTTGCAGAGGGTTCGGCCCCCGTTCATTGTGGCGCCATGAATTCGCCCGCTTCGATCACTCTGACATCACCGGAAGAAACCGCCGATCTGGCCAGCCGCCTGTCCGCCCATTTGGCGCCCGGCGACGTTATTTTGCTGGACGGCCCAATCGGCAGTGGCAAAACCCATTTTGCACGCAGTCTGATCCAATCGGCCCTGCCTGTGCCCGAAGATGTGCCATCGCCCACATTCACGCTGGTTCAGGTTTACGATGGTGAAGCCGGCGAAATCTGGCACTCCGATCTGTACCGGCTTACCTCGGTGGATGAGATCGAGGAATTGGGCCTGACCGGGGCCTTTGATACGGCGATCTGCCTTGTGGAATGGCCTGACAAGCTGGGTCCGCTACAACCGGCCTCGGCCCTGTTGGTGCAGTTTTATGCCGACCCCGCTGCCGAAGAAACCAGACACCTGACCCTGACGTGGTCCGACCCCAAGTGGACCGAAAAACTGAAGAGGATCGCATGACCAACCGCGCAGTTCTGGCCGAGGCGCTGATCGCACAGACCCCTTGGGCCAAAGCCTCTCGCGCGCCGCTGGCCGGAGACGCCTCGAACCGCCGGTATGAACGCCTGACCGACCCGGATACCGGGCGGACCGCCGTTTTGATGGACGCGCCCCCGGACAAGGGGGAAGACGTGGAACCGTTTGTCAGGGTGGCAGAATACCTGCGGTCCGTCGGTCTGAGCGCGCCCGAGATTCTGACCGAGGACGCCGAGAACGGGTTCCTCCTGCTGGAGGATTTCGGCGACGATCTGCTTGCCCGCCTGATCGAGAGACAACCGGAGGTCGAGCGTGAATTGTACGAGGCCGCAACCGACGTGCTGGTCCATCTGCACTCTGGGCCCCTGCCCTCGTTGGACAGCTATGACCCGTCCCTCATGGCGGAATTGTCGGCCCTTGCCTTCACCAAATATACCCAAGGGATACAAGGCGCCTATGACGTAGACGCCCACGATCGTTTTCAGCATCGGTTCGCCGACATATTGCTGCAGGAAACCTCGGGCACGCGGGTGGTGACCCTAAGGGACTACCATGCCGAGAACCTGATCTGGCTGCCTGAGCGCGACGGGGTTCGCCGGGTCGGCCTGCTGGATTTTCAAAGCGCAATGCTGTGCCATCCCGCCTATGACCTGATGTCGTTGCTGCAGGATGTCCGCCGCACTGTCCCGGCCGCAATCGAGATGAGCATGGTCAACCGCTACATCACGGCAACAGGTGTGGATGACCACGATTTCCGCACGGCGTACAGTGTCCTCGGCGCCCAACGCAACCTGCGGATACTGGGTGGATTTGCCCGCCTTGCCACCGACTATGGCAAACCGCATTACGTGGATCTTATCCCGTCGGCCTGGGCTCATCTGATGCGCGATCTCGAGCATCCGGCGCTGGTCTCGGTCGCGGATCTGGTTCGGCAGGCGCTGCCATCCCCAACGCCCGAAAACCTTGCAAGGCTGAGGGCCGGATGACCGATACACCCGAGGCCATCATGCTGTTTGCCGCCGGTTTCGGCACCCGCATGGGCGCGTTGACCCGCACCCGACCCAAGCCGCTGATCCCGGTGGCCGGACGGCCGCTGATCGACCATGCGCTGGACCTGACGGATGCGCTAAGGCCGCGCCGGGTGGTCGCGAACCTGCATTACCTGGCTGATCAGCTGACAGATCATTTGGCGCCACGTGGTGTCCTGCTTTCACACGAACAGCCGGACATCCTGGAAACCGGCGGCGGATTGCGCGCGGCCCTGCCGCTGCTGGGTCCGGGGCCGGTTTTTACGATGAACACCGATGCGATCTGGTCCGGGCCCAACCCTTTGGAGTTGCTGAAGGCGGCTTGGGATCCGGCGCGGATGGACGCTCTGTTGATCTGCGTGCCGATCGCACAGACGATCGGACATGCAGGCCTCGGAGATTTCAGGATCGACCCCCAAGGCCGGCTTGAACGCGGGCCGGGTCACGTCTATGGCGGCATTCAGATCCTGAAGACCGACGGTCTGGCGGACATTCCGGAAAAAGCGTTCTCGCTCAATATCTTGTGGGACCGGATGCACCGCGATGGCCGGCTGTACGGTCTGCAGTATCCCGGGCGCTGGTGCGATGTGGGCCGGCCCGAAGGCATCGCCCTGGCCGAGGAGATGCTGGCCGATGTTTAACCCCAGCGCCACCCCCCGGGTCTTTGCGGTGCCGCCCGGTGCGGATTTTCCGCAGGCACTGGTGCGTGGGCTGCGGGCGCGCTGCGACGGCCACCCGCCCGAGGCACTGGCCCGCGTGCAACTGGTGCTGAACACCCGCCGCATGGCCCGCCGCGTGCGCGAGCTGTTCGATCAGGGTCCGCCCTGCCTGTTGCCCCGCATTTCGCTGGTGACCGATCTGGGCGAAAGCGTCGATCTGGATCAGGTACCGCCCGCCGTGCCGCCCTTGCGTCGCCGGCTGGAACTGACGCAACTGGTGGCGCGACTTCTGGACCAGCAACCGGACCTGGCCGCACGGTCCTCGCTGTTCGACCTGTCCGACAGCCTCGCCGCCCTGATCGAAGAGATGCAGGGCGAAGGCGTCCCGCCCGAGGCAATCCGGCAGCTGGACGTGACCGACCTGTCGGGCCATTGGGCACGGGCGCAGGCCTTCATCGGCATCGCCGACCAGTTCCTGAAGACCGAGGATGGCAGCCTGGACGTGCAGGCCCGCCAACGCCGCGTGGTCGAGAACCTGATCGCCCGCTGGCAGGACGCGCCGCCGCAACACCCGGTGATCCTGGCCGGGTCCACCGGCTCGCGCGGGACCACGCTGATGCTGATGCAGGCGGTGGCGCGGCTACCGCAGGGGGCGCTGATCCTGCCGGGGTACGATTTCGACCAGCCCGCCCATGTCTGGGAGCGGCTGGATTCGGCAATGACCTCGGAGGACCACCCGCAATACCGGTTCCGCAAGCTGATGACCGAACTGGGGATCGGGCCGGCCCAGATTGCAGCCTGGACCCCGGACCAGCCCCCCTCGCCCGCGCGCAACCGTCTGGTTTCATTGGCATTGCGCCCGGCCCCGATCACCGATGCCTGGATGAGCGAAGGCCCGCAGCTGCGCGATCTGGATGCCGCGACTCGCAACATCACCTTGGTCGAGGCGCAATCGCCGCGGGCCGAGGCGCTGGCCATCGCCCTGCGCCTGCGGCAGGCGGCCGAGACCGGCCAGACCGCCGCCCTGATCACCCCCGACCGGATGCTGACCCGCCAGGTCAGCGCTGCGCTGGATCGCTGGAACATCCTGCCCGATGACAGCGCCGGCCTGCCGCTGCAACTGTCGCCACCGGGCCGGTTCCTGCGCCATGTGGCCGGGCTGTTCGCGCGCCGTCTGGATGCCGAGGCACTGCTGACCCTGCTGAAACACCCTTTGTGTCACAGCGCCGGCGACCGCGGCGCGCATCTGTTGCACAGCCGCGATCTGGAACTGCACCTGCGCCGCAACGGCCCGCCCTTCCCCGACAGCGCCAGCCTGACCGGCTTTGCCGTGGAAAAAGACGTGCCCGATGCGTGGGTTCGGTGGCTGATCCGCAATTTCTGCGACCAGCAGATCAGCGGCACCCTGCCCCTGACCGACTGGGTGCAGCGTCTGCGCGATCTGGCCGAGGCGATTGCCGGTGCCGGAACCGACGACGCGGGCGAGTTGTGGGACAAGAACGCAGGCCAAGCGGCGCTGGCGGTAATCTCGGGCCTGGCGGACGAGGCCGAGCATGGCGGCAAGGTGACGGCGCTGGATTTCGCCGATCTGCTGGGTGCGCTGCTGGCCGGGCAAGAGGTCCGCGACCGCGATGCCCCCCACCCGCGGATCATGATCTGGGGCACGCTCGAAGCGCGCGTGCAGGGTGCCGACCTGCTGATCCTGGGCGGGTTGAACGAAGGCAGCTGGCCCGAGGCTCCCGCGCCAGACCCCTGGCTGAACCGCCAGATGCGCGACCGTGCCGGCCTGCTGCTGCCGGAACGACGCATCGGCCTGTCGGCCCATGATTTCCAGCAGGCCATCGGCACGCCCGAGGTCTGGCTGACCCGCGCGGTCCGTTCGGATGATGCCGAAACCGTTCCGTCACGCTGGCTGAACCGATTGACCAACCTGTTGCAGGGCCTGCCGGATCAGGGCGGCCGCGCGGCGCTGGAACAGATGCGCGACCGGGGCAAGACATGGCTGCGCTGGTCCGAGATGCTGGAACAGGCGCCCCGGATCGCCGCCGCACCGCGCCCCTCGCCGCGCCCGCCGGTGGCCGCGCGCCCGCGCCGCCTGTCGGTGACCGAGATCAAGCGGCTGATCCGCGACCCCTATGCGATCTATGCCAAGCACGTTCTGCGCCTGAAACCGCTGGACGCGCTGGTACAGGCGCCCGACGCCCTGCTGCGCGGCATCGTGATCCACGAGATCCTGGAACATTTCGTCAAGGACAGCGTGCTGGACGGCGCGCTGCTGACCCGCGACAATTTCCTGAAACGGGCCGAGGCGTTGCTGGATGAGCATGTCGCCTGGCCCACCGCCCGGAAACTTTGGCTGGCGCGGCTCGAGCGGATCGCCGACGACTTTCTGCGCGCCGAGGTCAGCCGCCGCAGCGACGGCGGCCCGATCGCGTTCGAGACCAAGATGCGCCTGACGCTGGAACCGCTTGGGTTCACCCTGAATGGCCGCGCCGACCGGATCGACCGCAACAGCCGCGGCGCCCTGACCATCATCGACTACAAGACCGGAACGCCGCCCTCGGAATCGCAGCAGGCCAAGTTCGACAAACAGCTGCTGATCGAGGCCGCGATGGCCGAGCAGGGCGGGATCGACGGATTTGACCCAATGGCCGTGGCCAGCGCCGTTTTCATCGGTATGGGCGGCACCTACAAAGAGGTCTCGGCACCCTTGGACAAAGAGCCGCCCGACAAGGTTCTGGCCGAGCTGACAGAGCTGATTTCAACCTATTTAGAGCCTTATCAGGGGTTCTCCTCGCGCCGGATGATGCACAAGGACAGCGACGTGGGCGATTATGACCACCTGGCGCGGTTCGGCGAATGGGACCGCACCGCCGAAACCAGGCCCGAGGATCTGACATGACCCCGCGCGACGAAGCGACCGAACGGCAGGTTCAGGCAGCGCGGCCCGATGCGTCGACCTGGCTGGCCGCCAATGCGGGCTCGGGCAAGACCCGGGTTCTGACCGACCGCGTGGCGCGGCTGCTGCTGGACGGGGTTCAGCCGCAGCACATCCTGTGCCTGACCTACACCAAGGCCGCCGCCAGCGAGATGCAGAACCGCCTGTTCAAACGGCTGGGCGAGTGGGCGATGCTGGACGACGCGGCATTGCTGCGGCAACTGACCGAACTGGGCGTCGAAGGGGTGATCGACCCCGACCGCCTGGCCCGTGCCCGCACCCTGTTCGCGCGCGCCATCGAAACGCCGGGCGGGCTGAAGATCCAGACGATCCACTCGTTCTGCGCCTCGCTGCTGCGGCGGTTCCCGCTCGAGGCCGGGGTCAGCCCGCAGTTTTCCGAGATGGAAGACCGCGCCGCGGCCCTGCTGCGCGAGGAAATCGTCGAGGATTTCGCCGAAGGCCCGCAGGCGCGCCTGATCGAGGACGTGGCCCGCCACATCACCGATACCGGCTTTGACAAGCTAACCGCCGCGATCGCCCAGAAGCGCACCCTGTTCACGCCCGCGCTGCAATGGCCCGACCTGCTGGCCCGTTTTGGCCTGCCCGAGGGGTTCGACGAGGACGCGCTGTTGGCGCAGGTGTTTCTGGGCGGCGAGGTCGAGCTGATCCGGTCGATCCTTCCGGCGCTGGCGGGCGGCGGCAAGACCGACGCCAAGGCGGCCGAGAAACTGTCGGGCTTCACCGAACCCGCCTTGGGTCAGTTGCCGGTGCTGGAGGACGTGTTTCTGACCGGAAAATCCGCCAAAGAGCCCTTTACCGCCAAGATCGGCAACTTTCCCACCAAGGCGCTGCGCGAAGGGGTTCTGGCGGGGCAGATGGATTCGCTTGAGTCGCTGATGCGCCGGGTCGAGGCCGCGCGGGAAGGGCGCCTGGCGCTGGCAGCAGCCCGCAAATCCATGGTGCTGCACCGCTTCGCGGCGGCATTCCTGCCGGAATACGAGCGCCGCAAACAACTGCGCGGCTGGTTGGATTTCGACGACCTGATCCTGCGCGCGCGCCTGCTGCTGAACGATCCGGCGGTGGCCGCTTGGGTGCTGTACCGGCTGGATGGCGGCATCGACCACATCCTGGTGGACGAGGCGCAGGACACCAGCCCCGATCAATGGGATGTGGTCGAGAAACTGGCGCAGGAATTCACCAGCGGCGAGGGCGCACGGTCCGAGGTCGAGCGGACGATCTTCGTGGTCGGCGACAAGAAACAGTCGATCTATTCCTTCCAGGGGGCCGACCCGCAGGCCTTTGACCGTATGCAGGCCGAGTTCGGGCGGAAACTGCAGGAATCAGGCTCTAAACTGTGGGATTGGACGCTGGAATACTCGTTCCGTTCCTCCAGCGCCATCCTGTCGCTGGTCGATATCCTGTTCGAAAACCGCGCCGAGGCGGGGTTTCAGAAAGAATCTCAGCACCGCGCCTTCAAGGCCGATCTGCCGGGCCGGGTCGATCTGTGGCCTGTAGTGGAAAAGGTCGAGGACGCGGACGAGGGCGACTGGACCGACCCGGTCGATCGGCCCGCGGCGCAGCACCACACGGTGATCCTGGCCAACCAAATCGCCGCGCGCATCAAGGCCATGATCGACGCCGGCGAAACCATCCCTGAAGACGGCCCTACGCGCGGCACATTCGTGCGCCGCAAGGTGCGGCCGGGGGATTTCCTGATCCTGGTACAGCGCCGCTCGGACCTGTTCGCCGAGATCATCCGCGCCTGCAAGGCCCAAGGTTTGCCGATCGCAGGGGCCGACAGGCTGAAGGTGGGCGCGGAACTGGCGGTCAAGGATCTGGCCGCGCTGCTGAGCTTTCTCGCCACGCCCGAGGATGACCTGTCGCTGGCCACGGTGCTGAAATCGCCGCTGTTCGGTTGGTCCGAGCAGATGCTGTTCGACCTCGCTCATCGCCGGCAGGAAAAGTACCTGTGGGCGGCGCTGCGCCAACGAGCCGGGGATTTTCCCGAAACGCTGGCCGTGTTGAACGATCTGCGCGGGCAGGTGGACTTTCTGCGCCCCTACGACCTGATCGAACGGGTGCTGACCCGCCATGACGGCCGCCGCAAGCTGTTGGGTCGTCTGGGCGCCGAGGCCGAGGACGGCATCAACGCGCTGCTGTCGCAGGCGTTGGCCTATGAGCGGTCGGACATTCCCAGCCTGACCGGTTTCCTGGTCTGGATGCAGACCGACGACCTTGAGATCAAGCGCCAGATGACCGGCGTGGGCAACATGATCCGGGTGATGACGGTGCATGGCTCGAAAGGGCTGGAGGCGCCGATCGTGATCCTGCCGGACACAGGCAAGCGGCAGCCGCCCCGCGATGCCGAGATCATGGTCGCCGACGGAACGCCGCTGTGGAAGGTGCCCGCCGTCTTGTCGCCCGGCCTCATCGCCCGCGCCCGCGAAGACGCGCGCCAACGCGAGGAAAACGAGCGGCTGCGTTTGCTGTACGTCGCGCTGACCCGGGCCGAGAAATGGCTGATCGTGGCGGCTGCCGGCGATCTGGGTCGGGACGGGTCCAGCTGGTACCAACTGGTCGAAGAGGCGATGGGCCGGGCAGGGGCCGCCGAGATCCCCGGCACCGGTATCCACCGTCTGGCGCATGGCGATTGGGAGGGTCTCCAGCTGGACCATCGCGCGACCCCGGAACCGGTGCAGGACACCCTGCCGGACCTGTTCCACCGGCCCGCGCCCGAGCCGATGCCCGATGCTGAGACGCTCAGCCCGTCCGATCTGGGCGGGGCCAAAGCCCTGCCGGGCGAGACCGGGCTTGAGGAAGAGGCCGCCAAGCTGCGCGGCACCCGCCTGCACCTGCTGCTCGAACATTTGGCCCAGGCGCCGCGCGACCGGTGGGATCAGCTCTGCGCCCGGCTTCTGCCCGATATGCAGGACGGTGACCGCCGCGACCTTCTGGCCGAGGCGTCGGGCGTGCTGACCGCACCGGACCTTACCCCCGTCTTTGCCCCGGACGCGCTGGCTGAGGTGCCGGTCTCGGCCACTCTGGACGGTCGCCGGATCCACGGGGTGATCGACCGGTTGATCGTGACGGATGACGTGGTGCAAGTCATTGATTTCAAATCAAACGCCACGGTTCCCGATCGGGCCGAGACCTGCCCCGAGGGCCTGTTGCGCCAGATGGGCGCCTATTCCGCCGCGCTGTCGCAGATCTATCCCGACCGCGAGATCCGCACCGCGATCCTGTGGACCCGGACGGCGCGCCTGATGTGGCTGCCACACGATCTTGTGACAGATGCGCTGGTGCGGGCCCAGATATCTTGACCTCCCCAATGGGCGCACCTACGTTCGACTCCCAACCGCATGTCATTCAGGAGACAGAATATGTCGACCGTAGCCGTAACCGACGAAACCTTTGACGCCGAAGTCAAGAACTCGGACGTCCCCGTCGTGGTGGATTTCTGGGCCGAGTGGTGCGGACCCTGCAAGCAGATCGGCCCCGCTCTGGAAGAGCTGGCGGCCGAATACGGCGGCAAGGTCAAGATCGCCAAGGTCGACGTGGACAGCAACCCCAACTCGGCCGCAGCCATGGGCGTACGCGGAATTCCGGCGCTGTTCATCTTCAAGGACGGTCAGGTGGTTTCGAACCGCGCAGGCGCTGCCCCGAAGGCCGCCCTGCAAAGCTGGATCGACGAATCCATCTGATACCGAACGGAACTCAACAAAAGAAGGCGCTCCTCATCGGGCGCCTTTTTTGTGCATGGTCTGCGCAAAAAGAAAAAGCCGCCCGGAAACCCAAGCGGCCATTCGTCTTTAGTCGAATTCGGTCTGAATTCAGATCTTGGCGATATCTTCGCGGACCAGACCGATATCTTCCAGCTGGGCATCGCTCAGTTGCGACAGCAGCTTGCGGGTCTTGCGGGCGGTGTTCCATTCGGCGACAGCTTCGAAAGCGTGCGAGATGCCGTCCACTACACGCAGGATGGTAGCTGCTCCGAGCGGCGCATGGATGTTTGCGGTGGTTGCCATTTGCGCATTCCTTTTTTGAAACAGCCGACCCTGTGTCGGTTGTAAGCCTCATCTAGTCTTGCGACAGGCGACTCACAATTGCTGGTCCGACAACCCCGTGATGCACGGATTGCATATCTTTTGGGCAGTTTGAGAACGGGTTGCGCGGATCGCGCCTCCGGCCCATATAGGGCATCAACGGATACGGAGGTTTGAATGGCGGAGAACGACTTTCCCGGTTGGCACGGCACCACGATCATCGGCGTCAAGAAAGGCGGCCAGATCGTCATCGCGGGTGACGGGCAGGTCAGCCTGGGCCAGACCGTGATCAAGGGCACCGCCCGCAAGGTGCGGCGCCTGTCGCCCGGCGGGTTCGAGATCGTCGCCGGGTTCGCCGGCTCGACCGCCGACGCCTTCACACTGCTGGAACGGCTGGAAGCCAAGCTGGAGGCCACGCCCGGTCAACTGGCCCGCGCCTCGGTCGAGCTGGCCAAGGACTGGCGCACCGACAAGTACCTGCAGAAGCTTGAGGCGATGCTGATCGTCACCGACGGCCGTGACCTGTTCGTGATCACCGGGGCCGGGGACGTGCTCGAACCGGAACATGACGTGGCGGCGATCGGGTCGGGTGGCAACTTTGCCCTGGCAGCCGCGCGCGCGATGATGGACAGCGACAAGTCGGCCGAGGAGGTTGCCCGCGAGGCCATGGCAATTGCCGCCGACATCTGCGTCTACACCAACGGCAACCTGACGGTTGAGAGCATTTCGGGCTAGGGGTCAGGCCAGCAGGGCCGAAATCTCCTTGCCCTTCCACCGGCGGTGCATCCCGATCAGCCCCAGAATGGCCGAAGCGATCACGATGTAATAGGGCAGGCGGATATCGATGCTCATCAACCCGCCGCCGATCAGCGACATGATTCCACCCGCCAGGCAGAACACGGCCGTGGTTACGCCCATGACCCAGCCCTGATCCGCCTCGCTGACCGACGAGGAGAACAGGCCCAGAAGGGTCGGGTAGGCCACGCCGAACAAGAAATAGAACAGGAACACCGGCACGTAGCTGAGCACGCCGCTGGGGCTGAAGGCAAAGGCAAAGCCGCAGATCACCATGACGATCAGCGAAACATATATGATGTTGTGCTTGCTGAACCGTTCCTGCGCGGGTTTCACGAGAAACGTACTGGAGAAGGCCAGCGCCACACCAATGACGACCATGGCCATGCTGCCGCCGATCACGCCGTAACCAAAAGCGCTGGTCAGGAAATTGTCCACAAACACGTAGAAGGTGACGTTCGCGATCATGAAGAACGCGTAGACGGGCAGGATCTTCAGAACCATGGGGTGGCCACGTACGGCGACCAGGCTGTCGGTCACATCGCGGGGGCGAAAGACGAAGGGTTCGCGTTCGGTTCGGGTATCCTTGAAAAAGAACAGCACCAGCAGGATCGCGATAAGCACCAGGACAAACGCGCCGTAGAATGGGGTCTTGAGCGTGGCAACGCTGCCCAACAGCGCCGCATCCGACAGGACCGCTCCGATGATCGGGCCGCCGACCAGGCCAAAGCTGACCCCTGTCACGATATAACCCATGTTCCGGTCACGATCGGCCGCATCCGTGCTGCCGTCGATCATGGCCGCCTGCGCAATGGGCTGGTTTCCGGCCGTGAACCCGGTGATCGACCGGCCCACGATCAACAGGATCAGGCTGTTGAGATACAGCGCCGCAATGGTGATCGCATAGCCGGCCAGCGCGCCGCCCAGGCAGACCAGAAGTGCATTCTTGCGCCCGATGGAGTCCGAAACTTTCGAGACATAGACGACGCCCAGAAACCAGGACAGGAAGAAACACCCGATCACCAGACCGTAGTAGAAGTGACGGCTGCCCATTGGCGTGCTTTCCGGCAGAAAGCCCGATTTCGTCTCCATGATCAGCGAGTTGATGATCGGAAAAACCAGCCCTTGGCCGATCAAGTCCACGAACACCACGAACAGCAGGGTAATCTTGGCAATCTTGGACATTTCACTCTCCGGGTCCCGCGCACATTCCGCCAACCCTATCAGAGGACACCGAAATCTCCCAACACGGAGGTCAGGAAAGAATTGCATTGGCGCCGGGTCATTGTTAACCAACGCGGCCAAATGTGCGGTCTCGGTTGTTTTTGCCGACCCCGTGCTTACCTAAGCCGCAGCTGACTGCCGACCATCGAAAGGACTGCCCTGTGACCGACCTGACCCCGCGCGAGATCGTCTCGGAACTGGATCGTTTCATCATCGGGCAGAAGGATGCCAAGCGCGCTGTCGCCGTGGCCCTGCGCAACCGCTGGCGGCGCAAGCAGTTGCCGGATGACATCCGCGACGAGGTCTATCCCAAGAATATCCTGATGATCGGCCCCACCGGCGTGGGCAAAACCGAGATCAGCCGCCGCTTGGCCAAGCTGGCCCGCGCGCCTTTCATCAAGGTCGAAGCGACCAAATTCACCGAAGTCGGCTATGTCGGCCGCGATGTTGAACAGATCATCCGCGATCTGGCCGATGCCGCTATCATCCAGACCCGTGAATACATGCGCGAAGAGGTCAAGGCCAAGGCGCATCAGGCTGCCGAGGACCGCGTGATCGAGGCCATCGCCGGCTCGGACGCCCGCGAGAGCACCCGCGAGATGTTCCGCAAGAAGCTGAAATCCGGCGAGCTGGACGACACGGTGATCGAGCTTGAATTGGCCGACACGTCCAACCCGATGCCGATGTTCGACATTCCCGGCCAGCCGGGCGGTCAGATGGGCATGATGAACCTGGGCGACATTTTCGGCAAAGCTTTCGGCGGGCGCACCGTCAAGCGTCGCATGACCGTTGCCGAAAGCTATGACATCCTGATCGGGGAAGAGGCCGACAAGTTGCTGGATGACGAGGCCGTCACCCGCGCGGCGCTGGAATCGGTCGGGCAGAATGGCATCGTATTTCTGGACGAGATCGACAAGGTCTGCGCCCGGGCAGAAACCCGCGGCGGGGATGTCAGCCGCGAAGGGGTGCAGCGCGACCTGCTGCCGCTGATCGAAGGCACGACCGTGTCCACCAAGCATGGCCCGGTCAAGACCGACCACATTCTGTTCATCGCCAGCGGCGCGTTCCATATCGCCAAGCCTTCGGACCTGTTGCCGGAACTGCAGGGGCGTCTGCCGATCCGGGTCGAGCTGCGTGCGCTGACCGAAGAGGATTTCGTTCGCATCCTGACCGAGACGGACAACGCGCTGACCCGCCAGTATACGGCTTTGATGGGCACCGAAAACGTTACCGTCAGCTTTACCGAGGACGGGATCGCCGCGCTAGCCCGGATCGCCGCCGAGGTGAACCAGAGCGTCGAGAATATCGGCGCCCGGCGCCTGTACACCGTGATGGAGCGCGTTTTCGAAGATCTGTCCTTTGTCGCGCCGGACCGTGCCGGTGCGGAAATCGTGGTCAACGCGGCCTTTGTCGATGAAAACCTTGGTGAGCTGACCAAATCCACGGACCTGAGCCGTTACGTTCTGTAACATGATCAGCCGGTTTTTGCCGGTTGGTCCTGCGCAATTATCTGGACGCGTCGGCAGGTTACGCTATGCGTAGCACGTACTGTTGGTCTGGGATCGTTCCGTGCTGCGCTATCTGATCGTTTTCGTCACCGTTTCCGTTTTGGGAGGCTGCGTTGACCGATCCATCTCGGTCACCTTGCCCGAGGCGTTGGACGTCGGCACGGCGCAGACCGTGTTCGCGGCCACCACCCGCGCACGCGAGGCCGATGGCTCATACGGGTATCGTCGCGCTGACCGCCTGCAATTCCTCGAAACCACCGTCTCGATCCCGCCGAACCACCGCCCCGGGACGCTTGAGTTTTCCTATTCGGACCCTAACCCGAGCCGGCAGTTCGTTTTGGCCGGTGTGCGCGAATTTCCGTCCGAGCAGGATCTGAAAGCACGGCTGAACGGCGCCAAGGAAGTCACGATATTTGTTCATGGCTACAACGCCACCCAGACCGAAACCGTTTTTCGCGCGGCTCAATTGGCTCACGACATCGGCCTGCCCGGCAAGACGTTGGTCTATTCCTGGCCCAGCCGAGGGGCCGGGTCGGGCTATGCCTATGATCTGGACAGTATGCTGTTTGCCCGCGACGGGCTGCAACAAACCATATCTACGCTGAAATCCCTGGGCGTCCCGCGCGTGCTGATCGTTGCGCACTCGATGGGAGGCGCGCTGACCATGGAGATGATGCGCCAGGCCGAGCTGCGCGAGCCAGGCTGGTCGCGGCGCAATCTGGAAGGTGTGTTGCTGATCTCGCCCGATCTCGACGTTGACGTGTTCCGGTCGCAAATGGCGGTGATCAAGTCTCCGCCCGAGCCATTCGTGATCATGGTCTCGCGGAAAGACAAAATCTTGAACGTGTCCGGACGCCTGCGCGGAACTGCCAAAGGCGAGCGGCTGGGCAACATCAGCTCGACCGAGAAGCTGGCGCAGTACCCGGTCAGCATCATCGACACCACGGCCTTCAACAAGGATGCGGAGTCCTCGCATTTCGTGGCCGCCACATCTCCGGCACTTCTGTCGATTCTCAACGCGGCGGGCCGGGTCAGCAGGACCTTTGGCCGGGATCAAGGCGGCATTGATCTTCTGGTGCCGCCGGTCGTGCGAAACGATGCCGGCGCGACCGAGGTTGTTCTGACCGAAACCGGGCAGGTGCGGGTCAGCACTCCGTGATAGGGCGAGGGGTCCGCCTTTTCCTTGCGGACAATGCTCCGTGGTTGGGCGCGGGGGTCTTGCTGACCTTCATGTCCAGTTTCGGGCAGACCTTTTTCATTTCGATCTTCGCCGGGCAGATCCGGGCCGAGTTCGGCCTCAGCCACGGCGCATGGGGCGGTCTTTATTCCTTGGGCACGACTGTTTCCGCGATTGTCATGATCTGGGCCGGAGGGCTGACCGATATTTATCGTGTCCGCGTGCTGGGTCCGGCCGTCCTGCTTGGGCTTGCGTGTGCTGCGCTCGCGATGGCGGTCAATCATTGGGTGATCCTGTTGCCCGTGGTCATCTTTCTGCTGCGTCTGTTCGGCCAGGGCATGTGCAGCCACATTGCCATGGTTGCGATGGCCCGGTGGTTCACGGCCACGCGGGGCAGGGCACTCTCCATCGCAACGCTGGGATTTGCCGTCGGTGAGGCCCTGCTGCCCGTGCTGTTCGTCGCCGCCATGGCCTTTGTCGACTGGCATTTTCTTTGGGCGATCTCCGCCGCCATCGCGTTGTTGGGAATACCGGCGTTGATGCGGATGCTGCGTCAGGAACGAACACCACAAAGCCTGGCTCGGGAAACCAGCGCGACCGGGATGCTTGGGCGGCACTGGACACGGCGCGAAACGCTATTGAACCCGCTTTTCTGGTTCATGATGCCGGCGCTCATGGGTCCTTCGGCATTTATCACTGCGTTCTTCTTTCACCAGGTCCATCTGGCGCAGACCAAGGGCTGGGCCCATATCCAACTGGTTGCGTTGTTTCCGATCTATACCGGGGTGTCGATCTTGGCGATGTTCGCCTCGGGCTGGGCGCTGGACAGATGGGGCACGGCGCGGATGATGCCCTTCTATCAACTTCCGATGGCCGCCGGGTTTGCACTGTTTGCGTTCGTCCAGACAATCCCCGGCGCCGTTATCGGTTTGTCCTGTCTTGCCATTTCGGTCGGCGCCAACAGCACGCTGCCCGCCGCGTTCTGGGCCGAGTTCTACGGCACCCGTCACATCGGCGCGATCAAGGCGATGGCTGCCGCCGTCATGGTGCTGGGGTCTGCTGTCGGGCCCGGCCTGACTGGCGGGCTGATCGATCTGGGCGTGCCGCTCAGCACGCAGTTCCTGTGGATCGCCTGGTTCTTCGTGGCAACGTGCGGCATAGTCTGGATCGGTATTCACAGGGCCCGGCGGCTGCTTTAGCGGATCCGCCTAAGATACACATAGTAAGCCCCATCACCGCCATGGCTGATATGGGCCGGACTGACCTGAAGAACCGCTTGGGCCAAGGGAGGCAAATTCAACCACTGAGGCACCTGGTTGCGCAGCACGCCGCGGGGCGTCGGGATTGGGCCGGGTTCGTCCCTGTCCTTGCCTTTGCCGGTGACCACCAGAACCAGTCGTTTTCCCGATGCCTGCGCCGACAGGATGAACCGGATCAAAGCAGGATGGGCCGTGTCGACCCGCATTCCGTGCAGATCCAGCTTGCCTTCGGGCTTTAGCTTGCCGCGTATCATCCGCGCAAAGGCCTTGCTGTCCATCTGTACGGGTGCGGCGCGCAGGCTGTCGCCGATTGCGGGCTTCAAGCTGTGGCCGCGTCCATTTGTCGGTGCATTCTGACCCAGTTCAAAGGCGTCTATCCGCGCTTTGGGGGTTTTTCGCGGCTTGGGTTTCGGCAATGTCGATGGGTGAACGGATTGGGGAATCTCCGGGTGCAGCCGCTCGGTCTGCCGGGTCACCTTGTGCCACAATTCAATCTCGTCTTCGGTCAGCTTGCGGCGGGTCATCAGAACTCATCCGGCAGCATGGCATAAGCGCGTTGGATCGGCAGCAGAACGATCATGCGACCGGGATCCTTGAGCCGGCCTGCTGCCTGTCCTGCGGCGTCCCCGGTTCCGAAAAAGATGTCGGCCCGTTGTGCGCCCTTGATTGCCGAGCCGGTGTCCTGTGCGATCATCAAGCGCCGCAGCGGAGTCTTGCCGTCTTTTTCGACCCAGACCGGCGCACCCAACGGGGTATAGGCCGGGTCCACGGCGATGCTGCGCATTGCGGTGATCGACCGGTTCATTGCGCCCAAAGGACCGCGGTCTGCAGCCACCCGCGACACCTCGCGGAAAAAGACGTAGGACGGGTTGTGCATCAACAGCTCGGCCCCAATCTCGGGGTTCTTGCGCACCCAGGACTGGATCATTCGGGCGCTCACATCATGCGCACCCAGAATACCGCGCCGGACCAGCTCAACCCCAACCGACCGATAGGGGTGGCCGTTGGCCCCGCCATATCCGACACGCACCGAACTGCCATCCGGCAAACGGATGCGCCCCGAGCCTTGAATCTGTAGAAAGAACAACTCGACCGGGTCATCGACCCAGGCGATTTCCAAGCCCCGGCCCTTCATCACGTCACTGGTCAGCAGTTCGCGCCGGCTGAGCCATTGCCCGGCCGCCCGCGCCTCGGGCGGCATCTTGTAGACCGGGTATCTGTAGGTTTCAGTCCGCATCCGCGAGCCGTTCAATTCCGGTTCAAAATATCCGGTGAACAGCGGGGCCTTTTCATCCTCGATCAGGATGGGCCGGAAGAACAGTTCGAAAAAGGCGCGCGCGGCATCGGGCTCGTATGTCCGTGCGGCTGCACACAACGAACGCCAGTCCGGATCGTCCAGATCCCCGCAAGTGTCCAGAAAAACGGACAAAGCCGCGCCGTGGTCATCCTCGGCCCAGCCATCAAGGTCAGCAAATGACAGGATGGATCGCGTCGCCTCAGCTCCGGCGGCATTGGCGGCGGTCAGAACCGCCACCAGCATTAGCGACCGGAGCGTTCCGATCATGCGTCCGTGGCGACAAGCAGCCAGTTCGGATCATCCGCGCCCATGACGCGAGCAAAGGTCCAGCTGTCCTTTTGGCGCTTGATCGTGTTGGGGCTGCCTTCGATGATGTCACCGCCCCGGTCACGCACGACCGACGTCAGCTCGCCGACGAACCGCACGGTGATCTCGGCGCGGTTGGAATCCTTGTCGAATTGTGCATCCACCAGGCCCATCTCACGGACACCGATGAACTCGGCCTCGATCGTCAGGCCCTTGTCTTCGCGATCGGCGACAACCGACACGAAGGTTTCGAAAACTTCCTCGGACAGGAAGGGTTGGATTTCATCCAGGTTGCCCCGCTCGAACCCCATGACGATCAGCTCATAGGCGCCACGGGCGCCCTGCAGAAACTCGCTGACCGAAAAGCTCGGCTCGACACGCTTCATCGCAGCCAGCGTCTGCGCCAATTCGCTGTCTTCGGGAACATGGTCGGTAATGTCACGATCCGGACCGCCGTCGATCACTTCGAAATCACGACGCGACTTCCCGGTGTCGGGTTGCTGCGGCACCGGTGGTTTTTCAAAGCCTTCGCGCGTGCCCAGCACGCTTCTGAGACGCAGGATCAGGAAGATGGCTATGCCAGCCAGCACCAGAAGCTGGATCAGGGGTGAGTTCATTTCGTCCTCTTTTCAGCACCGAGACTTTGTACACGCGGCCTCGTGTCACTATGTAGGTGACAGTTGGTGGCAAGTCCACAGCCCGGCCTATGGGAAAGGATAGCGCATATGTATCTGTTCTTGGCATTTTTATTGGTGCCGATCATCGAAATCGCCCTTTTTATCCAGGTCGGCGGTCTGATCGGCCTGTGGCCGACGCTGGCAATCGTGGTTTTGACCGCCTTTCTGGGTACTGCGATGGTGCGGACACAAGGTCGCATGGCGATGGGTCAGCTACAGCGCGCCTTTTCCGAACTGGACGACCCGACCGAACCGCTGGCCAATGGTGCGATGATCCTGCTGTCGGGTGTTCTGCTGATGACACCCGGGTTCTTCACCGACGCAATCGGCTTTGCGCTGCTGGTTCCCGGGGTGCGGGCCGCGGTTTTTCGGTATCTCAAGTCGCGGGTCACGATTACCCAGTTCCAGATGGGCCCCAGCCCGCAAGACGGGGCGGCGCGCGATCCGTTCGGTGGGGATGACATCATAGATGGAGAGTATTCGGAAGTGCGCACAAAACCCGCGCAACCGTCGAAATGGGTGGAAGGGCCGCACCAGCATTGAGGTGCCCGGCCCAACTTGATAAGCAGTGGCGAATTTAAATTTTGGAGCGGATCCATGACCGAAGAAACCGCCGCCGGCACAACCGAGCCTCAGGCAGCCCCCCAAATCCAGATGCGCATTCTGGGACAGTTCATCCGGGACATGTCCTTTGAAAACGTGATGGCGCAAAAAGGCGTCTCGGGCGACGTGCAGCCCGAGATCTCGGTCCAGGTGAACCTGGATGCGAAAAAGCGCTCGGCCGACCACCAATACGAGGTGTCGATCAAGCTGAACCTCAAGTCCAAGGCCAAGGGTCTGGAGGACATCCTGTTCCTGTGCGAGATCGATTATTGCGGCCTGTTCCACGTAGAAGGTGTGCCGAATGATCAGTTGCACCCGTTCCTGATGATCGAATGTCCGCGGATGCTGTTCCCGTACCTGCGCCGCATCGTCAGCGACATCACCCGCGACGGTGGCTACCCGCCGGTCAACCTCGACAACATCGATTTCGTCGGCCTGTACCGCAACGAGTTGATGCGCCGTCAGGCCGAAGCGTCCGACAAAACCGAAGCGTGACTAGGCAACCCGCATCTGACCCAGGTCAGGTGCGGGACCACAGGGCGTTTTCGCCCAGCTTTTCGACAAATGCATCATGCGCAGCACGCTCATCCTCGGTAATCCGGGGCTGCAGTGGGTTGGGCCGAGGACCGGGGCGCCAGATGTCGCCACCGGTTGAACTTTCGGCAGACGCCGAGGACAGGCCGAAATCGGGTTGGCGCCCGCCGATAAGTTCCAGATAGACCTCTGCCAGGATTTCCGAGTCGAGCAACGCGCCGTGCAGAACCCGGTTCGAGTTGTCGATGTTGAACCTCCGGCACAAGGCATCCAGCGAGGCGGGCGAGCCGGGAAACCTCTTGCGCGCGATCGCGAGCGTGTCCAGCGCCTGCTCTATCGGGATCGGAGGCAGACCCATCCATCCCAATTCGGCATTGAGGAACTTCATGTCGAATGAGGCGTTGTGGATCACCAGCCGCGCATCCCCCACGAAATCGCGGAAGGCCTGCCCGACCTTCGCAAAGACGGGTTTGTCCTTCAGGGTGATCTGGCCGGGTTCGGGTTTTTGCGGCGGCTCCAGCAGGTCAGGGCCGATGCCGTGCACGCCGAAGGCCTCGGCCGGCATCGAGCGTTCGGGGTTGATGTAGACGTGATAGGTCTCGCCCGTGGCGACGTGGTTCCACAGCTCGATAGCCCCGATCTCGACGATCCGGTCGCCGCTTTCGGGATCGAATCCGGTGGTTTCCGTATCCAGTACGATTTCACGCATCTGTCAGTCCTGCCCTGATCTGCCTGACCACATCCTGCACCTGTGCGCGGGCATGGTCCAGAGTGTCGGTGACGATCACGAAATCCGCCCGCGCGCATTTTTCGTCATTCGGCATCTGCTTGGCGCGGATCTGCTCGAACTGCGCCTCGGTCATCGTGCCCCGCGCCATGACGCGGCTTTTCTGCTCGTCCGGGGGGATCGAAACGCAGGCCACCGCATCCATCTGCGCGTCGCCGCCGGTTTCGAAAAGCAATGGGATGTCAAAGACAAGGATGTCCGACTTGGCCGCCTGTCGAAACGCCTCGCGATCCTGGGCCACCAGCGGGTGCACGATGACTTCGATCCGTTTCAACGCGGTCGGATCGGCACCGATGATCCGTTTCAGGACATCACGGCTGACAGCGCCATTCTCGATGGCCTCGGGAAATGCCGCTCGGATCGGCGCGACCGCCGCGCCGCCGGCCGCGTACAGCCGATGCACCGCGGCGTCGGCATCCCACACGGCGCAACCTTCCTGCGCGAACAGGTCGGCGGTGGTGCTTTTGCCCATGCCGATCGACCCGGTCAGACCCAGCGCAAAGCTCATCCCAGAACCGCTGCGCGGGTTTCTTCCGTAACCTCGGGGCGCAAGCCGAACCACCGCTCGAACCCGGGCACCGCCTGATGCAGCAACATGCCCAGCCCATCGACGACGGTACAGCCCGCAGCCTCGGCCTGTTCCAGAAGGCGGGTCTTCAACGGCGTGTAGACCAGATCAGTCACCACCGTTCCCGGCTGCAACCCGTCCAGCGGGACGCGCAGCTCGGGCTGACCCTGCATACCCAGCGACGTGGTGTTCACCACCAGTTCGGCGTTTTCGATCACGTTTCCGGCCTGGACCCAATCGACCACGGTGATGCGCTGGCCAAATTCCTCTTTAAGGTGATCGGCGCGCGACCGCGTGCGGTTGGTCAGCAGGATCTCCGGCACGCCGGCCTCGGCCAGCGCCTGCAGCACCGCCCGCGCGGCCCCGCCCGCGCCGAACACCACCGCCGGGCCATCCTGCGGCACCCAATCCGGCGCGCCCGCGCGCAGGTTCTGCATGAACCCGTACCCGTCGGTATTGTCTGCGTGAATCGAGCCATCGGACCGGAACACCAGCGTGTTCGCCGCCCCGACCACCGAGGCGCGGTCCGACACATGATCGGCCAGGCGCAACGCGGCCTCTTTGTGCGGAACAGTAACATTGGCCCCCACGAACCCGGCCTTGGGCAAGCAGCGCAGGACCGTTTCAAGATCGGCAGGCGCAACATCCATCGGCACATAATGGCCCGGCAAACCATAGGTCTTCAGCCAATAGCCATGCAGGGCAGGCGATCGGGAATGGGCAATCGGGTGTCCGATGACTCCGGCCAGTGGAATGCGTTTGTCGGTCATTGTTCGATCACCCCTCGGACCGCTAGAAAATTGAGCAGCTCCAGCAGGGGCATACCCAAGACGTTAAAATAGTCGCCGTCAATGCTGCTGAACAGGCGCACACCCTCTTCTTCCAGCTTGTAGGCCCCGACCGCATGGCGAATGCTGTCCCAGTTGCGCGCGACATAGCCCTTCAGATAGGCATCCGAACTGGCGCGCATCCGCAACCGCACCTGACCGACATGGCGCCAGACCGGTTCGCCGTTCTGATAGATCACCGCCGCCGACATCAGCATGTGACGCTTGCCGCGCATCGCCTTCAACTGCGCCAGCGCCACTTCGGGCGTTTCGGGCTTGGACAGCAGGCGTCCGTCGAAATCCAGAACCTGGTCACAGCCCAGAACCATCGCGCCGGGCGTCTTGTCACTGATCTTGCGCGCCTTGAGCTCGGCCAGAGCGTCGGCGATGTCGCGGGGCGGCGCGCCCTCAGCCAGAAGCGCGCGTTTGGCGGTATCCTCGTCCACGCGGGCGATCTGGACGGAAAACGGCACTCCGGCGTTCCGCAGTAACTGCGCGCGGATCTCGGACCCCGAGGCAAGAACGATGGGGACAGTCATGTGGAAAACCCCGTGGGCAAGTTGATCATTGGTTTTGAACGGTTTGTATGGTTTTCCAGTTGACACGCAAGCCCGCGATTTCGGCCTGAAACTTCCCCGAGTCGCTCAAAGACTGTCCGGTCGGGACAAGGATAACTCGGGATCTTGGGATTTCCTGTTCATCAAAAGATGTCCCTTGAGTTATCCCCAAGTCAGATCCGCGGTGTGTAACTTAACTTTTTGTTTTTATTACGTAAAAACTGAAATCACCAGAATCGCCCAGTTTTGGAATTTATTCATCCACCTGGGGAAAACTGGCGGACAAAACAATAATCCACGGATTTTGCCCACCCTACAAAACCATCATCCTTTCTCTTTTCTATTTTTTTTATTAGGGAGGGTCCGACCAGTGCCGGGAAACCCGATGACCGATCTTCTCTTCACGCTGTACCCTTGGGTGAAATCGCTTCACATCATGGCGGTGATCTCGTGGATGGCGGGTTTGTTCTATCTCCCGCGTCTGTTCGTCTATCACGTTGAAAAGGCGCAAGCGGTAGACGGCGCGCCTGAGATATTCTTTGAAATGGAAGAAAAGCTGCTGCGCGTTATCATGCGGCCGGCGATGATCGTGGCCTGGGTCTGCGGCCTGATCATGGTGTTCACTCCCGGCATCGTCGGGTGGGACTGGTCATGGCCCTGGGTCAAGGGCGCTGCGGTGATCGGCATGACCTGGTTCCATCACTGGCTGATGGCCCGGCGCAAGGATTTCGTCGAAGGCCGCAATACGCTCACAGGGCGCCAGTACCGCATGATGAACGAGGTTCCGACCGTTTTGATGGTCATCATCGTTCTGGCGGTCATTCTGAAGTTCTGAGGGCCATTTCCGCACCGGTTTGACTCGGGCGGCGACCGGCCTTATGTAGGGTTCAACCCATCCGTCCGGATGGCGCATCTTCCTGTTTGAAATTCAACGCTGTGTCGCACCCTTGCGGCCAAGGTCCGTATCATCATGACAACCGAATCCCTGAATCTGGCCGATCTGAAGGCCAAAAGCCCCAAAGACCTTCTGGCCATGGCCGAAGAGCTCGAGATCGAAAACGCCTCGACCATGCGCAAGGGCGAGATGATGTTCCAGATCCTGCGCGAACGCGCGGATGAGGGCTGGACCGTGGGCGGTGACGGTGTGCTTGAGGTGCTGCAGGACGGCTTCGGCTTTCTGCGCTCGCCCGAGGCGAACTATCTGCCCGGCCCGGACGACATCTATGTCTCGCCCGAGATGATCCGCCAGCACTCGTTGCGCACCGGCGACACGGTCGAGGGCGAGATCAAGGCCCCCGAAGAGAACGAGCGATATTTCGCGCTGACGAAGGTGACCAAGATCAACTTCGAAGACCCGGAAAAGGCGAAACACAAGATCGCCTTTGACAACCTGACGCCGCTCTATCCGGACGAGCGGCTGAAGATGGAGATCGAGGACCCGACCATCAAGGACAAGTCGGCCCGGGTGATCGACCTCGTTGCACCGATCGGCAAGGGCCAGCGGTCGCTGATCGTGGCACCGCCGCGGACCGGTAAAACGGTGATTCTGCAGAACATCGCGCACTCGATCGAGCGCAACCACCCGGAATGCTACCTGATCGTCCTGCTGATCGACGAGCGCCCCGAAGAGGTGACCGACATGCAACGCTCAGTGAAGGGCGAGGTGGTATCCTCGACCTTTGATGAACCGGCGACCCGCCACGTAGCCGTGTCCGAGATGGTGATCGAAAAAGCCAAGCGCCTGGTCGAACATAAACGAGATGTTGTTATTCTTCTCGACTCGATCACAAGACTTGGTAGGGCGTTCAACACCGTGGTGCCGTCCTCGGGCAAAGTTTTGACCGGTGGTGTGGACGCCAACGCCCTGCAGCGGCCCAAACGATTCTTTGGTGCGGCGCGCAACATCGAAGAGGGCGGTTCGCTGACCATCATCGCCACCGCGCTGATCGACACCGGCAGCCGGATGGACGAAGTGATCTTTGAAGAATTCAAGGGCACCGGCAACTCGGAGATCGTTCTGGATCGCAAGATCGCAGACAAGCGGGTGTTCCCGGCGATCGACATCCTCAAGTCCGGCACCCGGAAAGAGGATCTTCTGGTCGACAAGGGCGATCTGGCCAAAACCTTCGTTCTGCGCCGTATCCTCAATCCGATGGGCACAACCGACGCGATCGAGTTCCTGTTGTCCAAGCTGAAACAGACCAAGACCAATTCCGAGTTCTTCGACTCGATGAATACCTGATACGGTCTTGTAACCGACGCGAGGCCTTCGAATGGATACGATATTCGCCTTGGCCAGCGCGCAAGGCAAGGCAGGGGTTGCTGTTATCCGCCTGTCAGGACCGCAGTCGCACCACGCGGCCAAGGTTCTGTCGGGTGGAGATTTGCCGTTGCGTGGCATGTGCCTGCGTGAGTTGCGGGCACCTGACGGGTCGCGTCTGGATGACGGGCTGGTCCTGACCTTCCACGGTCCGTCCAGCTTTACCGGCGAAGATGTGGCCGAGTTGCAGATCCATGGCAGCACGGCTTCGGTCAACGCGGTTCTGCGCGTCTTGTCCGAAATGCCGGATCTGCGACTGGCTGAGCCGGGCGAGTTCACCCGGCGTGCTCTTGAAAACGGGAAGATGGACCTTGCCCAGGTCGAAGGCCTAGCTGATCTGATCGACGCAGAGACCGAGGCCCAGCGCAAGCAGGCCCAGACCATCCTGGCCGGTGAATTGGGCGACTTGGCGGAACGGTGGCGGCGGGATTTGATCCGGGCGGCCTCGTTGCTGGAAGCCGTCATCGATTTTGCCGATGAAGACGTGCCAACGGATGTGTCACCCGAAGTCCGATCGCTTGTGACTACTGTCATGGCGGATCTGGAGCGGGAGGCGAAGGGCGTGAGGATTGCTGAGCGGATTCGCACCGGCTTTGAAGTGGCTATCGTCGGCCCGCCGAACGCGGGCAAGTCGACCTTGCTGAATGCGCTTGCGGGCCGAGAGGCGGCAATTACTTCGGAATATGCTGGCACCACCCGCGATATTATCGAGGTGCGGATGGATTTGGCAGGCTTGCCGGTCACGCTGTTGGATACGGCCGGGTTGCGCGAAACCGAGGATCATGTAGAGGGTCTTGGGATCGCTCTGGCCAGAAAGCGGGCGGAAGATGCCGACCTTCGCGTTTTTCTGACCGAGGACCCGCAAGCTTTGGGAATCGGTATGCAATCCGGCGACATCCAGGTGCTACCGAAGTCCGACCTTCGTTCAGACGGGACCGATGGTGTGTCGGGGAAGACAGGTCAGGGAATCGACCGCCTGATCCACAACATATCGGTAGTCTTGAGAGAACGAACCGCAAGTTCTGGTATTGCCACCCGGGAACGTCATCGTGTTGCAATGCTGAAATCCTCGGCCGCTCTGTCCGAATCGCTCAGCGTTCTGGATTCCGGCCCGGACCTGTACGATATTGCAGCAGAAGAGCTGCGAACCGCCATTCGCGCGTTGGAGTCTTTGGTCGGTCGAGTAGATGTGGAAAATCTGCTGGACGAAATTTTCGCCAGCTTTTGTTTGGGTAAATGAGGAGTGTTTCACGTGAAACATTCGGAGTTTGACGTCGTTGTTATCGGAGCGGGGCATGCGGGGGCCGAGGCGGCCCATGCCGCGGCCCGGATGGGTACGCAGACAGCTTTGGTGACACTTTCGGAAACCGACATCGGTGTCATGTCGTGCAATCCAGCGATAGGCGGACTTGGAAAAGGCCACCTCGTTCGTGAGATCGACGCGCTGGACGGCGTCATGGGGCGGGTAGCAGACCGGGCGGGAATCCAGTTTCGCCTTCTGAACCGTCGAAAAGGGCCGGCTGTTCAAGGGCCCCGTGCGCAGGCCGACCGCGCGCTGTACCGGGCTGCAATGCAACAGGAAACGACGGCGCGCAAGAACCTCGAGGTCATTTCCGGAGAAGTCATAGATTTCCGAATGGACGGTCATCGCGTTGCCGGGGTGGTTCTGTCCGATGGATCTGAAATCCCAGCGAAAGCGGTTATTCTGACCTCGGGAACGTTTCTGCGGGGCGTGATCCATATCGGCGATGTTCAGAGGCCCGGAGGCCGTATGGGCGACAGGCCGTCTGTACGACTGGCTGAGCGGTTGGATAGCTATGACCTGCCGATGGCGCGGCTGAAAACAGGAACGCCTCCTCGACTTGATGGACGCACGATCGACTGGGACGGATTGGAACGGCAGGACGGTGATGATGACCCGACCATGTTCTCATTCTTGTCCAAAACACCGGTGGCGCCGCAGATATCCTGCGGCATCACTCACACGAACGCGCAAACCCATGAAATCATCGAGAAGAACCTGAGTCGCTCTGCGATGTATGGGGGGCATATCGAGGGAGTGGGGCCGCGATACTGCCCTTCGATCGAAGACAAGATCGTTCGGTTTGCGGATAAGGACTCTCACCAGATTTTCCTGGAGCCTGAGGGCGTCAATGACCACACGGTGTATCCAAACGGGATTTCGACCTCGCTGCCGCAGGATGTCCAAGTCGAGTATGTCCGATCCATCAAAGGCCTTGAGTCGGCAGTGATCCTGCAGCCGGGCTACGCCATTGAATACGACTATGTGGACCCGCGTGTGTTGAACGCGTCCCTGGCCTTGCCGGAGATCCCGGGACTATATCTTGCAGGGCAGATCAATGGAACCACAGGATATGAGGAGGCGGCCGCTCAGGGCTTGGTCGCAGGCCTGAATGCCGCGTTGGAAGTTCATGGGCGAGATGCGATTCATTTTACCCGAGCAAATAGCTATATTGGTGTCATGATCGACGATCTGACTACACGGGGCGTGGCGGAACCGTATCGGATGTTTACCTCGCGTGCCGAATTCCGTCTGTCCTTGCGCGCGGACAATGCGGATCAACGCCTTACACCGCAAGGCCTGGGAATTGGGTGTATTTCGGATCATCGCCGCCTGGCTTTTGAAACCAAAATGGAAAAGCTGAGCGCTGTGAAGTCAGTATTGACCGAACGGACCTATACCCCCAAGGAAATTCGCGCAGCTGGGATCGAATTGAATCAGGATGGTAACCGCAGGGACGGAATGGCAATCTTGGCATTTCCGAACGTGTGCTTCGAGGATCTTGTGCCGCTGATCCAGCAGCTGGACGATGTCGACCAAGACACCCGTCGGCAGATCGAAAGGGACGCGCTCTACGCTAACTATATAGCTCGGCAACAACGAGACGTCGAAGCCATGAAGCGCGACGAAACCCATGCCATACCCGCGGATTTTGACTATTCCTCGCTCACAGGTCTTTCGAATGAGTTGAAGCAGAAGCTGTCAGCCGCGCGGCCAGAAAACATTGCCCAGGCGAGCCGCGTGGAGGGTGTTACGCCTGCTGCTTTGACCTTGGTACTGGCAAAACTCAGAAGCAGTCAGAGAGCAAAAAAGGCATGAACGGCGACTCGTGCGCTTCGCCTGATAGCTTGAGTGTTTCACGTGAAACATGCGAAAAGCTGTCAATCTTTGTCGATCTTCTGCGGAAGTGGAATCCAAAGATTAACTTGGTTTCGCGCAGCACTTTGCCTGAAGTTTGGTCGCGGCACGTAAAGGATTCGATCCAGGTCTTTCATTTGGTTGAGCCGAAGAATCACTGGGTCGATCTGGGAAGCGGTGGAGGATTTCCGGGGCTGGTCTGCGCGATACTGGCCTCTGAAGCTTCGCCTGAGACGGAATTTACCCTGGTTGAGAGCGATCAGAGAAAATCGGCGTTTTTGCGCACCGTCATCCGTGAAACCAAGGCCAACTGCTCGGTGATTTCAAAGCGGATTGAGGCTGTTGAACCCTTGGGCGCTGATGTCCTCTCCGCAAGGGCGCTCGCAGACCTGACGACGTTATTGTCATTTTGTGACAGGCATTTAAAGGAAGATGGAGTGGCCGTGTTTCCCAAAGGTGCCACCTGGAAAAAAGAAATCGACGCGGCACAACGGGAATGGAATTTCACCACGGAGACGGCTAATAGTTTAACTGACCCCCAGGCTGTCATCCTGAAGATCAAAGGAGTCTCACGTGGTTGATCTGTCGCGCCCTGCAGGACCTCGTATCATGGCGGTTGCCAATCAGAAGGGTGGGGTTGGCAAGACCACGACAGCGATCAATCTGGCGGCGGGTTTGGCCGAGGCGGGATGCAAGGTTCTGGTCGTGGATCTGGACCCGCAGGGAAATGCGTCCACCGGGCTTGGAGTCGAGGATCGTGATTGGACCACGTATGATTTGATCTTGGACGAGGCGCCCTTGGAGGCTGTCGTACAGGAAACCGAAATCGAAAACCTCAGTATCGTTCCGGCCACGGTTGACCTCAGCTCGGCAGATATTGAGCTGATCTCGAATGAAAAACGCAGCTACTTGCTGCACGACGCGCTCAGGCAACCGGCGATCGACAAATTCGGTTTTGACTTCGTTCTGATCGACTGCCCGCCGTCCCTCAATCTGCTGACAGTCAACGCAATGGTGGCGGCGCATTCGGTGTTGGTTCCGTTGCAAAGCGAGTTCTTTGCGCTGGAAGGCCTTTCGCAACTGATGCTGACGATCCGAGAGGTTCGCCAGTCCGCGAATCCAGACCTCAGAATCGAAGGTATTGTGTTGACCATGTATGACAACCGCAACAACTTGTCCCGGCAGGTCGAAAAGGATGCGCGTGACAATCTGGGAGAGATGGTATTTAAAACCAAGATACCCAGAAATGTCCGGGTCAGCGAAGCGCCGTCATTTGCACTTCCGGTCCTTCAATATGACTCGGGGTCTCTGGGGGCGATGGCGTACCGGCATCTGGCACGCGAAATCATGCAAAAGAATAAGAAAGTGGCTGCCTGAGCGGCTGTCAGGAGGGCGAAGTGAGCGCCAGAAAAGGAAAACCTCGCGGATTGGGGCGCGGCTTATCCGCCTTGATGGCGGATGTATCACAGGATCCTGAAGGCCGGGTCACGGCTGAACCACGTCGGCCGGACATGAAGGTTCCGATCGAGAAGCTGCGGGCAAACCCGAATCAGCCGCGCCGCACATTCTCGCAGGATCAACTGGACGAGCTTGCTGCCTCGGTCAAAGAGAAAGGGATCATCCAGCCCCTGATCGTTCGCCCGGTCGGCGGCGGCGAATATGAAATCGTCGCGGGTGAGCGCCGCTGGCGCGCCGCGCAGATGGCACAGTTGCACGACATTCCGGTCGTCGTGCGCGAATTTGACGACACCGAAGTACTTGAAGTCGCCATCATCGAGAATATCCAGCGCGCTGATCTAAACGCCGTGGAGGAGGCCGCTGGCTACAAGCAATTGATGGATCGGTTCGGCCACACCCAGGAAAAGTTGGCCGAAGCCCTGGGCAAAAGCCGCAGCCATATTGCCAACCTTCTGAGGCTGCTGTCCCTGCCGGGTGACGTTCAAGCCCTTGTTATTGAAGGTAAACTTTCGGCCGGACACGCACGCGCCCTTATCACGGCGGATAACCCGTCCGAACTGGCGAAAATCGTCGTGAAAGACGGCTTGTCAGTTCGCGCGACCGAGGCGCTGGTCAAGAAGCAGCAACAGGGCGACAAAGATCGTCCCGCACCGCGGTCGCGTGACCTGAATGCAGGTAAGGACGCGGATACGCGGGCCTTGGAAAAAGACCTTTCCGCGATTCTGGCGATGAAGGTGGTCATCAACCACAAGCCCGGAACCGAGACCGGGCAGGTCGTGCTGACCTATGAAAACCTGGATCAACTGGATGATCTCTGCGCCAAGCTCAGCCGTTAGGGCGTGACCAGATAAAGATCATCACCGCGCCCAAGGTCACGGCCTGAATAATCAGCACATGGCTGGGCACAGAGACCAGAACCGACAAACCAAAGACGGCGGCAACCGACAGGGTCGCCGCCTTTTTTGCGGCTGGCCGGATCGCGCCCGAGGTTTGCCAATCAAGGATCAACGGGCCGAAGGTTCGGTGAGACATCAGCCAGTCGTGCAGGCGGGAAGAAGAGCGCGCGAAACAGAAGGCGGCCAACAGTAGGAACGGAACGGTAGGCAGCAGGGGCAGGGCAACACCGATCATGGCCAACGCGACGCAGAGCAATCCAAATGTGGCCCACAAATAGTGCATGACTAATCCAGCAACTCACGGATCACCGCATTGAGAACCGCGCGGCCGTCAGCAGTGGCGGAAACGCGGTGTCCGTCTTGGGCGATCATTCCGATGTCTTGCAGATAGTCCAGTTTGGTTTGCGGCAAAGGGTGCCCGGACAGGCGATTGAAGAGCTCCATATCTAGACCCTCAGTCAAGCGAAGACACATCATGAGGTATTCATTCGCTTGTTCTTCTGCGGTCAGGGGGAGCCGCGACCTTTCGCCATTTCCTTGCATGGCGGCAGTCAGCCACGCGGTCGGTGCCAGATGGGTTTCGGTTGCGATCCGTTGGCCATCCACCGTGATCCGCCCATGGGCGCCCGGTCCGATGCCGACATAGTCGCCATAGCGCCAATAGATCAGGTTGTGCCGAGACTCGGCCCCGGGAACGGCGTGGTTCGACACCTCGTAGGCGGGCATGCCGTGGGCTTCGCAGATCTCTTGCGTGGCCAGATACATGTCGGCGGCGCTGTCGTCCTCGGGCAGGCCGCGCAACTTTCCGACCGAATAGCGGTCGCCGAAGGCCGTGCCGGTCTCGATGGTCAGCTGGTACAGCGACAGATGGTCGATCGCCATCGACAGCGCCTCGGTCAGCTCGGCGCGCCAGGCCTCAAGCGTCTGGTACTGGCGGGCATAGATCAGGTCAAAGCTGACCCGGTCGAAACAGGTGCGGGCGATGTCGAAGGCCGCGCGTGCCTCGGCCACGCTGTGGATGCGGCCCAGCCGCCGCAGATCTTCGTCATTCATCGCCTGAATGCCCATCGAGATCCGGTTCACACCGGCATCGCGATAGGCGGCGAACCGTCCGGCCTCGACCGAGCCGGGATTGGCCTCGAGCGTGATTTCCATGTCATTGGCGGGCCGCCAAAGGCTGCGGGCGGTGTCGATCACGGCGGCGACGGTTTCGGGCGCCATCAGCGACGGGGTGCCGCCGCCGAAGAAGATCGTGTTCAGAACCCGGTCAGGGGTTTCGGCGGCCGCGCGCTTCAGCTCGGACAGATAGGCGTCAAGCCATTGTTTTTGATCAATATTTCTGGAAACATGGCTGTTGAAATCGCAATAGGGGCACTTGGCCTCGCAAAAGGGCCAATGCACGTACAGGCCAAAGCCCCCGTTGCGCCAATCATCCGCCAAAGCAGCCTTTCACGAACAGCTCGACCGCGCGACCACGATGGCTGATCTTGTTCTTTTCCCAGCGATCCATCTCGGCAAAGGTAATGTCGAATCCTTCAGGGACGAACATGGGGTCATAGCCGAACCCGTCCTTGCCGCGTATCGGCCAGACCAGATGACCGGGCGCGACGCCCTCGAACACCTCGTCATGGCCGTCGGGCCAAGCCAGTACCAGCGTACAGCGGAACTGGGCAGTGCGAGGATGCGGGGCGTTGCGCGCCTCAAGCTCGGTGTGGGCGCGGGTCATGGCCATCAGGAAATCGCGGCCATTTCCGGTTTCGGCCCAGTCGGCGGTGTACACGCCCGGCGCGCCGTCCAGCGCATCGATGGTGATGCCGGAATCGTCGGACAGGGCGGGCAGGCCGGTGGCCTGTGCGGCGGCGTGGGCCTTGATGCGCGCGTTGCCGACGAACGTGTCCTCGGTCTCTTCGGGTTCGGGCAGGTTCATCTCGGCCGCGCCCACGACGGTCACGCCAAAGGGCTCGAGCAGATGGGCCATCTCCTCGAGCTTGCCTTTGTTGTGCGAGGCCACCAACAGCCGATCACCTTCGAACCGGCGGGTCATGCGGTGGCGGCCTTTTGCGCGGCCACCAGCTCGGACACGCCTTTTTCGGCCAGTTCCATCAGCTGATCCATCTGCGCGCGGCTGAAGACGGAACCTTCGGCGCTCATCTGCACCTCGATCAGTTTGCCCGAACCGGTCATGATGAAGTTGCCGTCAACGCCGGCCTCGCTGTCTTCGGGATAGTCCAAGTCCAGAACGGGCTGGCCGGCATAGATGCCGCAGGATACGGCGGCAACCGGATCAACCAACGGGTCCGAGATCACGTCGCCGGCCTTCATCAACTTGTTCACCGCCAGCCGCAGCGCGACCCAGCCGCCGGTGATCGAGGCGCAGCGGGTGCCGCCATCGGCCTGCAGTACGTCACAATCGACGGTGATCTGGCGTTCGCCCAGGGCGACGCGATCCACCCCGGCGCGCAGGGCGCGGCCGATCAGGCGCTGGATTTCCACGGTCCGGCCACCCTGTTTGCCGCTGGCGGCCTCACGCCGCATCCGGGTGTTTGTCGCGCGGGGCAGCATGCCGTATTCGGCAGTGACCCAGCCCAGGCCCGACCCCTTGATAAAAGGCGGCACGCGATCCTCGATCGTGGCGGTACACAGAACATGGGTGTCGCCGATCTTGATCAGGCAGGAACCTTCGGCATGTTTGGTAAACCCGGTCTCGATTGAAACCGGGCGCATTTCGCTTAAATCTCGTCCAGAGGGTCGCATGAGATATCCTTTGTCTGCTGGCTTGGGGATAACGCCCGGCATGGCAGCGATGCAACCCCGATTGACCTTTCTGTTGGCAGCTATTTAATGACCACCCAGCAAGGGAACCACCGATGAGTGAAGCGAGCAAAATTCTGGACGAGTTGAACGACCGGTCGCGGGAAGTGTTTCGCCTGATCGTCGAAAGCTATCTGGAAAGCGGCGAACCTGTCGGCAGCCGCACCCTCAGCCGGTCGCTCAGTGAAAAAGTCAGCGCGGCAACGGTTCGCAATGTCATGCAGGATCTCGAGTTTCTGGGCCTTTTGGGCAGTCCGCATGTCAGCGCCGGCCGGGTGCCCACACAGGTTGGGCTGCGCATGTTCGTCGACGGCCTGCTGGAAGTTGGCGACCTGGGCGAGGACGACCGCAAGAAGCTGGATGAGACGCTGGGCAGCAATTCCGGTGATGTCAGCGGTATGCTGGATCGCGTCGGGGCCGCCTTGTCGAACGTCACGCATGGCGCGTCGCTGGTGCTGACACCCAAGCACGAATCCGAAATCAAGCATATCGAGTTCGTTTCCCTGGGCCATGACCGGGCCCTGGTGGTATTGGTTTTCGCAGATGGCCATGTGGAGAACCGGCTGTTCACGCCACCACCGGGTCAGACGCCCAGTTCGATGCGTGAGGCGGCCAATTTCCTGAACGCCCTGATCGAGGGCCGGAAACTGTCCGATGTGCGCCGGATGATCCAGACCGAGATTGCGGCGCGCAGGCAGGAGATCGACGTGCTGGCCCGCGAGCTTGTGGAAAGCGGCCTTGCGGCCTGGGAGGGCGAGGCGTCGGACTCGGCGCGTCTGATCGTGCGTGGTCGGGCGAATCTGCTGGGCGACACCGGTCAGGAAGAGGAGCTGGAGCGAATCCGGGTCCTGTTTGACGATCTGGAACGCAAGCGTGACATAGCCGAATTCCTCGAATTGACCGAGGAAGGCGAGGGTGTGCGCATTTTTATCGGCTCGGAGAACAAACTTTTCTCACTTTCGGGTTCCTCTTTGGTGGTGTCTCCTTATATGAACGCTGATCGAAAGATAATCGGCGCCGTTGGCGTGATCGGGCCGACCCGTCTGAACTATGGGCGGATCGTGCCGATCGTGGACTACACGGCGCAACTGGTTGGGAAACTGATTTCCGATCGGAGCTAGAGGGTAAAAGATGGCAGAGCCGAAGAACGAAGACTTTCTGGACGACATTGCAACTGCCGAGGCGGAAGAACTGGCCGAGGAGATGGCCGAGATCAGCGAAGAAGCGCTGGAACTGGATGCCCTGAAGGCCGAGCGCGACGAGTTGCGCGACAAGTTCATGCGCGCCCTGGCGGATGCGGAAAACGCACGCAAGCGTGGCGACAGGGCCCGCCGTGAGGCCGAACAGTATGGTGGGTCCAAATTGGCGCGCGACATGCTGCCGGTCTACGACAACATGAAACGAGCGCTCGAGGCGGCTACGGACGAGCAGAAAGAGGTCGCAGCCGGCCTGATCGAAGGTGTCGAGCTGACCATGCGCGTGTTGAAGGACGTATTCCAGAAACACGGGATCGAGGTGATCACACCCGAGGTTGGCGACAAGTTCGACCCGAATCTGCACGAAGCCATGTTCGAAGCCCCTGTGCCGGGCACCAAAGCGGGCGAGATCATCCAGGTCTCGGCCGAAGGGTTCATGCTGCATGACCGCTTGCTGCGTCCGGCGCAGGTGGGGGTCAGCTCGACCCCGGCCAGCTGACGGGCCAGTGCTTCACTGACAATTGAATGGGGCGGTCAGGATTTGGCCGCCTCTTTCAGTTTGTAGATCAGGTCCAGCGCTTCGCGCGGGGTCAACTCGTCCGGCAGGATCTGGTCCAGCATGTCGGTGATTGGCGAGGCCTTCGCAACCGGTGGCGGCGGGGGCGGTGCTGCGGAAAACAGCGGCAGATCATCGATCAGCGCTTTTTGCTTGCCGCCCTCGCGCTCGGTCTTCTCCAACTGGTCCAGAACCACCCGTGCGCGCTCGACGACCGAAGCCGGCAAGCCCGCCAGTTGCGCGACCTGCACGCCATAAGACCGGTCGGCCGCGCCTTTGTGGACCTCGTGCAGGAAGATCACCTCGCCCTCCCATTCCTTGACCGCGACGGTGGCGTTTTCGACGCCCTCCAGCTTGCCGGCCAGCGCGGTCAGTTCGTGGTAATGGGTGGCGAACAGGGCGCGGCAGCGGTTGGCGGCGTGCAGATGTTCCAGCGTGGCCCAGGCGATTGACAGGCCGTCATAGGTGGCGGTGCCGCGCCCGATTTCATCGAGGATCACCAACGCCCGGTCATCGGCCTGGTTGAGGATGGCCGCGGTTTCCACCATCTCGACCATGAAGGTCGACCGGCCCCGCGCCAGATCGTCGGAGGCGCCCACGCGGCTGAACAACTGGCTGACCAGTCCGATATGCGCGCGTTCGGCTGGAACGAAACTGCCCATTTGCGCCAGCAGCGCGATCAGCGCGTTCTGGCGCAGGAAGGTCGATTTACCCGCCATGTTCGGACCGGTCAGCAACCAGATGGCCGCTCCGTCCTCTGCGCTGAGGTCGCAGTCATTGGCGATGAAAGCATCACCGGATTGCTGGCGCAGCGCGTGTTCCACCACCGGGTGGCGGCCCGCGACGATATCAAAGGCGCGCGAACCGTCCACCTGCGGTCGGCACCAGTTCTCGCCCCGCGCCAGGTCGGCCAGCGCGGTGGTCAGATCCAGCTCGGCCAGCCCGCGCGCGGCTTGATTGATGCGGGCATCATGCGCCAGAATCTCGTCAGACAGCCTTTGATAGAGCCGCTTTTCGATCTCAAGCGCCAGGTTGCCGGCGTTCAAGATGCGGGTTTCGATCTCGCTGAGCTCAACCGTGGTGAACCGCACCTGGTTGGCGGTGGTCTGGCGGTGGATATAGGTCTCGCTGAACGGCGGGTTCAGCATCTTTTCGGCATGGGTGGCCGTGGTTTCGATGAAATAGCCCAGCACGTTGTTGTGCTTGATTTTCAACGAGGCGATGCCGGTATGTTCCGCGTATTTCTGCTGAAACCCGGCAATGACCGAGCGGCCTTCGTCGCGCAGGGTGCGGGCCTCGTCCAGTTCTGCGTCGAAACCGGGGGCGATGAAGCCGCCATCGCGCGCCAGCAGCGGCGGGTCGGCGACCAGCGCCTGATCCAGCAGGTCGAGCAGGTCGTCGAAGCCCACAAGGTTCTGCACCGCGGTCGCCAGCAGCACCGGCAGGTCCTGACCGGCGCAGATCTCGGCAATCGCCTGCGCCTGCGCCAACCCGTTGCGGATGGCGGCCAGATCGCGCGGGCCGCCACGCTCGAGCGACAGGCGCGACAGGGCGCGGTCCAAATCGGGCGTCTTGCGCAAGGCTTCGCGCAGATCGGCGGCGATCAGGCTGTCCTGCGCGGCAAAATCGACCGCGTCCAGCCGCGCATGGATCACACCCAGGTTGCGCGAGGGGCTGGACAGCCGTTGTTCCAACAGGCGCGCGCCGCCCGGGGTCACGGTCCGATCCACCACCGACAGCAGCGATCCGGCCCGTCCGCCCGACAAAGATCGCGTAAGTTCAAGGTTGCGGCGGGTGGCCGCGTCGATCTGCACGACGCGATCCTCGGATTCTTTCATCGGCGTCTGCAGCAGCGGCAGTTTGCCCTTTTGCGTGATCTCCAGATAGTCGATCAGCGCGCCCATGGCCGAGATCTCGGCCCGGCCAAAGCTGCCGAACGCGTCCAGCGTGCCCACGTGAAACAACCCGCAGATGCGTTTTTCTGCCGCAGTGCTGTCAAAACTGGCCCGCCCGATGGGGGTGAGCGCGATGCCCAGGTCCTGGACCGTGTCGCGCAGACCGGCCTCAGTGCCGTCGGCCACGATCAGCTCGGACGGGGCCAGCCGGGCCAGCTCGGGGCTGAGGCGGACCGAGGTCAGCGGCATCACGTGAAACGCCCCGGTCGAGATGTCGGCCCAGGCCAGCGCGGCCTCGTCGCGCACCTCGGCATAGGCGGCCAGAAAATTGTGGCGGCGCGCCTCCAGCAGGGCGTCTTCGGTCAGGGTGCCGGGGGTGACAAGGCGCACGACATCGCGCTTTACCACCGATTTAGAGCCTCTTTTTTTGGCCTCGGCCGGGCTTTCCATCTGTTCGCAGACGGCGACGCGAAAGCCCTTGCGGATCAGCGTCAGCAGATAGCCCTCGGCCGAATGCACCGGCACGCCGCACATGGGGATGTCGTCGCCATTGTGCTTGCCGCGCTTGGTCAGGGCGATGTCCAGCGCCTCGGCGGCGTTCACGGCGTCTTCAAAGAACATCTCGTAGAAATCGCCCATGCGGTAGAACAGCAGGGCGTCTTTGTGGGCCTCTTTGATTTCCAGGTATTGCGCCATCATCGGCGTGACGTTGGACAAGGCTGCTCCCCTCTGGCGTATTCCGGCGCGACCTTACAAATCCCCCAACCGCGACGAAAGGTGAAATCGCATAGTCGTTGAGGCGCGCCCGCGCCTGCGGTATGAGGCGAAAAGCCCCGAAGTCATGGAACCGACCGTCAAAATGCCCAAAGCGAAGATCACCAAAGAAGAGGCGCTGGCCTTTCACCTGGAACCCACCCCCGGAAAGTGGGAGGTGCAGGCCACCGTTCCCATGACCACGCAGCGCGATCTGTCGCTGGCCTACAGCCCCGGCGTGGCGGTTCCGTGTGAAGCCATCGCCGAAAACCCCGAGACCGCCTATGACTATACCAACAAGGGCAACCTTGTGGCCGTGATCTCGAACGGGACGGCGGTTCTGGGGCTGGGCAACCTGGGCGCTCTGGGGTCCAAGCCGGTGATGGAGGGCAAATCGGTCCTGTTCAAGCGCTTCGCCGACGTGAACTCGATCGATATCGAACTGGACACCGAGGACCCCGACGAATTCTGTCGCGCGGTCAAGCTGATGGGGCCGACCTTCGGCGGCATCAACCTGGAAGACATCAAGGCGCCCGAGTGCTTCATCATCGAACAGCGCCTGAAGGAAGAGATGGACATCCCCGTCTTTCACGACGACCAGCACGGCACGGCGGTGATCTGCGCGGCGGGGCTGATCAACGCGCTGCACATCTCGGGCAAGAAGATCGAGGATGTGAAGATCGTCCTGAACGGGGCCGGAGCGGCAGGGATCGCCTGTATCGAACTGCTCAAGTCGATGGGCGCCCGGCATGAAAACTGCATCGTCTGCGACACCAAGGGCGTGATCTACCAGGGCCGGACCGAGGGGATGAACCAGTGGAAATCGGCGCATGCGATTTCGACCGAGCTGCGCACGCTGGAAGAGGCCATGAAGGGCGCAGACGTGTTTCTGGGCGTATCCGTCAAAGGCGCGGTCACGCAGGAGATGGTCGCCAGCATGGCCGACAATCCGGTGATCTTCGCCATGGCCAACCCCGATCCGGAAATCACCCCGGAAGAGGCGCACGAGGTGCGCGTTGACGCGATCGTGGCCACCGGGCGCAGCGACTACCCCAACCAAGTCAACAACGTTCTGGGCTTTCCCTACCTGTTCCGCGGGGCGCTGGACATTCACGCCCGCGCCATCAATGACGAGATGAAGATCGCCTGCGCCCACGCGCTGGCCCGTCTGGCGCGCGAGGATGTGCCCGACGAGGTGGCGCTGGCTTATGGCAAATCGCTGACCTTCGGGCGCGACTACATCATTCCCACGCCATTTGATCCGCGCCTGATCTATCGCATTCCGCCGGCCGTGGCGAAGGCGGGGATGGACACCGGCGCGGCCCGGCGGCCGATCATCGACATGGAGGCCTATGAGTTGAGCCTCAAGTCGCGCATGGACCCGACCGCCAGCATTCTGCGCGGCCTGAACGCCCGGGCCCGCGCGGCGCAAAGCCGGATGATCTTTGCCGAGGGCGACGATCCGCGGGTTTTGCGCGCGGCGGTGACGTATCAGCGGTCGGGCTTCGGCAAGGCGCTGGTCGTGGGCCGGCCCGACGACGTGAAGACCAAGCTGGAAGCCGCCGGTCTGGGCGACGCGGTGCGCGAATTGGAGGTGGTCAACGCCGCCAACACCACGCATCTCGATGCCTACAAGGACTTTCTGTACCAGCGGTTGCAGCGCAAAGGCTTTGACCGCAAGGACATCCACCGCCTGGCCGCGCGCGACCGGCATGTGTTCTCGGCCCTGATGCTGGCGCATGGGCATGGCGACGGTCTGGTGACCGGGGCCACCCGCAAATCGGCGCATGTGCTGGACCGCATCAGCCATGTGTTCGACGCCGACGCCGCCCATGGTGCCGCCGGGATCACCGCGCTGCTGCACAAGGGCCGGATCGTGCTGATCGGCGACACGCTGGTGCATGAATGGCCCGACGAGAACGATCTGGCGACGATTGCCGAACGCGCCGCCACGGTTGCCCGCCACATGGGGCTGGAGCCTCGGGTGGCCTTCGTCAGCTTCTCGACCTTCGGCTATCCGGTCTCCGAGCGGACCGAAAAGCTGTACAAAGCCCCGCAAGTGCTGGAGGCGCGAGGCGTCGATTTCGAATACGAAGGCGAAATGACCGTCGACGTGGCGCTGAACGCCCACCAGCAAGAGGCCTATCCCTTCTGCCGCCTGACCGGGCCGGCCAACATCCTGATCGTGCCCGCGCGGCACTCGGCCTCGATTTCCACCAAGCTGATGCAGGAGATGGCCGGAGCCACGGTGATCGGCCCGATCCTGACCGGCATCGACAAGCCGATCCAGATCTGTTCGACCGGCTCGACCGCGAATGACATCCTGAACATGGCCATCCTGGCCTCGTGCGACATGGCGTGATCCGATGGCAATCTGGAACCTGGGCTCGATCAATGCCGACATGGTTTATGCGCTGCCGCACCTGCCGGCGCCGGGTGAAACCCTTGCGGCCAGCGGTTTGCAGCGGTTTCTGGGCGGCAAAGGCGCGAACATGTCGGTTGCGGCGGCGCGGGCCGGGGCGCATGTGCGCCACATCGGCGCCGTGGGGGCCGACGGGCTGTGGGCGCGCGACCGGTTGACCGAATACGGGGTCGACACGCGGCACATCGCGCAGGTCGATCAGCCCACGGGCCATGCGATCATCGCCGTGGATGCGCAGGGCGAAAACCTGATCATCCTGTACCCCGGCGCCAACCACGCGATCGGGGCCGATCAGGTTTCCGCCGCACTGGCAGCCTCTGACACGGGCGATCTTCTGGTGTTCCAGAACGAAACCAGCGCACAGGTCGCGGCCGCGAAACTGGGCCGCGAGCGGGGTCTGACGGTGTGTTATGCCGCAGCCCCCTTCAGCGCAACGGCGGTGCAGGCGGTGCTGCCCTATCTGGATTTCCTGATCCTGAACGAGGTCGAGGCCGCCCAGCTGCAACAGGCCACAGGGATGGCTCCGGCCGATCTGCCGGTCGAGCATGTGATTGTCACGCTGGGGTCAAAAGGCGCCCGCTATCATCAACGCGGGCAGGCGGCGGCAGAGTTTCCCGCCCACAAGGTCAAGGCCGTGGACACGACCGGGGCCGGGGACACCTTTACCGGATATGTTCTGGCGGGAATGGACCGGGGGATGCCGATGGCGCAGGCCATCACCCAAGCCAACCGGGCCGCTGCCCTGATGGTGATGCGGCCTGGTACGGCGGACGTCATTCCCGATCTGAAAGAGGTGCGCGAGGCCGCGCTGGATTAAGATCCGGCAAACGGCGCGGCGTTGCCCCACAATAGCCGGACCCGTGCATCGCGGCCGCAGGCCTTGCGATAGGCCTTGTAGGCATTCAGCTGGCGTTTCGGCCCGAACCGGGTGAACACCAGCTTTTTGCCCTTGTAGTAATCCTGATGATAGGCCTCGGCCGGATAGAACGCCCCAAGCGACAGGACCGGAGTCACGATGGCCTGACCCAGCGCACGCTGTGCTTCGGCCTTGCTGCGTTCGGCCAAAGCTTTTTCGCCTGTGTCAGAGACGAAAATCGCGGTGCGATAGCTGTCGCCCCGGTCACAGAACTGTCCACCGGCATCAGTGGGATCGACCGAGCGGAAAAACAGGTTCAGCAGGGTTTCACGGGAAACGCGGGCCGGATCGAAGGTGATCTGCACCGCCTCGTAATGGCCGGTGCCGCCGCTCGTGACCTGGCTGTAGGTGGGGTTCGGAGTCGTGCCGCCGGTGTAACCCGAAACCGCCTCGATCACGCCGGGCACGGATTCGAAATCGGCCTCGACGCACCAGAAACAGCCGCCCGCCACGGTCAGCGTCTCGGTTCCGGCCGCCGGGGAAGGCTGAGCGCGCAGGATCAGCGCCAGCGCAATCAGCGCAAACAGAAGGGTCAGCTTGATCTGGTCGAGGCAACGGGTCATGGCGGATCTCCTTTCCGCCTCAGGCTGCCGCGCAACGGGGCGGCTGGCAATCGGCTGAAACCGTTTGTCACGCGGTGGTGAGACGAGTTTATCGCCTAGCCCAGCAACTGCCCCAGCTTCATCGCGACGCCCATGTCGCCCGAGATCTTGAGCTTGCCCATCATCACCCCTGTCATCGGGTTCAGCTTGCCGGTCAGCAGTTTGCCCAGGTTTTCGCGCGAGATGCGGATGGTGCAATCGGTCTCGCGGTCCTGGGTGGTGGCCGTATTGTCGGCCAGCACGATCACGCCATCGGCGCCGCAATCAAATTTCAACGAGCCGTCAAAGCGTTTGTCGGCCAGCCCTTTTTGGATTCCCTCGGCGATCTCCTGCAGCATCACTGCCTCCCTTTTTCGCACTTGCGTTCGGGGTGACAGAGGGCAGGGGCCGGGGCAAGCGTGACCTTACGGGAAACCGCTCAGCCCAGGGCCTGCTGTGTGCGCGGGCAGGGCTGCCCGTCATAGAACGCGCCCAGAACCTCCTGGAATTCAGGCGGAGCATCGGGCACGGCGGCGAACAGGGTCATGGACGACCGCAGCTTCTTGGCATCGACCTTGCCCAGAATCTCGGCCGGGTCCTTGCCCGCGTGGGTCAGCATCAGCCGGGCCACCTCGGTCAGGCGGCGGCGCAATTCGGGATGGACCAGGTAGGCCGCAGCCTCGTCCAGATCCTCGATCCCGTAGAGCTGCGACATATGCGACTGGCCCAGCTCGGCCAGTTGCGGAAAGACGAACCACATCCAATGGCTCGTCTTCTGCCCCTGTTCCAATTCGCGCAGGACATCGGACCAGACCGTGTCCTGCGCTTCGATGAACATTTCCAGTTCGTCATTTATGCCGTCATCCTCGGTCACTTGGACAACCGCTTGTCGCGCGCCGCCAGCAGCTTGAGCCGCAGTGCGTTCAACTGGATGAAGCCCGCGGCGTCTTTCTGGTCATAGGCGCCAGCGTCTTCCTCAAAAGTCACATGCGCCTCGGAATACAGCGAGTGATCCGACCAGCGGCCCACGGTCGAGGCCAGACCCTTGTAGAGTTTCACGCGAACGGTGCCGGTGACATGTTCCTGGCTTTTGTCGATGGCGGCCTGCAGCATTTCGCGCTCGGGGCTGTACCAGAAGCCGTTGTAGATCAGCTCGGCATATTGCGGCATCAGCTGGTCCTTCAGGTGCATCGCGCCGCGGTCCATGGTGATGGATTCGATGCCGCGATGCGCTTCCAGCAGGATGGTGCCGCCCGGTGTTTCATAGATGCCGCGCGATTTCATGCCCACGAACCGGCCCTCGACCAGATCCAGACGGCCGATGCCATGCTTGCCGCCGTATTCGTTCAGCTTGGTCAGCAGGGTGGCGGGGCTCATCGCCTCGCCATTGATGCTGACCGGGTCGCCTTTTTCAAAGCCGATCTCGATATATTCGGGCTCGTTCGGGGCGTCCTCGGGGTGGACGGTACGCTGATAGACATAGTCGGGCGCCTGTACAGCGGGGTCTTCCAGAACCTTGCCCTCGGACGAGGTATGCAGGAGGTTCGCATCCACCGAGAAGGGTGCCTCGCCCCGCTTGTCTTTGGCGATCGGGATCTGGTGCGCCTCGGCAAATTCCAGCAGCTTGGTGCGGCTGCTCAGGTCCCACTCGCGCCAGGGCGCGATCACCTTGATGTCAGGGTTCAGCGCATAGGCCGCCAGTTCGAACCGCACCTGGTCATTGCCCTTGCCGGTGGCGCCATGCGCCACGGCGTCGGCGCCGGTTTCCTCAGCGATCTCGATCAGGCGCTTCGAGATCAGCGGCCGCGCGATGGATGTGCCCAGCAGGTACAACCCTTCGTACTGCGCATTGGCGCGGAACATGGGGAAGACGAAATCGCGGACGAACTCTTCGCGGATGTCCTCGATATAGATGTTCTCGGGCTTGATCCCCAGCAGCTCGGCCTTCTGGCGGGCAGGCTCAAGCTCTTCGCCCTGACCCAGGTCGGCGGTGAAGGTCACCACCTCGCAGCCATACTCGGTCTGCAGCCATTTCAGGATGATCGAGGTATCAAGGCCACCGGAATAGGCCAGAACAACTTTCTTGGGCGCGGACATCTGACTTCCCCTTATGCGTAAGACGATTGGCCCCTAGCGGGTTTTCGACGTGGGGGCAAGAAGCTGTGGATTGACCGGGCGGCGGAATTGCAGTCAAACGGTATCAACCATGGATTGATTAAGGAAATTTCGGAATGCTCGGATGGAATATTTTTTCCCACTCGCTTCGGATGGTTTTTGGCAATCTCAAGCAGGTGGCGCAAATCGTTATCGGTCCGGCCGTAATCGGAACGGTTGCGATCATCGGACTGTTCATGGTGTCCGGAATTCCACTTGAGGCATTTGATGACAATCCGAACGGGCTTCCGCCGGGAGTGAACCCGGGGGCCCTTATTCTGTTCGCGTTTCTCGTGTTCGTCGTGATGGTCCTCATCATGGGCTGGATCGCGGTGGCCTGGCACAGATACATTCTTCTGGAAGAGTATCCTTCCGGCGTGCTGCCCACCTTTCGGTTCGATCGCATTCTGGCCTATTTCGGACGCGGGCTGATGCTGGGGATCCTGATGGCAATTGCGTTTCTGCCGATGGGGATCCTGACAGGCATGCTGGGCGAAGGACTGATCGCCGTTTCGATCATCCTGACCATCGGCTACCTGGTTTTCCTGGCTATTTGCTTCTATCGGCTGTCGATTATCCTGCCGGCTGCGGCAATCGGCCAGCCGATCACGCTGACCGAGGCTTGGAACAACACTCTGGGCACCGCAGGAACAATCGTCGTTCTTATCGTGGTCTCGTTCCTGTTTCAGTTCCTTGTTCAGCTGGCGATCGGAGTTTTGTCGATCATTCCGGTATTGGGTGTATTGATCGCCCTGTTTTTCGGGATCCTGATCCTGCCGATGATCAACGTCAGCATCCTGACTACGATGTACGGCGTGTTCATCGAAAAGCGCGAACTGGGCTGATCGCTCGTACACCGATGTATTCCTTGCCCTTGTCGGCCTGATGGGGCAGGGAATGCGGCATGAGTGATTTCATGACCCGCGCCCGCGCCGCCGAACAGGCGATGCGCACCGTGTTTCCTGCAACACCGTTGCAGCGCAATGCCCATCTGTCCGAGAAATACGACGCCGACATCTGGCTGAAACGCGAAGACCTCAGCCCGGTGCGGTCCTACAAGATCCGTGGTGCGTTCAACGCCATGCGCAAGCAGCAGGGACAGGACCTGTTCGTCTGCGCCAGCGCTGGCAACCACGCGCAGGGCGTGGCCTTTATGTGCAAGCACATGGGGGTCAAAGGCGTGATCTTCATGCCGGTGACGACACCTCAGCAAAAGATCCAGAAGACCCGAATCTTTGGTGGCGACAACGTCGAGATCCACCTGACCGGCGACTATTTCGACCACACGCTCGCCGCGGCTCAGGACTGGTGCGCGCAGCAGGGTGGGTATTTCCTGTCGCCCTTCGACGATGACGACGTGATCGAGGGGCAGGCCTCATTGGCGGTTGAAATTGAGGAACAGTTGGGCCGCCTGCCTGATCACGTGGTGTTGCCGGTGGGCGGGGGCGGCATGTCCTCGGGTGTGGCGACGTGGTTCGGCGACCGAACCCATTGCCTGTTCGTCGAACCCGCAGGCGGAGCTTGTCTGCGCGCGGCGCTGGCGGCGGGCCATCCGGTGTCGCTGGACAAGGTGGACAATTTCGTTGACGGCGCGGCGGTGGGCCGGATCGGGGACAAGCCGTTCCAGCTGTTGCGTGACCGGCACCTGTCGGACGTGATCGTTCTGTCCGAGGACCGCATTTGCACCACCATGATCGAGATGCTGAACGTGGAAGGCATCGTGCTGGAACCCGCCGGGGCCTTGGCGATCGAGGCGGTGGGAGACATCCAAAGCTTTGTGCGCGGCAAGACGGTCGTCTGCGTCACCTCGGGCGGGAATTTCGATTTCGAGCGTCTTCCCGAGGTCAAAGAGCGCGCACAGCGCTATTCGGGCGTCAAAAAATACTTCATCCTGCGCCTGCCGCAGCGCCCCGGAGCACTGAAGGAATTTCTGAACATCCTCGGCCCCGAAGATGACATCGCCCGGTTTGAATACATGAAGAAATCGGCGCGCAATTTCGGCTCGGTCCTGATTGGGATCGAGACCAGCAAGCCGGACAATTTCCTGCGCCTGTTTGCGCATCTGGACGATGCCGGGTTCGTCTATACCGACATCACCGAGGACGAGACGCTGGCGCAGTTCGTGATCTGACCGATTACAGGTTGTCCTTTAGGCCGGACATGAATTCCGCGCGCGAGCGGTCAAAGGCCGCGATGACCGCGTCCAGATCGACTTCCGCCCCATGGCCCGCAGCAGCGCGCCGTTCGCCATCCTGACAGAGTTTGGACAGACTCTCAAAACCAAGGCTCAATGCACTGCCTTTGAGGAAATGCAGGTTCTGCTCAAGCGCGGATCGGTCAGTGTCCGACGTCAAGCGGCCCATGACCTCACCGACTTCATCCAGAAAAATCCGGACGACCTCGTCGAACTCCTCGGCCCCGACTTCATCACGCAGCTGGCGCACCCTTGGCCAGTGTATCATCACCGTCCTCCACCTTGACCGGTATCGTCTCTGAATACCGGTCAGGTGTAAAATCCGGGTTAAGCCGCTGCGGTGAATAGCTTTCATCGGTTGTTAAGCTGAGCGCCGTAGCTTTGCCCCACCCCCGTTGGAAAATGCGCAGAGGTTTCGCGTGCGAGTGTCCAGCCAAATTGAGGCCAAGGCTGACCTGGATTTTGGAGCTATCCGGACGGTGCTGGTGGTCGATGACAGCCGCCTGCAACGCCGTATTCTGGTGGCGTCGCTGAAGAAATGGGGATTCACGGTTGTCGAGGCCGACAGCGGTGAAGAAGCGATCGAGATCTGCAAGAAGGGCCTGCCCGATCTGGTGCTCAGTGACTGGGTGATGCCGGGCATGGGCGGGCTGGAATTCTGCCGCGCGTTCCGCGCGTTGGAGAACGACCAGTACACCTATTTCATCCTTCTGACCTCAAAAAGTGAGAAGCAGGAAGTCGCGCGCGGTCTGGATGCCGGTGCGGATGATTTCCTGATCAAACCGCTTGAAGCAGACGAGTTGCGGGCCCGCATTTCGGCAGGGGCCCGCATTCTCGATATGCAGCGCGAGCTTTCGGACAAGAACCGGTTGATCGAAACCGCTTTGTCCGAACTGCGCCTTGCGCATGACGCCATCGACAAAGATCTGATCCAGGCGCGCAAGATACAGGAATCACTGGTGCCGGAACTCTATCGGGAATTTGGCAGGTCCCGGGTCAGCCTGCTGCTCAAACCCTGCGGCCACATCGGGGGTGACCTGGTGGGGATGTTTTCGCCGGGCGCGAACCGGATCGGGTTCTACAGCATCGATGTCTCCGGCCACGGTATCACGTCAGCAATGATGACGGCGCGGTTGGGCGGGTATCTGACCAGCCAGCATTTCGATCAGAACGTCGCAATGGAGAAGCGGTTCAACAAGTTCTACGCCTTGCTGCCACCCGAGCAGGTAGCCGCTATCCTGAATGCCCGCCTGATGGCCGACACGGGGATCGAGGAATATTTTACCATGGTCTACGCCATCGTGGATCTGCGCAACGGCCACCTTAGAATGGTTCAGGCTGGGCACCCCCACCCACTGCTGTTGCGCCGGACCGGCCGGGCGGAGTTCCTTGGGGATGGCGGCCTGCCCATCGGATTGCTGCCCGATGTGGCGTTCCAGCAGACCGAAACCTATCTGCAGCGCGGTGACAAGCTGCTGTTGTACTCGGACGGCTTCACCGAATGCCGTGTCAAAAACGGTGATCTTCTGGATGAGGACGGGCTGCAACGGATGGCGCTGGAATGCCTAGGAGCGAACAGCGGGCCCGAGTTTCTGGACGACATGTTCTGGCGATTGACGCAGGGCATGCCGCCGGGAACGGGGATGGAGGATGACGTTTCAGCCGTGTTTTTCGAGTACAACGGAAACTAAAGCCCGGATAGATGCAGCCGCGCGAAGTGCCGGTCGCCTGCATTGCCCAACATGTGAACCGCATCGCCGGTGTTCATCCAAACCGCCTCGTGAAAGGGTTCGGTCGGTGGTCCTTTGCGTTGAACCGGGCGAGCGCGGTAGATCAGACAGACCTTCTCGGCCCACAAATCATATTCGGGCATGTAGGTGAACCGCCGGAACGCACCAACCCGCCGCGGGTCCGCGATCGACCAACCGGTTTCTTCGAACACCTCGCGATGCAGGGCGACAATTGGCGACTCGCCCGGGTCGATCCCGCCTCCGGGCAGCTGCAAGTCGGGTCCGGGTTCAGTCTGGCAGGTCAGCAGCAGGCTGGCCCCGCGCGGCAGCAGCGCATAGACGCCGACCCGGCGCGTGTATTTCCGCCCCGGTTCCGGGGTTTCGCCGAACCGTCTGATCATGTAAGGACCCTTTCAACCCCGAATGTACGACCTATATGGTGGCGATATGCCAACTTGCGGCGCTTAAGGAAACCCCATGTCTCTTGGAACGAAAATCGCGTGGGACGATACCGTCCTGCCCTTTCAACTTGATGTATCGGATATGCGTGGCCGCGTGGCCCGGCTGGACGGGGTGCTGGACGGCATCCTGAAGCAGCACAACTACCCCGCGCAGGTCGAGGCGCTGGTGGCCGAGATGGCCTTGCTGACCGCGCTGATCGGCCAGACCGTCGCGCTGCGCTGGAAGCTGTCGCTGCAGGTTCAGTCCAAGGGGCCCGTGCGGATGATCGCCACCGACTATTACGCCCCGCGCGAAGAGGGTCAGCCCGCGCAGATCAGGGCCTATGCCAGCTTTGACCGCGACCGTCTGACCGAAGGTGCGCCCTTTGATCAGGTGGGCGAGGGATACTTTGCGATCCTGATCGACCAGGGCAAGGGAACGCAACCCTATCAGGGGATCACGCCGCTGGCCGGAGGATCGCTCAGCGCCTGTGCCGAGGCGTATTTCGCGCAGTCCGAACAGCTGCCGACCCGCTTCTCGCTCAGCTTTGGCCGGTCGACCGAGCCGGGTGTGGGCGAACGCTGGCGCGCCGGCGGCATCATGCTGCAGCACATGCCAAAGGCGTCTCCGTTTGTCGCCAGCGGCGAGGGTACGGGCGAAGTTCTGACAGCCGCCGATCTGGTCGATGGTCAGGAAGAAGAGAACTGGGGTCGGGTCAACATCCTGCTGGACACGGTCGAGGATCTGGAAATGATCGGACCATCCGTGGCGCCGACCGACCTGCTGGTGCGCCTGTTCCACGAGGAACAGCCCCGCGTGTACGAGGCCCAGTCGGTGCAGTTCGGCTGCACCTGCTCCGAGGACCGCGTGCGTCAAAGCCTGTCGATCTACTCGGCCCAGGACATCGAGAAGATGACCACGGATGAAGGTACCGTAACCGCCGACTGCCAGTTCTGCGGCGCGCATTACGTGCTGGATCCGAAATCCGTCGGGTTCGAGGCAGAAGATCCGGATGCCGGCTGACCTGATCCCGCGTCTGAGCGCGGCGCTGGCCCGTCCCGGTGACGGGTCCAGCGACTTCGACCTCAATCCCGGGACGGTTCTGCCTGCGGGGCGCAAGCTGCGCCCCGCGGGTGTTCTGATCGCCGTGGACCTGGCCCGCGACGATCCGCGCCTGATCCTGACCAAGCGGTCTTCGGCCCTGAAACACCATCCGGGGCAGATCGCCTTTCCGGGTGGCAAACAGGACGACACCGATGCGGATGTGACCGCCACCGCCCTGCGCGAGGCGCAGGAGGAGATCGGCCTGCCGCCGGACCTGCCACGCATTCTGGGTACCTTGCCGGTGCATGAAACCGTCACGTCATTCGCCGTGACACCGGTGGTGGCGGTTCTGGAGCGCGGCTTTGACCCGGTGGCCGAACCGGGCGAGGTTGACGAAGTATTTTCGGTTCCTCTTGCGCATGTGCTGAACCCTGCGAATTATGTGGTTGAATCGCGCATCTGGCGCGGAACACGGCGGTATTACTTCGCGGTGCCCTATGGCCCCTACTACATCTGGGGCGCTACGGCCCGCATGTTGCGCGGGCTGGCGGCACGGATGACCGAATGATGCGGATCACCGAAGACTGGATCACGAACCCGGCCACGCAGAACGTGTGTGCGGCGCTGACCGAGGGCGGCGCGCAGGCGCTGTTCGTGGGGGGGTGCGTCCGCAATGCGCTGCTGGGGGCGCCGGTCTCGGATCTCGACATCGCCACCGATGCCCGCCCGCAGCAGGTAATGGACCTGGCCGAACGGGCCGGGCTGAAGGCGATTCCGACGGGGATTGATCATGGCACCGTGACCGTGGTCAGCGACGGCATACCGCATGAAATCACCACCTTTCGCCGCGACGTCGAAACCGACGGGCGGCGCGCGGTCGTGGCCTTTTCCAACCAGGTGGAAGAGGACGCCGCCCGCCGCGATATTACGATGAACGCGCTCTATGCCCGCCCCGACGGCACCATTCTGGACCCGCTGGGCGGCCTGTCCGACCTGCAGGCGAGGCGCGTGCGGTTCATCGGCGCGGCCCAAGATCGCATTCGCGAGGACTATCTGCGCTCGTTGAGGTATTTCCGGTTCCACGCCTGGTATGGCGATGCGCAGGCCGGGATGGACCCGGATGCGCTGGCGGCGATTGCGGCCGATCTGGACGGGCTCGACCGGCTGTCGCGCGAACGGGTCGGAGCCGAGATGCTGAAACTGCTGGCCGCGCCCGATCCGGCCCCATCGGTGGCCGCCATGCGCAGCATCGGCGTTCTGGCGCATCTGCTGCCTGGCGCCGACGATCGGGCGCTGCCGATCCTGATCCATCTTGAATCGCAGGCCGGGCTTGCCCCCGACGCGCTGCGCCGTCTGGCAGCCATCGCGGGGCCCAAGGTTGCCGGGACTCTGCGCCTCAGCAAGGCGCAACTGGCCCGCCTGACCCGGATCCGGGACGGCGCGCAGGGCGGTGCCGGGGCGGCCGAATTGGGGTATCGGCTGGGCCAGCCGGACGGACAGGACGCGGCCCTGCTGCGCTGCGCCTTTCTGGAACAGCCCTGGACGGCTGAGACGGGCGCGGCCGTTGAAAAAGGGGCCGCGGAGTCATTCCCGGTCAAGGCCGCCGATCTGCTCGGGCGGTACTCCGGCCCTGCGCTGGGCGCGAAACTGGCCGAACTGGAAAGCCGCTGGATCGCCTCGGACTTCACGCTGGACCGGGACGCGCTGCTGCAAGTTTGACGGGAGGTCTCAAAAGGGGATGACAAGCCTTTGGGTTTCCGGCTAGGGTGCGCCTGTCACATGGATGGAGGACTGCGAATGTACTACGGGATCTGGTTCGGCTAAAGCCAGGACACCTGACCCGTACGGGTGGTGTTTTGGCGCCATCTGCTTTCGCATTTTCAATTTTTCTGCTCAATCGGAGCACCTCCATGTTTCGCTTTTTCGAAAACCTCGTAGACCCTTTTGTTGCCTATGAAGAGGTCGACCGGCCGCCGACACGGCTGTGGCCCTTCATGCTGGATTATTCCCGCCCTTTTCGGCGTGTCTTCTTCTGGGCCGCGCTGATGTCGATCATCGTGGCCGCGGTCGAGATCGGGCTGATCTATTACATGGGCCGGGTCGTCGACCTGCTGGGCGGATCACCGTCCGAGGTCTGGCAGGCCCACGGGACCGAGCTGGTCCTGGTCGCGCTGTTCATCCTGTTCCTGCGACCTATCCTGCATGTGCTGGACGTGTTGCTGCTGAACAATGCGATCCTGCCCAATTTCGGCACGCTGATCCGCTGGCGGGCGCACAAGCACGTTCTTCGCCAGTCGGTCGGTTGGTTCGAGAATGATTTTGCCGGGCGTATCGCGAACCGCATCATGCAAACCCCGCCGGCCGCGGGCGAGGTGGTGTTCCAGGTGTTCGATGCGATTTCGTTCTCGCTGGCCTATCTGATCGGCGCGGCGATCCTGCTGATGGCCGCCGATCCACGCCTGCTGCTGCCGTTGCTGATCTGGTTCGCGCTCTATGCGCTGCTGGTGCGCTGGACGGTGCAGCGGGTGGGGCCGGCGTCGCAGGCCGCGTCCGATGCGCGGTCTACGGTGACGGGCCGGGTGGTCGACAGCTATACCAACATCCATTCGGTGAAGATGTTCGCCCATGCCCGGCAGGAACTCGATTATGCACGGGAAGCGATCGAGGAGACCCGGCGCACCTTCCAGATCGAAATGCGTATCTTCACCATCATGGATGCCGTTCTGGTCGCGCTGAACGGCGTGCTGATCATCGGTGTGGTCGGCTGGGCCATTTACCTGTGGATGCAGGGCAGCGCCTCGGTCGGGGTGGTGGCGGCGGCCACCGCGCTGACGCTGCGGCTGAATGCCATGACCGGCTGGATCATGTGGGCGTTGACCAGCTTCTTCCGCCAGCTGGGCGTCGTGGCCGAGGGGATGGAGACCATCGCCCAGCCCGTCGACCTGCTGGATGCGCCGGACGCCAAGCCGCTGCAGCTGACCGATGGCCGGATCGAGATCCGCGACCTGTCGCACCATTATGGCCGCGAGACCGGCGGGCTGGACCATGTCAATCTGACCATCCAGCCGGGCGAAAAGGTCGGGTTGATCGGGCGCTCGGGGGCCGGGAAGTCGACCTTGGTCAAGCTGCTCTTGCGGTTCTACGACGTGGAAAGCGGTGCGATCCTGATCGACGGGCAGGACATCCGCATCGTTACCCAGGACAGCCTGCGCCGCAATATCGGCATGGTTCAGCAGGACAGCGCGCTGCTGCACCGCTCGGTGCGCGACAACATCCTGTATGGCCGCCCCGATGCCACCGAAGACCAGATGATCGCCGCCGCCAAGCAGGCCGAGGCGCATGACTTCATCCTTGATCTGCAGGACCCGCAGGGCCGCACCGGCTATGACGCCCATGTGGGCGAGCGCGGCGTCAAGCTGAGCGGCGGGCAGCGGCAGCGGGTGACGCTGGCGCGGGTGATCCTGAAGGACGCGCCGATCTTGTTGTTGGACGAGGCCACATCCGCCCTAGATTCCGAGGTCGAAGCCGCAATCCAGGAGACGCTGTACGGCATGATGCAGGGCAAGACCGTGATCGCCATCGCGCACCGGCTCAGCACCATCGCCCAGATGGACCGCATCCTGGTGATGGACGGAGGCCGGATCGTCGAGGAAGGCACCCATGCCGATCTTCTGGAGCAGGGCGGTCTTTACGCCCAGTTCTGGGCGCGCCAATCTGGCGGCTTCATGAACCCCGAGGCCGCGGACGAGGCAGCAGAATGACGGTCGCAGACCTGATCAAACCGTTTGAACCCACCCAGACGCCCCCGCCGCAAAGGCTGGGGGCGTTCATTCGCTGGTGCCTGACAGGGGCCTGGCCCATGTTGTTCGCCGCCGCGCTGTTTTCCGCGCTGGCAGGTGCAATGGAGGCCGGAACCGCCTGGATACTGGGCTGGGTGATCGACATGGCGACCGCCAGCGGACCCGAGAACTTTCTGACACCGCGAAACCTGTGGATGATCCTGGGCGCTGTGGCGTTCTTCATGCTGATCCGGCCGCTGCTGTTCGGGCTGTCCTCGGTGTCGAACAACTATATCGTCATGCCCAACATCCCGCCGCTGGTGCTGGCCAAGCTGAACCGCTGGACCCTGGGCCAGTCGGTCACCTATTTCGACGACGATTTTGCCGGTCGCATCGCCCAGAAACAGATGCAGACGGCCAATGCGCTGACCTCAGTCGTTTCGGAAACTATCAGCGCCATCGTCTTTGCCTTGGCCTCGCTTGTGGGGTCTTTGCTGTTGTTAGGGTCTATTCATCCTCTGGTCATGCTGCCCTTCGTGGCTTGGCTGGCGGTGTATTTCCTGCTGGTGCGCTGGTACCTGCCGCGCATCCGCACACGCTCGGCCGCGCGGGCCGGGGCGCGGGCGACGGTGTCGGGGCAGGTTGTGGACACGATCACCAACATCAAGACGGTCAAGCTGTTTGCCCATTCCGAATTCGAGGATCAGGCCGCCCGCGACTCGATGGTTGCGCTGCGCGACAAGTCGCTGGCCTTTGGCAAGCTGTCGGCCAGTTTCCGGTTCATTTTGATGACCTTGGCGGGGCTTCTACCGGTTCTGCTGTTGGGCGCCACCTTGTGGCTGTGGCAAGCCGGGTCGGCTACCACCGGGGATATCGTGGCGGCGGGCGCCATCTCGATCCGCATTGCGCAGATGACGGGCTGGGTAAGCTTTACTCTGATGGGGATCTACGCCCATGTGGGCGAGATCGAGAACGGCATGAAAACCCTGGCGCGGCCTGACCGGGTCGAGGATGCGCCGGACGCCACCGAGTTGACGGTGCCCGAGGGCCGGATCGAGTTTCGCGATGTCAGCTTTGCCTATGGTCGCGACGTGGGCGGGGTCTCGGACCTGACACTGACGGTGCAGCCGGGCGAAAAACTGGGGATCGTCGGTGCCTCGGGGGCGGGGAAATCCACCTTGGTTTCGCTGCTTCTCAGGCTCTATGACAGGGAAAATGGGCAAATTCTGATCGACGGGCAGGACATCGCCGGTGTCACGCAGGACAGCCTGCGCCGCCAGATCGGCATGGTCACGCAGGAAACCGCGATGTTCAACCGCTCGGCCCGCGACAACATCCTGTACGGCCGGCCCGATGCCAGCGAAGACCAGATGATCGCCGCTGCCAAAAAAGCCGAGGCGCATGATTTCATCCTCGATCTGCAGGACGGGCAGGGGCGCAAGGGTTATGACGCGCATCTGGGCGAGCGCGGCGTCAAGCTGAGCGGCGGCCAGCGTCAGCGCATCGCTTTGGCCCGGGCGATCCTGAAGGACGCGCCGATCCTCGTGCTGGACGAGGCCACCTCGGCGCTGGATTCCGAGGTCGAGGCCGCGATCCAGACCGCGCTGCACCGGGTGATGGAGGGCAAGACCGTTCTGGCCATCGCCCACCGCCTGTCCACCCTCAGCGAGATGGACCGGATCATCGTTCTGGATCACGGGCGCATCGTGGAAAGCGGTCCGCATGACACCCTGCTCGCGCAGGGCGGGTTGTATGCGCGGTTCTGGCACCGCCAGTCGGGCGGGTTCATCCAGACCGAGGCCGCCGAATAAGGGTTTTGTTGCCGCATCAGCCCGGCTATCAGGCAGGCCATGACGCAGGAATACACCATTCTCCGCCTCGGGCATCAGGGCGACGGCATCGCCGAGGGCCCGGTCTATGCCCCCCGAACGCTGCCCGGAGAGCGGGTCACCGGCGCGCTGGACGGCTCGGCGCTGACCGATATCAAGGTGCTGACGCCGTCGGACGATCGGGTCAAGCCGCCCTGCCGCCACTACAAAAGCTGCGGCGGCTGCCAGTTGCAGCACGCCTCGGACACCTTCGTGGCCGATTGGAAGGTCGAGGTGGTGCGTACCGCCTTGGCCGCTCAGGGGCTGCAGGCCGAGATGCGCCCGATCTTGACGTCGCCACCGCAGTCGCGTCGCCGCGCCACCATCGCGGTGCGCCGCACCAAGAAGGGCGCGCTGGCGGGGTTCCACGGGCGCGCCTCGGACGTGATCACCGAGATTCCCGATTGTCAGCTGCTGGACCCGGCGCTGACCGCTGCCATCCCCGTGGCCAAGGCGCTGGCCGAACTGGGCGGCAGCCGCAAGGGCGTGTTGTCTGTCACCCTGACCCTGTCCGAAGCCGGACTGGACGTGGCGCTGCAGGGCGGCAAGCCGCTGGATGGCCCGCTGGAACTGGCGTTGGCGCAGGCGACCGAGCAGCACAGTCTGGCGCGGCTGGCCTGGGATGGCGAGGTGATCGCCATGCGCAACCCACCCGCACAGCGTTTCGGCACCGCGCAGGTGGTCCCGCCGCCGGGGGCCTTCCTTCAGGCCACGAAAGATGGAGAACAGGCTCTGACACAGGCAGTTTTGGAGATCGTCGGCCCGGTCAAGCGGGTGGTTGATCTGTTCGCGGGCTGCGGCACGTTCTCGTTGCCGCTGGCGCAACGGGCCGAGGTTCATGCCGTTGAAGGCGCGGCCGACATGACCCGCGCGCTGGATCAGGGCTGGCGCAAGTCCACGGGATTGAAACAGGTCACGACCGAGGCGCGCGACCTGTTCCGCCGCCCCTTGATGCCGGACGAGCTGCGCCGCTTTGACGCCGTGGTTCTGGACCCTCCGCGCGCCGGCGCCGAGGCCCAGGTGGCCGAGCTGGCTCAGGCCCGCCGTCCGGTCATCGCCTATGTGTCCTGCAACCCTGTGACCTTCGCGCGGGATGCAAAAATTCTGGTTCAGGCGGGCTATGCCCTTGAATGGGTCCAAGTGGTTGACCAATTTCGATGGTCATCCCACAGCGAACTGGTGGGCAGCTTCAAACTGGCAGAGAATCCATGATCCGACAGGAGACCCTTCGCATGACGATCCGGCAGCGCCTGCAGGCCTTTGTCGAAAACCCGCGGTTTTCGCAATTCATCACCGGCGTCATCTTGGTGAACGCGGTTCTGCTGGGCATGGAAACCTCGGACGGCCTGATGGCGAAATTCGGGCCGGTGATCGTGCTGCTCGACACCATCTGCCTGACCATCTTCGTGGCCGAGATCGCAATGAAACTGGTGGCCAACGGGCGCCGTTTCTTTCTCAATGGTTGGAACATCTTCGATTTCGTGATCGTCGGCATCGCCTTGGTGCCCGGCGGTGCGGGTCTTTCGGTGTTGCGTGCGCTGCGGATCCTGCGGGTGCTGCGGGTGATCTCGGTCGCGCCACGTCTGCGCCGGGTGGTCGAGGGGTTCATCTCGGCCTTGCCGGGCATGGCAAGCGTGTTCCTGTTGATGGCGATCCTGTTCTATATCGGCGCGGTGATCTCGACCAAACTGTTCTCGGACAGCTTTCCGGAGTGGTTCGGTGATCTGGGTCTGTCGGCCTATACCCTGTTCCAGATCATGACGCTGGAAAGCTGGTCGATGGGCATCGTCCGCCCGGTGATGGAAGTCTATCCCTACGCCTGGCTGTTCTTCGTGCCCTTCATCATGGTCACGACCTTTGCGGTCGTGAACCTGCTGGTCGGCTTGATCGTGAATTCGATGCAGGATGCCCACCACGCCGAGGATGAAGTCAAGACGGATGCCTATCGGGACGAGGTGCTGGACCGGCTGGAGTCGATCGAACGCCGCCTGACCGAGCATATGAACAGCAAAAAGTGATTTCCGTTTCTGCCGGATTTTGGCATTATGCGAAAAAACGAGCAGGCAGTGAAATCATGGATCGTCGAGCATTTGGATTGGGTGCACTGGCAACACTGAGCCTTTCGGCTTGTGGAAGTGCGGGCCCCCGGTTTCTGACCTACAACGGACCCGAGGTGACATCCATTGTGGTGAACAAGGGCGCGCGCAAGATGTACCTGCTGCATCACGAGCAGATCTTGCGTGAGTATGATGTCGAGCTTGGGTTCGCTCCAAGCGGCACAAAGGTCAAGCGCGGAGACGGTCGCACACCCGAAGGCACCTACCTGATCGACCGCCGCAACCCTCGCAGCCGATATCACCTGTCGCTGGGGATTTCCTATCCCAACAGCCAGGATATCGCCAAGGCAAAGGCGATGGGCTTCGACCCGGGTGGAGACATTTTCATTCACGGCCAACCGAACCTGCGCAAGGAGTTCAAGCGCGCGAAGAAGACGCCGGATTGGACCGCTGGCTGCATCGCCGTCAAGAACGAAGAGATCGAAGAGATCTATGCGATGGTGAACGAAGGTACGTTGATCACCGTGCGTCCCTGATAGGCCGCCATTTCCCGAATCCGAACTGCAGATAATCGCGCTGATAGGTTTCCTCGGCCAGCGCCTCGAGCTTGTCATCGTAGATCTGATCCAACGAATAGGGCTGGTCCGGCGCGGGCACGCCGGGCTTCGGCGGTGCATTGTGCCCCAGGCCGCGGGCCAGATCCGGTAGCGCGGTGGCCATCTCTTCCTCGTGCAGTATGAGATCGGGCAGGGCAAAGCCCGCAATCCCCTCCAACATGCGGGCCTGCGTGCACCACAGCCCGTCGACACGGATCGGGGTCTGGCCAGAAAGATTCAGCTGCAGAAACTCAAGAAACGCCGAAAACGCCTGATAGTGCTGCTCGAGCGAATAGTTTCCATCGCGCACCTGGCCCGGGATCGGCAACTTGAACCCGTTGCGCAGCCGGTTGCGGATTCCGGCATATGCGCCGGGCCCGGTGCCCAGGATCCGTTCGCAAAACACCGAATGTGCCCGCGCTAACGGGTGTCGCAGGACCGTGAATTTCCGGTGACCCGGATGCGCCTTCATCCAGCGCCGCACCTGTTTCTGGTTTCGGTCGGTGATCAGCTCGCCGCCATCCAGATCGGACATCCATTGGGCCACGATCTGTTCCGGTCCACCACGGATCGGCAGATACATCAGCGGCGTTTCCGCGGCCGCGATATGACGCGAAACGGCTGGCCCCCGTCGCGGTTCAAAGTTCGGCGTTCGGTGCAGGTTGAACCGGTCCAGGGCCGCTAGGGCCGCATCCATGGCTTCGGGATTGGTCACCTTGGACAAAGCCGGTTCCGGGTTCTGAGGTTTGAGATCCGGGGCCAGTTGATCCAGACGCGCCTCAACCCCCAGCCATGCCGCCAGTCCGTTCAGAACATCCAGTTGGGTCAGATCCTCGTAACCGATGTAAAATGCGGTCTGGCCAGTTTTTTGCAGCTGATTGACTAAACTCAGCTGAAACGCCTGCTGCTCATCCACGTAGTCCCGAAACTCGTCCCCATCAAACGCAACCTTGGTGGCGCGCCTGCGTTTCACGTTGGTCAGCATCCACTGTTGGGTCTCCCGCGCAATCTTGAGCGAGATGTAGCTGTCCAACGGGTTGCGGTTGAGAATGATCTTTGCGCAGCGCGGATCGTTCAGCGCCATCGCCAGGGCCCGCGGGTCGTGCGAGTGAAAAAACCGGAACCCGTGCAGACCCTCCGGCGCGGAACGCATCGCTTCGATCAGGCGGTCCGGCGCAGCATCCCTGTCTTCCAGTGAAAATCCCAGCACTTCGGTTGCTTTCGGGTATCCGATGAAGTGCGGATTGAACGCCTCGCCATGACACTGCACGCCGTCCAACGCATTCAAATTTGCCTCCAGCAGGTTCGACCCGGTGCGCATTTCGGCAAGAATGATGAAATAGTCAAAGTCGGTCGGCATGCGGGGTCATTGCACCAGGTAGGGCTTGCGATACGGGCGGGTCTGATTACCGAATACATCGTCGGCAGGAAAGTCGCCCATCAGGTGAGGGTGCATTCCCTGGTTCTTGAGGTTTTGCAGGAACTTTCCAAACCCGGCCAGATCAACCATCGTCGGCGCCTCGATCAGATGGCTGGGCTGCGTCGCGCCCATCTCCTCAAGAACGGTTTGCAGATGTTCCATCGGAGATTCAACGAATTCGGCCATTGACCAAACATGCACGCGCGCTTTGGTCCACACGGAATCGAGCACCTCAAGCTGTTCGGTCTCGATCTTTTGCAGGCGGGCCGCTTCGGAGCGGATGTCGGCGAAATTCATGTTCGACCGAAACAGCGGAACAGCCCAGGCCCCGGTGACCACGCAGACCTGTGCGTTCTTGTCTCTCGCCAGAAACCAATTGATCTTCTGGGTGTCAGCCGGACCGAATTGAAAGCACTGGCGTTCGCCCCGGGTGTTCCAGATCAGGTTCGACAGAAACGCCGTCGGATTGTAGTCGCGCAAAATGGCGTTGTCGCTGAGGGACCCGTTCAGGATGGTCTCTCCTTCGGCGAATTCGGCGCGCTTGGGGTTGAACAGATGCCCATGGACGCGGGCGCCTGACGCATTGCCCAGCCAGCTTTCAAAGCCCTCAAACAACTCGGAAAAACCCTGAAACACGGAGTAAGGAAACGCGGTCAGGCCGTTTTCGCTGCCATGGCGGGGAAAACGGCTTTGCATGTACAGGCCGTCGCGGCCGCGGGTACGACGCTCGACCGCTTTGGAGAAAACGCGGTCGATCTTGCCGGGATTGGGCTCGGCGGGTTTTCCGGCGAGGGACTGATCGTTCAGAAACGCCTGATAAAGCCGGTCGGCGCGCGGCCAGATCTTGCGGGCGACGAAACAATCGGATCGACGCAGCAACTGCAGGTGATCGTCATAGAAGATGTGCGGGCGGCCCTGATAGTCGAACTTCGACAGGGTCAGCGATCGGCTTTCGATCTGAGTGGAATAGAGCCGCGCCAGCGTCTGGAAATAGCTTTCGTCGGGGATCCAGACATGCCGGAAATATCGATCATAGACCTCTCGCTTGGGGTCTTGCAGGATCGCGGTCAGGGTCTGCCTCGTCAGGCACCACCACTGGCTGCCCATATGCGGGATCAGCCCGTTGGGGATTGTCCGTCGATATCCGACCGCGCGCTGAAGCTTGACGAAGCGGTCAAACAGCTTGCGGTGTTTGCGCCACGAGAAGGGAAACCGCAGGGTAAAGCGTTCAAGGTCCAGCCCGCCCACGGTCCAGCTGACATCGGCGGTGGTGGCGCTTTCAATGAAATCCACGCGGGGCCGGTCGCTCAGGTAATCGATCAGGTCCTGAACCGGGCGCAATGGCAGGCAAGAGCCGGATGACAGAAAGACATGGCGTATGTCGGGAAAGCGCTCCAGCATCAGCGTCGCGGCCGATTGCGAAGCGGCAACGATGCCCCAGCCGCCCCACTCGCAGATCTGGCGGTCGCAGAACAGGATCAACGGATCATCCCCGCAGGCCGCGACAAAGTCTTTGAACACGGCCGGGTCGACCTTGCGGTCGACGTGGATGACCACCGGACAACCCGCCGCGGTCCAGCGCCGGGCAACCTGCTCAGCCCGGTCCAGCGCAGTGTGGACCAGCATCACGATGCCCAGGGTCCCGCTCATGCCCAGTTCCCTTTGGACATCAGACCCAGGATCTCAAGTTGGCGCCAGTTGATGTATTTCTCGGACCATTTGCACCAGAAAACCGGCTTGCTCTCCAACTGGTCGACATAGGCCCTGTATTCGCCGGACGCGCGGTAGTGCTCACCGCGCTGCAGTTCTTCGCGGGCTTTGTCACCCAGCGTGTTGATCAGCTTGGCATGCAGCAATGCGCCGCTGGTTTTCTCGCCGCCCCACTCGTCATAGACTTGGTTCAGGCCGCGCGGCAGCAGCGCATGGGTCGAGCTGACATAGACATAGCGCCGATCCCACTTGACCAGAGGGATCTTGTTCAGCGCGGGCGCTTTCGCGGGCTTGTCCTGAAAGAAAACCCTTGCCCGTGGCCCGCCCTGGATCCACAGGTTTCCGTAGGCGGGGTTCTTGGTGATCATGTAGTTGCCCGAGTCGAACCATGCGGCAATCTCGAACGGGTCCTGCCCCTCGTGATAGGTGGCGTCCTGTATCGGCCCCTCGGGATACATGTCCAGCAGCATCGTCCCGAAACTGCGCACCCCGGTGCCGTCCAGCCAGTCGGTCAGGGCGTCGATGGGACGTGTGTCGCAGAACGGATAGATCAGGAACTCGTCCGGATCTACGGTCAGGACCCAGTGTCCATGGGCGTATTTCCGCAGCAAGTAGTTGGACCAGTCGATCCCGAATGTAGAACGGCGATAGCTGGCATTCGTATACCAGACCGAGACATCGGGCTGCGCCTTGAGATAGCCCAGCGTGCCATCCGTGCTGTCATTGTCGACGAACAGGAAATGCCGGACGCCCAGCTTGCGGTAATAGTCCAGAAAATAGGGCAGGCGGATCTTTTCGTTGCGCACGACGCTCATCAGCAGAACATCACCGGACCGGATCTGCCGGGTGTTGTTGCGGACGGTGCGCAGATCGCGTCTTCGGCGGATGCAGCGCACAATACGGCGCTTGCGCCGCAGTCTCATCCGGTAAGAATCCAAAAGGCTCACGCGCTGCCCAACCTTCTTGTAATACGCGAGCATGTCCGGGGCCCGCATTTGGTCAGACGGGAGCCGGACACTAACGTTTTATGACATTTTCGCACCTTGCGAAGCAATGTATTTAAGAGCCGTTAGCCAAGCATGGGTTTTTGGGGCACAGGATTCCCCGTTCACGTCCACCCGCCCGCTGACAGCAGTCCAAGGCTCTGCAGATGCGCCCAGCCTGAATACCGTTCTGATTGTGGAGTCCAAAGGTCGGGCCCGGCAATGATGCCATCATAGTATGGCCCGAATTGGTCGGGATCATGAAAATGCTGGCGCCTTTGTTTTTCGATGCGCGACTTCTCGACGACTTGCGGCAGGAATTTCGTGTGCAACAGGACGCCCGAGGGGGTTTGCCCGGAAGGCCCGCCATAGGCAAAATTCAGGTGTCGGGGCAGGGCCGAGTGACAGGAGTTCACGAAGGCATAGCGACGGTCCCACTTCACCAACGGAATCTTGTTCAGGGTCGGAGACCGGTCCGGGCAATCGGCAAAGAAGGCGCGTTCGCGAACGCCGCCTTGCACCCACAGGTTTCCCAGCGGCTCTTGCCGGCGGGCCCTGTAAGGGCCGGAATCGAACCAGTTCAAAGTTTCGGTCGGGTCGGTCTCGGGATCATAGGGCGCCGCGCCCAACGGGCCTTTCGGGTATAGATCAAGCATCAGCGCGCCAAAGGCCGGCTGTCCGATTTGGTCCAGCCATCCCGTCAGATCGTGCAGGTCGCGGCCGTCGTGATGGGCATAGATCAGCAGTTCGTCCGCATCCACCATCAGCGTCCAATGACCATGGCCATGCCGCATCTGCAACCAAGTCAGCCAGTCCAGCCCGAACCGAGCCTCGCGATAGCTGGCCTGCGTTTGCCACAGCGACACGTCCGGCTGGTTCAGCAGATAGGTGGTCGAACCGTCATCGCTGCCGTTGTCGACCATCAGGAAATGATCGACCCCCAGCCGGCGATAGTGGCGCAAGAACCAGGGCAGGCGCTCGATCTCGTTGCGCAGGGTGGTAAAGGCCAGAATGTCGGTGGGCGCGATCAGCCGGGTCTTGTCCGACACCGGCGTCAACGCGTGGCGGCTGCGGAAGGACCGCCACAGCAAACGCTTGCGCTTCAGGCGCAGACGGTATCTGCGAACCCAGCCCGGGGCGTTTTCGTCATGGTGGTGCGCGGCGCCCATGGCATGATCACTTTTCGTAGTGGCCATTCTGATGCCAGCGCCAGGCATCGGCGATCATCACTTCCAGCCGCGACCGTTTGGGCCGCCAGCCCAGTTCGGCCTCGGCCCGGGTCGAGCCTGACACCAGCTTGGTGCAGTCGCCCGGCCGGCGCGGACCGGTGATGAAGGGCACCTCGCGATTGGTCACGCTGTGCGACTGCGCGATCACCTCTTGCACCGAAAACCCGGTGCCGGTGCCCAGGTTGAACACTCGGCTGCCCTTGCCCTGTTCCAGCCAGCGCAGGCCCAGCACGTGCGCATCCACCAGGTCGCAGACATGGACATAGTCGCGGATGCAGGTGCCGTCGGGCGTGTCGTAATCGGTGCCATAGACGGTCAGAGCGTCGCGCTTCCCGTCGATCGCGTCCAACAACAGCGGAACCAGATGGGTCTCGGGGCGGTGGAACTCGCCCACGTCGCCGTCAGGGTCGGCACCGGCCACGTTGAAATAGCGAAAGATCACGTGGTTCAGCCCGTGCGCCTGTTCGAAATCGCGCAGGATGTCCTCGATCGCGCGTTTCGAGGCGCCATAGGCGTTCAACGGGTGTTGCGGCGTGGTTTCGTCCAGCACCACGTTGTCGTGGTCGCCATAGGTTGCACAGGTGGACGAGAACACAAAATCCAGGCAGCCGGCGGCCACGGCCGCCTCAATCAGGTTCAGCGATCCGGTGACGTTGTTGCGCCAGTACCGGCCCGGCTCGCTCATGGCTTCGCCGACCTGGCTGAGCGCGGCAAAATGCATCACTGCCGCCGGCTGGTACTTGGCAAAGACCTGCTCCAGCCGCGCGCGGTCCAGCAGATCGCCCTGTTCGAAGGGGCCGAATTTCACCGCATCCTGCCAGCCGGTGACAAGGTTGTCATAAGTCACGGGCACATAGCCCGCCTGCGCCAGTGCCTTGCAGGCATGAGATCCGATATATCCGGCGCCGCCGGTCACGAGTATGTTTGTCATCCGTGGTCCTGCCGAATGTCTGCCCGTCATGGATTAGCTGCCCGGCCGCCCGCGCGGAACGGGGAATTTGCGCCTATTCCAACCCCATCGCGGCCATCATGCTTTCGATCCTGGCCACGTCCTGCGGATTGTTCAACTCCCAGAACTGACGGCCTTTTGCCTCGACCTCGACACACAGAACCTTGCGCCCGTTTTCCATGAACCGCAGCTGTTCCAGCCCTTCGAACCGTTCCAGCGGCCCGACCGGCCAGCCCGGATAGGCGGCCAGCGCGTCGGGCCGGTAGGCGTAGACGCCCACATGGTGGAACACCGGCGTCGGATCCGACCCGGCATAGGTTTCGGCGGTGAAGGGGATCACTTCCTTCGAGAAATAGAGCGCGCTGTGATCGGTCGCGAAGACGGCGGTGGTGCCGCCCACCCGGCCATGCCTGCGGTCGTTCAGCAGCCCGTTCAGCGCCTCGCCGTCGCACCGCAGCACCGGCGTGGCCACGCCGGCCTCGGGCGCGGCGCGCAGGCCATTGACCAGATCCTCGATGAACCAATGCGGGGTCAGGGGGGCGTCGCCCTGCAGGTTGACCACGATCTCGTAGCCGCCGCCCAGCCTGTCATGCGCCTCGGCGCAGCGTTCGGTGCCGTTGGCGCAGCTTTCTGAGGTCATCACCACCTCGGCGCCAAAGCCCTCGGCCGCGGCGCGGATGCGGTCGTCATCGGTGGCCACCACCACCCGGTCGACGTCTGAGACCGACATGGCCGCGCGCCACGACCGCTCGATCAGGGTCATGGACCTTCCCGTTGCGCCGGTCAGCGGCACCAGCGGCTTGCCCGGATAGCGGGTCGAGGCATAGCGGGCAGGGATCGCGATCAGAACCGACATCAGGCCTCCTTGAGTTCGACGCCCGGGGCATAGGCGATGAAGAACGGGTTGGCATAGCCCTCCTTGCCGTAGGTCAGCGGCGTGTGGTCGTCAAAACGCACCACGTGGCCCCCGGCACCGGACAGCACCGCGTGGCCAGCGGCGGTGTCCCACTCCATCGTGCGGCCCACGCGCGGGTAGAGGTCGGCCTCGCCCGTGGCCACCAGGCAGAATTTCAGGGACGAGCCCGCCGACTTGCTGTCCTTGACCTGGTATTTGTTGATGTAGTCATCCGTGGCCTGATCGCGATGCGATTTCGAGGCCACCACCAAAAGCGCCGAATTGTCCGGTTCAGAGACTGAAATCGGGGTCAGAGTGCCCGGTTTGTCCTTGTCCAGGGCGCCGGTTTCCTCGACCGAGCGGCCATCGGCCAGGGTATAAAACATGCGCCCGCGGGCCGGGGCATAGACCACGCCGCGGGTGGGCACACCGTTTTCGACCAGCGCGATGTTCACGGTGAAATCGCCGCGCCGGTTGATGAATTCCTTGGTGCCGTCCAGCGGATCGACGATCAGAAAGGTGTCGCCCTGCTTGCTGTGCGATGCGGCCTGTTCCTCGGTCACCAGCAGGATGTCGGGGAAGGCGGCGCGCAGCCCGGCCGAGATCAGGGCATCGGCAGCTTCGTCGGCTTCGGTCACGGGGCTGGAATCGGACTTGACCTTCACGTCAAAATCATCGGCATCGTAGATCTCCATGATCTTGTCGCCCGCTTCCAGGGCCAGGCGTCTGATCACGGGGATGAGGTCGTCATAGGTCACAAAAATGCTCCGTTTCCATGGTTTGTTGATCCGAAAACCTGACGAACTTATGCTGTGCCGGATACGGAACGGCAAGGAATTCGTGCCACGCTGGCGGAACAAAACCGGGAAAGAGCGTTCGAGTGTTCTATTACAAGCGAAGCAGCAGCCTTGTGGGTGGGGCATTCAACCTTGCGGAACTGGTGTTTCATGCCGTTGTCCGCAACATCCGCTCGCAGCATTCCAACGCCGTAATCGCCATCATGATGAACATCGTCCAGGTCGTTTTGATGGCGACCGTGTTCTATTTCATCATGTCGTTTCTGGGCGGACGGGTTGCCAAGATACGGGGTGAGTTCATCCTGTACATCCTGTCCGGCATCTTTCTGTTCATGACGCATATCAAGTCCGTCGGTGCGATCGCGGGGCTTGGAGGCACCAACAATCCCATGATGCTGCATTCGCCGATGAACATGATGGTTCTGCTATTGGCCGCCGCCTTCGGGACCTTGTACACGCAGGTCGTTTCAATCCTGGTGATCCTGTTCGTCTACAGCGTCGCGGTCAATCCGATCGAGATGCAGGACCCGGGCGGCGCGTTCGCGATGCTGATCCTTGCGTGGTACACCGGCTGCGCGGTCGGTCTGGTCTTCATGGCGCTCAAGCCGTGGATGCCGCAGACCTCCACCATTCTCAGCAATGTCTATCGCCGGATGAACATGATCTTCTCGGGCAAGATGTTCGTGGGCAATGCGCTGGGCGGATGGATGCTGGCCATGTTCGCCTGGAACCCGTTGTTTCACGTGATCGATCAGTGCCGCGGTTTCGTGTTTCGCAACTATTTTCCGCGCAATTCCAGCTGGGAATATGCGCTTTGGGTCGGTATCGCCCTGATGATGATCGGGTTGCTGGGAGAGTTCTTTACCCGCAAGCACATCTCGAAAAGCTGGGATGCGCGCCGTTAGGTTGCCACGCGCAGCGTCAGGTTGATCCGGCCCCCTTTGGGCAGCAGGCGCGAAGAGCCGAAGCGGATCCGGTCGATACCGTGATAGGCCAACCGGGCGGGACCGCCCATGACGACCACGTCGCCGGAACTCAGCCAGACGGACTCGGTTTTGCCGCCGCGGGTCGTGTTGCCGATCCGGAACAAGGCGTCATCGCCCAACGAAACCGACAGGACCGGCCACGAGAAATCGGCCTCGTCCTTGTCCTGGTGCATTCCCATCTTTGCGCCTTCGCCGTAGTAGTTGATCAGACAGCAATCGGGATCTCGATCGGTTCCGGCAAGGTCGCGCCAGATCGACAGGATCGGGTCCGGAATGGCAGGCCACGCCATGCCCTTGGGGTGCGCGTCTTGGTACCGGTATCCAGCCCCGTCCGACACCCAGCCCAGGGTTCCGGCAGACGTCATGCGAACCGACATTTTGCGCCCCGAAGCGGTGCTGGGATGAAACAGCGGAGCGGCTTTCAGAATCGGCCGCAGTAGCTCGATGATCTGCCGCTGAGCAGCGCCGTCCAGATGGCCTTTTCGGATGTCGAACCCCCGTAAATTCAGGCGCGTCATGACAGAAACCTCATTCCTTTCGAAATCCTTGCCAAAAAAGGCCCAAGATTCCCGAAAACCTGCATTTCACAACGCTTGCAGGCCTCAGGCCTCGCCCTTATATACGCCGGGACGCGCGATGGTGTAGACCTGTCGCGCCCAGCAGATCGGGGCAGGGATGCCGTAACGGGTTCCGGCCTCGGGACATCGCCTTGAAAAGAAAGGGATCGAAAAATGGGAAAAGTAATCGGTATTGACCTCGGGACCACCAACTCGTGCGTAGCCATCATGGACGGCGCGCAGCCGAAGGTCATCGAAAACGCGGAAGGGGCGCGGACCACGCCCTCGATCGTCGCCTTCACCGAAGACGAGCGACTGGTCGGGCAACCGGCGAAACGCCAGGCGGTCACCAACCCCGACAACACGATTTTTGGCGTCAAGCGCCTGATCGGGCGTCGTGTGGATGACGCAGAAGTCCAGAAGGACAAGAAAATGGTGCCCTACGCCATCGTCGATGGCGGCAACGGCGACGCTTGGGTCGAGGCCCGCGGGCAGAAATACTCCCCAAGCCAGATCTCGGCCTTCATCCTCGGCAAGATGAAAGAAACCGCCGAAAGCTATCTGGGTGAAGAAGTCACGCAGGCCGTGATCACCGTTCCGGCCTATTTCAACGACGCTCAGCGTCAGGCCACCAAGGACGCCGGCAAGATCGCCGGTCTGGAAGTGCTGCGGATTATCAACGAACCGACTGCCGCCGCGCTGGCCTATGGCCTGGACAAGCAGGACAGCCAGACCATCGCGGTCTATGACCTTGGCGGTGGTACCTTCGACGTGACCATTCTGGAAATCGACGACGGCCTGTTCGAGGTCAAGTCGACCAATGGTGACACCTTCCTGGGTGGTGAAGACTTTGACATGCGCATCGTCAACTACCTGGCCGACGAGTTCAAAAAGGAACACGGCGTCGACCTGAGCCAGGACAAGATGGCGCTGCAGCGTCTGAAGGAAGCCGCAGAGAAGGCCAAGATCGAGCTCAGCTCGACCACCCAGACCGAGATCAACCAGCCGTTCATCTCGATGGGCGCGAACGGTCAGCCGCTGCACATGGTCATGAAGCTGACCCGTGCCAAGCTGGAATCGCTGGTCGGCGACCTGATCAAGAAGTCGCTGAAGCCCTGCCAGGCCGCTCTGAAAGACGCCGGCATCTCGGCCAGCGATGTGGATGAGGTTGTTCTGGTCGGTGGTATGACCCGGATGCCGAAAGTCATCGAAGAGGTGACCAAGTTCTTCGGCAAGGAGCCGCACAAAGGTGTGAACCCGGACGAAGTCGTGGCCATGGGTGCTGCGATCCAGGCCGGTGTTCTGCAAGGCGACGTCAAGGACGTGGTTCTGCTGGACGTGACCCCGCTGTCGCTGGGCATCGAAACTCTGGGCGGCGTGTTCACCCGCCTGATCGACCGCAACACCACGATCCCGACCAAGAAGTCCCAGGTCTTCTCGACTGCCGAGGACAACCAGAACGCCGTGACCATCCGGGTGTTCCAGGGTGAGCGTGAGATGGCTGCGGACAACAAGATCCTGGGCCAGTTCAACCTTGAAGACATCCCGCCGGCCCCGCGCGGCATGCCTCAGATCGAGGTGACCTTCGACATCGACGCCAACGGCATTGTTTCGGTTTCGGCCAAGGACAAAGGCACCGGCAAGGAACAGAAGATCACGATCCAGGCCTCGGGCGGACTGTCGGAAGAAGACATCGAAAAGATGGTCAAGGACGCCGAGGAAAACGCCGAAGCCGACCGCAAGCGCAAGGAGCTGGTCGAAGCCAAGAACCAGGCCGAAAGCCTGATCCACGCGACCGAGAAATCGATCGAGGAGCATGGCGACAAGGTCGATCCGTCGACCATCGAGGCCATCGAACTGGCGCTGGCGGCCCTCAAGGACGAGGTCGAGTCGGACAATGCCGACAAGATCAAGGCTGGCATCCAGAACGTGACCGAAGCGGCCATGAAACTGGGTGAGGCGATCTACAAGGCGCAGTCCGAAGAGGCCAGCGACGAACCGGCAGCCGCGGATGCGGGTCCCGGCGATGACGACATCGTCGATGCCGAGTTCGAAGACCTGGACGATGACAAGCGCAACTAACGGGTAACCGGGCCAATTCGGGCCGGTCCGGATGCCGGGCCGGCCCGTTTACGTTGAGGCAGAAGGAAATACCGATGTCAAAACGCGACTATTACGAAGTGCTCGGCGTGTCCAAGGGTGCTTCGGCGGATGAGATCAAGAAAGCTTTTCGCCGGAAGGCGAAAGAGCTGCACCCCGATCGCAACAAAGACAACCCGGATGCCGAGGCCCTTTTCAAAGAGGCCAACGAGGCCTATGACGTTCTGCGCGACGCTGACAAAAAGGCCGCGTATGACCGGTTCGGCCATGCTGCGTTCGAGAATGGCATGGGCGGCGGCCAGCGTGGTGGCGGCTTTGGATCGGGCGATTTCTCCAGCGCGTTTTCCGATGTGTTCGATGACCTGTTCGGCGATTTCATGGGTGGACAGCGTGGCGGTGGCGGACGCCGTGCCGCTCGCGGTTCGGACCTTCGCTACAACCTGAGGGTTTCGCTGGAAGAGGCTTATTCCGGCCTGCAGAAAACCATCAACGTGCCGACAGCCGTGGCCTGTTCGTCCTGCGAGGGCACCGGCGCCGAGGGCGGAGTTGAACCAACCACCTGCCCGACCTGTTCCGGCATGGGTAAGGTGCGCGCGCAACAGGGCTTTTTCACTGTCGAGCGCAGCTGCCCGACCTGTGCGGGTCTGGGGCAAATCATCAAAAACCCCTGCAAATCCTGCCACGGCTCGGGCCGGGTCGAGAAGGAACGCGCGCTGTCGGTCAACATTCCGGCAGGCGTCGAAACCGGCACCCGTATCCGTTTGGCGGGCGAGGGCGAGGCCGGAATGCGCGGCGGTCCTCCGGGCGATCTCTACATCTTTGTCGAGGTGACTCCGCACAAACTGTTCGAGCGGGACGGCCCGAACCTGTATTGCCGCGTGCCTGTCAGCATGGCGAAGGCGGCGCTGGGCGGCTCGATCGAAGTGCCCACCATCGACGGTGGCCGCGGCCGGGTGCAGATTCCGGCCGGCAGCCAGTCGGGCCGGCAGATGCGCCTGCGCGGCAAGGGTATGCCTGCGCTGCGGGGCGGCGGTATCGGTGACATGTTCATCGAGCTTGCGGTCGAGACTCCGGTCAACCTGACCGCGCGGCAAAAAGAGCTGCTGCAGGAGTTCGACGATCTGGGAGAGGACAACCACCCGGAATCGAAAAGCTTTTTCTCATCCGTCAAATCCTTCTGGGAAAGGATGCAAAGCTGATCCCAGCGTTCCAGAGACCGAAAGGCCGGCGTATCATCGCCGGCTTTTTTGTTTTCTAAGTCCAGTTTGGCCGGAAACTGCGCGGAATTGGCCCTTGATTCTCGGCCTCAGCCTTGAGAATGTCCGCGCCAACCGTTGGGGTGCCCCGGAACCGGGGCTGAGAGGCGCGAGCCAACCCATCGAACCTGATCCGGGCAATACCGGCGGAGGGAACGGTCTAAAACACTCAGACGTTTTCCATGCCCGCGTTGCCCCACATGCAAGAAGGGAGCGACATGGCGCATATCGCTTTGACCATCGCAGGATCCGACAGCGGCGGAGGGGCCGGTATTCAGGCCGATCTCAAAGCGATGTCGGCGCTGGGTGTGTTCGGTGCCAGTGTCATCACCGCGGTCACCGCCCAGAACACGCAGGCGGTCACCGCTGTGCATGGTATCCCGCTGGACGTGATCGCCGCGCAGATCGACGCGGTTCTGTCCGATCTGGACGTGCGCGCGGTCAAGATCGGCATGTTGGCCACGCCCGAGATCATCCAAACCGTCGCCGACGGCCTGTCCGGCTTTGCCGGGCCAATCGTGCTGGACCCGGTGATGATCGCCAAATCGGGCGATGCCCTGCTGGCGCGCGAGGCGGTGCAAACGTTGCGCGAGGTGCTGCTGCCCCGCGCCACCGTCCTGACCCCGAACCTGCCCGAGGCCGCCTGTCTGCTGGACCGGCTGGTCGCCGAAACGCCCGAGGAGATGGTCGCGCAGGGCCATGACCTGTGCACCCTGGGGGCTGGGGCCGTCCTGATGAAAGGCGGACACGGCAAGGGCGATACCTGCCATGATCTGCTGATCGATCAGAACGGCGTCATCGGTGAATTTACCGCGCCCCGTCAGGACACGCGCAACACCCACGGCACCGGATGCACCCTGTCCTCGGCCATCGCGGCCGGTCTGGCCAAGGGGCTGCCTCTGGTCGATGCGGTGGCGCAGGCGCATGACTACCTGCAAGGCGCGATCACCCGCGCGGACGAGCTGCAGGTCGGCTCGGGCCACGGGCCGGTGCATCATTTCCACCGGGTATGGCCGGCGTGACGGTCTGGTCGGTCATAGGTGCCGGCGTCGCCGGCTTGGCCGTGGCCTCGGAACTGGTGGCGCGGGGCGCGCAGGTACAGGTGTTCGATCCGGGCGGGCCGCCCGGTCCGCATGGGTGTTCCTGGTGGGCCGGCGGCATGCTGGCGCCGTGGTGCGAATATGAAAATGCCGAGGAACCGGTGCTGAGGCTGGGGCAGCAGGCGATCGACTGGTGGGCGGCCCGCACCCCGGTCGCGCGGCAGGGAACGCTGGTCGTGGCCAACACGCGCGACCTGCCCGACCTGCGCCGCTTTGCCCGCCGGACCGAGGGATTCACGCAGGTCGATCAAGCGAAAATCGCCAAATTAGAGCCTGATCTGCACGGGTTTTCCCAAGGCCTGTTCTTCGCCGACGAGGCCCATCTGGACCCTCGCCGGGCATTGCAGGACCTCTATCGCGGCCTGCAGGACAAAGGGGTCGAATTCCACCGCAAGCTGGCCCCGTCGCGGCTGGACAACGCCATCGATTGCCGGGGCTTGCACGCGCGCGACATCCTGCACGACCTGCGCGGCGTGAAGGGCGAGATGCTGGTGATCCGCTGCCCGGACGTGACGCTGACCCGACCCGTACGCCTGCTGCATCCCCGGATGCCGCTCTATGTCGTACCGCGGGGCGAGGGCATCTACATGCTGGGCGCCACGATGATCGAATCCGAGGACAGCAGCCGGATCACCGCGCGCTCGATGCTGGAACTGCTCAGCGCGGCCTATGCGCTGAACCCGGCCTTTGGCGAGGCCGAGGTGCTGGAAATCGGGGTCGATCTGCGCCCGGCCTTTCCCGACAACCTGCCGCGCATCCGCCGGCTGGGCCGGACGATCTATGCCAATGGCCTCTATCGCCACGGCTATCTGCTGGCGCCGGCACTGGCCCGGGGCGTGGCCGATCTGGCGCTGAAAAACACACATTCGGAGATGGTCGATGAAGATCGTGCTTAACGGCGAGCCGCGCGAGGTGCGCGCCGAAACCCTTGGCGAGCTGCTGGCCGAATGCGGCTTTTCCGGCCGCGTCGCCACCGCGGTGAACGAAGAATTCGTGCCCTCCAGCCTGCGCATCGCGCACAAACTGGCCGAGGGCGACAGGGTCGAGGTCGTCGCACCGATGCAGGGGGGCTGAAGATGAAAACGTTTTACGGTACCGAACTGCCAAACCCGCTGATGCTGGGCACCGCGCAATATCCCAGTCCGGCGATCCTGGAACAGGCGTTCCGGGCCAGCGGCGCGGGCGTGGCCACCGTCTCGTTGCGGCGCGAGGGCGCGGGCGGGGCCGGTCAGGCCTTTTGGTCGATGATCCGCGATCTGGGCGTGCTGATCCTGCCAAACACCGCCGGCTGTCACACGGTCAAAGAGGCCGTCACCACCGCCCACATGGCGCGCGAGGTGTTCGACACGTCGTGGATCAAGCTGGAACTGATCGGCCACACTGACAGCCTGCAGCCCGACGTGTTCCAACTGGTCGAAGCCGCGCGCATTCTGACTGACGAGGGGTTCCAGGTTTTCCCCTACACCACAGAAGACCTGATCGTGGCCGAACGCCTGCTGGCTGCCGGGTGCCAGGTGCTGATGCCCTGGGGCGCGCCGATCGGGTCGGGGCGGGGCTTGAACAACGAATACGCCCTGCGCGCGATGCGGGCCGAGTTTCCCGACGTGCCGCTGGTGGTGGATGCGGGCATCGGCCTGCCCAGCCACGCCGCCCACGCAATGGAGCTGGGCTATGACGCGGTTCTGCTGAACACCGCCGTCGCCCGCGCGGGCGACCCGGTGGCGATGGCGCAGGCCATGGCGCTGGCGGTGCAGGCCGGGCAACTGGCGCATCAGGCCGACCCGATCGAGCCGCGCGACATGGCCGAACCCTCGACCCCCGTGATCGGAAAGGCCTTTCTGTCATGACGCTCGACCGTTTCTATCCGATCTTCGATCATAGCGACTGGCTGCGGCGGATGCTGCCTCTGGGCGTGAAACTGGTGCAGCTGCGCATCAAGGATCAGCCCGACGCGGTGGTGCGTGCGGAAATCGCGACCGCGCAGGCCCTGTGCCGGGACCACGGCGCGGTGCTGGTGGTGAACGATTATTGGCAGGCGGCCATCGACTCGGGCTGTAACTGGATTCATCTGGGGCAGGAGGATCTGGACGACGCCGATCTGCCCGCCATCCGAAAGGCCGGGCTGAAACTGGGCGTGTCCACCCATGACGATGACGAGCTTGAGCGCGTGTTGTCGATGGATCCGGACTATGTGGCGCTGGGGCCGGTCTATCCGACCATCCTGAAAAAGATGAAATGGCACCAACAGGGTCTGCCGCGCGTGACCGAGTGGAAACGGCGCGTGGGTGACATCCCCCTCGTCGGCATCGGCGGCATGAGCGTCGAGCGCGCACCGGGCGTGTTTCAGGCCGGCGCCGACATCGTCTCGGTCGTCACCGACATCACCCTGAACCCCGACCCCGAAGCGCGGGTGCGCCAGTGGATCGAGGTCACACGATGAGCCGCTATGCACGACAGATGATCCTGCCCGAGGTCGGGGCCGAGGGGCAGAAGCGCCTGGCCCGCGCGCGGGTTCTGGTCGTGGGCGCCGGTGGGCTGGGCGCGCCCGTGCTGCCGCTGCTGGCCGGGGCCGGGGTGGGGCATCTGACCATCGTCGATCCCGATATGGTGGACCTGTCGAACCTGCACCGCCAGACGCTGTTCACCGAATCCGATTGCGGCCGCCCCAAGGCCGAAGTGGCCGCCGAACGCTGCCGGGCGCTGACCAGTGAGATCACCGTAGCGGCCAATAAACAGGCTCTAACACCGGCAAATGCCGCCGGTCTGGTGGCCGAGGCCGACCTGGTTCTGGACTGCGCCGACAGCTACGCGGCCAGCTATACGCTGTCGGATACCTGCCTGGCGCAGGGCAAGCCGCTGATCAGCGCCTCGGTCCTGGGTCTGTCGGGGTATGTCGGCGGGTTCTGCGGCGGCGCGCCGTCTCTGCGCGCGGTGTTTCCCGAAGCGCCCGACAGCGGGGCCAGCTGCGCAACTGCAGGCGTTCTGGGCCCGGTCGTGGCGATGATCGGCGCGATGCAGGCGCAGATGGCGCTGGGCGTGATCCTGGGCCTCGATCCCTCCCCGCTGGGCCAGATGGTGCAGGTGGACGGGCGCAGTTGCACCAGCAGCGGTTTCCGCTTTGGCACCGCGCCGGAACCCGACAGCCATTTCCCCTTTGTCGCGCCCGCGCAGCTGACCCCGGACGACCTGATCGTCGATCTGCGCAGCGTCGATGAAGCCCCCCAGCCGATCCACCCCAACGCCCGCCGAATGACGGTCGAGGCGCTGAAAACAGACCCTAACAAGGGCAACACTCTGGCCCTCTGCTGTGCCACTGGGCTGCGTGCCTGGCGCGCGGCCGAGGAACTCCACCCCCATTGGCACGGCCGGATCGTTCTGGTCGCCGCCGCAACGTCGTGAAGCAAAAGGAAACGCAGACCATGAAGAAACTGATCACCGCCCTTGCCTTGCTGGCCGCCGCGCCCGCCTGGGCGCAGGACAAGATGACCGTCCTGCTGGACTGGTTCGTGAACCCCGACCACGGCCCGATCATCGTGGCGCAGGAAAACGGCTATTTCGCCGAACAGGGGCTTGAGGTCGAAATTGTCCCGCCCGCCGATCCGTCCGCCCCGCCGCGCCTTGTGGCCGCCGGTCAGGCCGATCTGGCCGTGTCCTACCAGCCGCAGCTGCATCTGCAGATCCACGAAGGCCTGCCGCTGAAACGGGTCGGCACGCTGGTCGCCACGCCGCTGAACTGCCTGCTGGTTCTCGAGGATGGCCCGATCAAAACGCTGGCCGACCTCAAGGGCAAGAAGATCGGCTTTTCGGTCGCCGGTGTCGAAGAGGCGATCCTGACCGCGATGCTGAATGTGCATGGCGTGTCGCTGGACGATATCGAGATGATCAACGTCAACTTCTCGCTGTCGCCGTCGCTGATGACGGGGCAGGTGGATGCCGTGATCGGCGCCTTCCGAAATTTCGAGCTGAACCAGATGGACATCGAAGGCGTTCCGGGCCGCTGCTTCTACATCGAGGAAGAAGGCGTGCCTCCCTATGACGAGCTGATCTATGTGGCCAACCCCGAAACGATGGACAAGGACATGATTGCCCGCTTTCTGGCCGCAACCGAGAAGGCCACGCAGTATATCGTGAACAACCCGGAAAAAAGCTGGGAGATCTTCGCCGACACCTCGCCCGAGCTGCAGGACGAGCTGAACGCCCGCGCCTGGGTCGACACGCTGCCGCGTTTCGCGCTGCGCCCGGCGGGCTTTGATGCCGGCCGCTATGCCCGGTTCGAGGCCTTTCTGAAAGACTCCGGCATGATCGACAGCATCAACCCGGTCAGCGACATCACCATCGACGTGACCGCGCAATGAGCGACTATGGCAAAGCCTTCGCACTGATGCGCGATGCGGCGCAGGGGCCGTGGCGGGACTATACCCGCCACGCCTTTGTCGAGGGGCTGAAGGACGGCACCCTGCCGCGCGCGGCGTTTCTGCATTACCTGCGGCAGGATTACGTGTTCCTGATCCATTTCTCGCGCGCTTGGGCGCTGGCGGTGGTGAAATCGGAAACTCATGCCGAGATGCTGGCCGCGTCGCGTACGGTGAACGGGCTGATCAGCGAAGAGATGAAGTTGCATATCGGCATTTGCGAGGCCGAGGGCATCAGCCAGGACGAGCTGTTCGCCACGCCCGAACGCCCCGAGAACCTGGCCTATACCCGCTATGTGCTCGAGGCCGGTTACAGCGGTGATCTGCTGGACCTGCTGGCGGCGCTGGCGCCCTGCGTGATGGGATACGGGGAAATCGGCACCCGGCTGGCGGCCGAGGCCGCCTCGGACACCTATCGCGACTGGATCAACGCCTATTCCAGCAGTGAATATCAGGAAGCCTGTCAGGCTGTGGGTGAACTGCTGGATTCGGCTCTAACAAGGCGACTTGGGGCGGATTTTCGTACCACACCGCGTTGGGATCGCCTGTGCCAGACCTTCCGCACCGCGACCGAGCTCGAGGTGAATTTCTGGCAGATGGGTCTGACCCCATGACCCCGCCCCCCGATCTGACCCTCAGCGGACAGGCCAGCATCGACGGCGCGCCCTTGTTCGCGCCGCTGACTCTGTCGCTGAAGGCCGGGCAGTGGACCTGTCTGCTGGGCGGATCGGGGGTCGGCAAGACCACGGTTCTGCGCCTGATCGCCGGGTTGGTGACCGGGGCCGAGTTCACCGGCGAGATCCGCGCCAGCGACGGGCTGCCGGTGGCCGAGCGCGTGGCCTACATGGCGCAGGACGATCTGCTGCTGCCCTGGGCCACGGTCGCGCAGAACGTGGCGCTGGGCGCCCGGCTGCGCGGCGAACGGGTCGATCAGGACCGCCGCGCCCGGCTGATCGAACGGATGGGGCTGCAAGACCACATGACCAAGAAGCCCTCGGAACTGTCCGGCGGGCAGCGTCAGCGCGTGGCATTGGCCCGGACCCTGATGGAAGACAAGCCGATCATCCTGCTGGACGAGCCGTTCTCGGCGCTGGATGCGCGCACCCGCGCCGACATGCAGGACTTGGCCGCCGAAGCGTTGCAGGGACGGACCGTTCTGCTTGTCACCCATGATCCGGCCGAGGCCGCGCGTCTGGGTCAGTCGATCATGGTGATGACACGACACGGCCTGACCCCGTGCCAGCCGCCCCATGCGCCGGTACCGCGCCGGGTGGACGATCTGGAAACGTTGGAAACGCAGGGCGCGCTGCTGAAGCTGCTGCGCGAGGAGGTGGCATGAAAACGCTCTCGGCCCTTGCCGCAACGTTGTTTGCGCTGGTCCTCTGGCAAGCGATCGTCACCCTGACCGGCCTGCCGAAATTTATCCTGCCCGGCCCGGCATTGGTGGCCGAGACCTGGTGGGAAAACCGCTGGCTGATCGCCGAACACACCTGGATCACCGCCATCGAGGTGCTGATCGGTTTGGCCTGCGGCACCGTGCTGGGCGTCGTCACCGCGCTGCAGCTGGCCAATTCCCGCGCCGCGCGGGTGCTGGTGCAGCCGATGCTGGTTTTCACCCAGGCGCTGCCGGTGTTCGCGCTGGCGCCGCTGCTGACCCTGTGGCTGGGCTATGGGCTGTGGTCCAAGGTCGCGATGGCGGTGCTGATCATCTATTTCCCCATCACCTCGTCGTTTTTCGACGGGCTGATGCGCACGCCGCCCGGCTATCTGGATCTGGCCCGCACCATGCAGGCCAGCCCGCGCAGCGTGTTGTGGCATATCCGCATCCCGGCGGCGCTACCCTCGCTGGCTTCGGGGATGCGGCTGGCGGCGGTCTATGCCCCGATCGGGGCGGTGATCGGCGAATGGGTCGGCTCGTCGCAGGGGCTGGGATACCTGATGCTGCTGGCCAATGGTCGCGCCAAGACCGACCTGATGTTCGCTGCGATGCTGACGCTGGGGGTGTTCTCGATCCTGCTGCATCTGGCCGTGCGCCGCGCCACGGCCCGCATGGCCGGTGAGGCGCGTTAACCATTCGGAAACCGATTCTGGGGCAATCATGGGCGCATGACCAAGGACGCTTTTGCCGAAGCCCCATCGCTGTTCGAAACTGACGAAGCGCCGGTGACGCCGCTGCCCACGGGTCGGCTGCCCTCGTATATCAAGGACCACCGCAAGCGCCTGCGTGAACGGTTCATGTCGGGCGGCGCCGGGGCGATGCCGGATTACGAGTTGCTGGAACTGGTCCTGTTCCGCTCGATCCCCCGGCAGGACGTGAAACCGCTGGCGCGGCTGCTGCTGGATACATTCGGCGATTTCAACCGGGTGCTGACCGCCCCTGTGGAACGCCTGCGTCAGATCAAGGGCGTGGGCGATACGGTCATCACCGACCTCAAGATCCTCGAGGCCTGCGCCCATCGCATGGCCCGCGCCCGGGTGATGCAGCGGCATGTGATTTCCAGCTGGGACGCGTTGCTGGATTATTGCCACACCACCATGGCGCATCGCGAGATCGAGCAGTTCCGCGTGTTCTATCTGGACCGCAAGAACGTGCTGATCGCGGACGAGGAGCAGGCCAAGGGCACCGTCGATCACGTGCCCGTCTACCCGCGCGAGGTCGCCAAGCGCGCTCTGGAGCTGAACGCCTCGGCGCTTATCCTGGTGCACAACCACCCGTCGGGCGACCCGACGCCGTCGCAGTCGGATATCGACATGACAAACCGCATCAACAATGCCTGCGCCGCACTGGGGCTGACCTTGCACGACCACCTGATCATCGGAAAATCGACCGAACTGAGCTTCCGCTCTGAAGGTTATCTCTGACCGCTAGCGCACCCAGACTTCGACCCGGCGGTTGGCCTTGCGGCCCCATTCCGTGTCGTCGCAGGCCATGGGCATGGCTTCACCGAATCCTTCGACGGCGATCTCGACGGTTTCTGGTACTGCGGTCTCGATCGCGGCCAGGATCGCGTTCCGCACGGTCTGTGCGCGCCGCAAGGCGATGCGGGCATTGGTTTCCGCGGCACCGTCCCCGTCACTGAAACCGACGAAGACCAGTTTGCGCCCGTCATACTGGCCCGATTCAAGCGCCTGCGCCATTTGCAGGATGTTCGATCGCGACTGCGCGTCTGGCCGCGACGATCCCGGCTCGAACCGGAAAGACACCGACAGGCGCGACAGCGGGCGCAGAGTTTCGATCATCCGTTGCAGTTCTTCCAGACCCACCTCGGACCCACCCGAGGTGATGGCGTTGGCCAACCGGTCGCCCTGAAGCCCAAGACGTACCAGTTCGTGGGACTGGTCGACGAAACCGGCTTGCCGGATGACCATCTGTGCCTCGGGGCTTTGGACATAGGCCAGAAACTGGCGGGCGATCTTCGGCAGGCGCCGCTGCGGTAGATACAGGAACATCGGCAGGGTCAGCGGATAGTCCTCGGTCTTGATGGCGGCGCGCGTGGCGCGCAATGCGTGACCGCATCCGCCGGACAGCGGCAGACTGCGCACGTTTTGCGGGTCAGCGTGGCTGACGATACCGAGTGCGAAGGGATCGCGCGCAACCGCTGCTGCCAGTTCCGCGCTGCGGGTGTGTCGGATCACGTCCTCATGCGCCTGCACACCGGCTGGCTGCATCACCTGATCTTGCACGGCCTGACCAACGCCTGTTGTCACATCCGGCAGATGAACGGCGATGGGGGCATCCGGGCCACCGAGCTGTGCCCAGTTGGCGACCTCGCCATTTATGACCCGCGCCAGGTCCGAAACCGAGATCTGCTGGATCGGATTGTCCAATGAGACCACCGGCACCAGCGCGCCAAGGGCCACCACCCGCGATCGGCGCGGTCGGGACAGGTCGCCCAGACCGTTTTCCTGCGCCGCCGCGGCCTCCTGCGGGCGGATTTCGCGCATCGCCAAAGCGATGTCTGCCTGATCGGCGGTCAGATCGGCAAAACCGCGGTCGGTGTCCGAAACGCGCAGGAAAAACCGCGCCAAAGGTGCAGTCCGATCCGGCTGCGTCAGGGCAAAGACAAGCTGCGCAGGGTCCGTGCCTTCGCTTAACACGTTCAGGTTTTCTCGTTGCGCAAAGCCTTCGATCAGGGCCGGAAGTAGGGATTCGGCCATCACCGATGCGCCAGAGAAGTTCACTTCGGCCACAAAGTCGATCAGGTTGGGGCAAGCCGGACCGTCGCAGGTGACGCCGGATCCATCCACCGTCAATTCGCCGAACTGGGTGTCCACACGGTAGAACTCACCATCAAACCCCAACAGGTTCCCGGTGATCTCGACCTTGCCGTCATGCGAGGTCAGCGTGATGTCCTGAGCGAGGGCGCCTGAAGCGCCAGCCATCAACGACAACACCGTCATCGTCGCGTGAAGATACTTCATAAAGACCTGTAGACCTGCCTGCCGTTACTTTGCGGCGATTGTCAGGTCTTGGAACAGATTATTCAACACCAGAAAGTCCTGTCCGCTGTCGCAGGCCGGCAGGGTGATCGACAGCTCTCGCGACCGCAGCCCTTGATCGTCCAGCAACTCGAGCGCTTGCAGATCCAGGTCCTGCCCACAATTTCGGGGAGTCACTTCGGCCTCGACGCTCAGGGCGACGGTGCCATTTGCCTCGGCCAGGTTGCGGGGGACCGAATAGATCTCGACATTGCGCTCGCCGGCCATGCCGAAGTGGACAACCTGCCCGGTGCCGGAGCTGCCGGCGTTCGACCAGACATGCCCGGCCTCGCCATAGGATGCACCGAACTCCAACGCGTGCAGTTGCAATTCGGTGTCCCCCATCCATTGCAGCGCAACCCGGTCATAGTCTGAAAAATCAGGAATGTGAGTGGTGGCGACAGTGCCGCGCTGGTTTTTGAACGAGATCAGGAAAATGGCATATTCCGACAGGGCGGGAATGGACAGGTCCAGACGACCGTTCTTGTCGGTTCTGGCGCTGAACGTCATGCCGCTGTGGTGCAGCTCGACGGTTTCATCGGGATTGCAGGGGGCCTTCAGGGTCAAACGTGCTGTCGCGTAGGGGGCTGCCATTGCGCGGGCCCGGAGATCGCAGTTGACCTGCGCCTGGGGAACGGCAGGCTCAGCCCGAGGCGGAACCTTGGCCGAGGGTTCGGGGGCCGTGGACGCATTCGGCGTCGCCGAAGTCAGAACGATACCTTCCAACCCGGCAATCACGGTGCCTTCTCCAGACGGCTGGATCATCGCTTGACGTGTTTCCTGCACGTCCGGCTGCGAGGCCGGTCCGTTCTGCATCAGGTAGCCGATGGCCAAGGCGCATGCGACCGTGCCACCTGTGGTCACGTAGTTCCGTATTACAAACAAGACACCCTCCCCAGTTGAAGGAGCGAGTCGGAGAGTGCTTAACAATCGCGGCCAATATGTGGCCGCGACGCGGACTCATTATGTCGGGAATCTGACCGGATCAGGCAAGCCGACCATGGCAGTGCTTGAATTTCTTTCCGGACCCGCAGGGGCAGGGATCGTTGCGCGACGGATTACCCCAGGTTGACGGGTCGTCCTCGACAAAGCCGGGCCGCGCATCGCCCGAGGCCTGCGCCTCGGCCACCGCTTCGGCCTGTTCGGCGGCTTTTTTGATCTGGGCCTGCTGCGCCTGCATCTGTGCCAGCATCTCGCGCTGCTCTTCTTCGGTCAGCGGGCGGACGCGGGCCAGTTGCTGGGTGACCGTTTCGCGCAGGCTGTCGAGCATGTTCTCGAACAGCTGGAAGCTTTCGGTCTTGTATTCGTTCAGCGGATCGCGCTGGGCGTAACCGCGGAAGCCCACGACCGAGCGCAGATGTTCCAGGGTCAGCAAGTGCTCGCGCCACTTGCTGTCGATGGTCTGCAGCAGCACCTGCTTTTCGATGTTGCGCATGTTCTCGGGGCCGAAGGCGGCAGCCTTCTGGGCCATCATCTCGTCGGTGGCCTTGATCAGGCGCTCGCGAACCACGTCGTCGTCGACCCCATCCTCGGCCGCCCACTCCTGAACCGGAACATCAATGTTCAGCTTTTCCTTGAGGGCCGCGTGCAGCCCGTCGGTGTCCCACTGATCGGCGTAGGTTTTGGGCGGCATGTACTGGTCGATCAGATCGTCGATGACCTGTTCGCGCATGTCCGAAACGATTTCGGACAGATCGTCGGTCGACATGATTTCGCGTCGCTGGTTGAAGATCACCTTGCGCTGATCGTTCATCACGTCGTCGAACTTGAGAACGTTCTTGCGCATGTCGAAGTTGCGGCCTTCGACCTTGGCCTGCGCACGTTCCAGCGATTTGTTCACCCAAGGGTGGACGATCGCTTCGCCTTCTTTCATGCCCAAGGTGGTCAGAACCTTGTCCAGCCGTTCTGAGCCGAAGATGCGCATCAGGTCGTCTTCCAGGCTGAGGAAAAACACGGTGCGGCCCGGGTCGCCCTGACGGCCCGAACGGCCGCGCAGCTGGTTGTCGATGCGGCGGCTTTCGTGGCGCTCCGAGGCCAGAACGAACAGACCGCCGGCCTCAAGCACCTTTTGCTTTTCTTCCGCATGGCGCGCCTCTTCCCGGGCGCGCAGTTCGGCCGGGTCGGCGTCGGGGTTTTCGGCCAGCGCCTGCATGACGCTCATTTCAACGTTGCCGCCCAGCTGGATGTCGGTGCCGCGGCCGGCCATGTTGGTGGCGATGGTTACCGCGCCCAGACGTCCGGCCTCGGCCACGATCTGGGCCTCCTGCTCGTGCTGGCGGGCGTTCAGGACGTTGTGCTTGATGCCTTCCTTGGTCAGCATCTCGCTGAGCATCTCGGACTTCTCGATCGAGGTGGTGCCCACCAGAACCGGCTGGCCCTTGGCGTTGGCCTTCTTGATCTCTTCGATCATGGCCGCGTATTTCTCGGCCGCGGTGCGATAGACCTGATCATCCTCGTCGACACGGGCGATCGGCTTGTTGGTCGGCACTTCAACCACGCCGAGGCCGTAGATTTCGGCGAATTCCTCGGCCTCGGTCAGGGCGGTACCGGTCATGCCGGCCAGCTTGTCATAGAGGCGGAAATAGTTCTGGAAAGTCACGCTGGCCAAAGTCACGTTTTCGGGCTGGATCGGCGCGCCTTCCTTGGCTTCGATCGCTTGGTGCAGGCCTTCGGACAGACGGCGGCCCGGCATCATGCGCCCGGTGAATTCGTCGATCAGAACCACGTTGCCGTCGCGTACGATGTAGTCCTTGTCCCGCTGGAACAGCTTGTGCGCACGCAGGCCCTGGTTGACGTGGTGCACCACCGTGGTGCTTTCAGGGTCGTACAGCGACTGGCCCTCGGGCAGCAGGCCACTGGCGTGCAGCTGCTCTTCGAGGAACTCGTTGCCTTCATCGGTGAAGGTCACGCTGCGCGACTTCTCGTCGATCGTATAGTGATCGTCCTGCAAGGACGGGATCAGACCGTCGATGGCCGTGTAGAGATCGGACCGGTCCTGAGATGGACCCGAGATGATCAGAGGGGTCCGTGCCTCGTCGATCAGAATCGAGTCGACCTCGTCCACGATCGCGAAATTGTGGTGCTTCTGGTAGACCTCGTTCAGATCCGCTTTCATGTTGTCGCGCAGATAGTCGAAGCCCAGCTCGTTGTTGGTGGCGTAGGTGATGTCACAGGCATAGGCCGCTTTTTTCTCGGCATCGGGCTGGCCCGACCAGATCACGCCGGTGGTCATACCCAACGCGCCGAACACGTTGCTCATCCATTCGGCGTCACGCTTTGCCAGATATTCGTTGACCGTGACGACATGCACGCCCTTTCCGGTCAGTGCGTTCAGATAGGCGGGGAAAGTGGCGACCAGGGTCTTGCCTTCGCCGGTCTTCATCTCGGCGATGTTGCCCTGATGCAGGAAGATGCCGCCCATGAGCTGCACGTCAAAGGCCCGCAAACCCAGCGCGCGCTTGGCGCCCTCACGAACGTTGGCGAATGCCTCGGGCAGCAGGTCGTCCAGGCTCTCACCCTCGTTGGCCCGCTTGCGCAGCTCTTCGGTCTTGGCTTTCAGATCGTCATCCGAGAGTTTTTCGAACTCCGGCTCCAGCGCGTTGATCTTTTCGACCAGCGGGCGGGTTGCCTTGATCTTGCGGTCGTTCGGTGTTCCGAACACCTTTTTGGCAAGCGTACCGAGTCCCAGCATGTTCACTCCAGCGGATCTTTTCTTGTCTTGGTTGCGACAGGCTTGCCCACCTTGCGCGCAACCCATAGATAGCTGGGAGGAAAAGATGGTCCTGTCAAAGGCTGCAAGCGATGTAAGCGGCAGGTTCCAGAGTGTCAACGCCACGCCCTGTCGCGGCCAGAATATAGGATGAATTCATGCCCAAAGGTCTCACTTTTCTGCCATCGCTGGCTCTTGCGGCCATGATGGCCCTGCCTGTCGCCGCTGAAACCGAACACTCTGCCGATACGGTTGTGGCGCGCGTCAACGGCGACGAGATCACTTTGGGTCACGTGATTGCCACTGCGGCTGGCCTGCCGCCGCAATATCAGCAGTTGGAAGACGAGGTCCTGTACCAGTTCATCGTCGAGCAGCTGATCCAGCAACAATTGCTCAGCCAGGAGCAGGAAGACTTGACCCGCCTGAACGCGCTGATGCTGACCAACGAAGAGCGCTCGCTGAAGGCGGTGCAGACGGTGAACCAGATCACCGATGCCGAGGTGACCGACGACGCGATCCAGGCCGCCTATGACGCGCAGTTCGCGGACTTCCAGGGCGAGGACGAGTTCAACGCCAGCCACATCCTTGTCGCGACCGAGGAGGAGGCCAAAGAGATCAAGGCGCAACTGGATGACGGCGCCGATTTTGCCGAGCTGGCCAAAGAGAAATCAACCGGCCCGTCCGGTCCCAATGGCGGTGCGCTGGGCTGGTTTGGCAAGGGCCAGATGGTGCCCGAATTCGAACAGGCCGTGATCGGGCTGGAAAAAGGTCAGGTCTCGGACCCGGTACAGACCCAGTTCGGGTGGCATGTCGTGATCCTGAACGACAAACGCAAATCCGAAGCGCCCGAGTTTGCGGCGGTGCGGGATGAACTGGCCCAGTCCGTCCGTCAGGAGGCCATTCAGGCCAAGATCGACGAGCTGACCCAGGCCGGCAGCGTCGAGCGCCCCGAGGTCGAGGGCCTGACCCCGGACGTGGTCCGCAAGCTGGACCTGGTTCAGGAGTAACCCGGCGTGGCCAAGATCACCAAGGTGTCTCCGCTGGCCCCCGCGGCCTTCCCTGATCTGCCGGTCATCGACGGTGTGCGGTTCGCCACCGTCGCCGCCGGGGTGCGGTATCAGGGCCGCACCGACGTGATGCTGGCGGTGCTCGATCCGGGCACCGCGATGGCGGGGGTGTTCACCCGCTCGGCCACCCGTGCGGCGCCGGTGCTGGATTGCCAGGACAAGATCGGCGGGCCCAGCGACGGGCCGGCGGCGATCCTGGTGAACTCGGGCAATGCCAACGCCTTTACCGGGCAGTACGGGCGGGCCTCGGTCGAGCAGATCACCGAAGCCGTGGCGCAGGCGACCGGTGTGGCGCAGAACCGCGTGTTCACCTCGTCCACCGGGGTGATCGGCGAGCCGCTGCCGCATGACCGGATCGTGGCCCGGCTGGACGAACTGACCGACGGCCTGCGCGCCGACGCGTTGGAAGAGGCCGCGCGGGCGATCATGACCACCGACACCTTCCCCAAAGGCGCCAGCGCGCAGGTCGAGATTGACGGCAAAACAGTCTCTATTGCGGGGATTGCCAAAGGGTCGGGCATGATCGCGCCCGACATGGCGACGATGCTGGTCTATATCTTCACCGATGCGAATATCGACCAATCAGCGCTGCAACGGATGCTGGCCGAGCAGACCGACCGGACCTTCAACTGCATCACCGTGGACAGCGACACCTCGACCTCGGACAGCCTGCTGCTATGCGCGACCGGCGCGTCGGGCGCGGATGCCACCGGCAATGCCGATTTCGCGCGGGCGCTGGAATCGGTGATGCTGGATCTGGCGCATCAGGTGGTGAAGGACGGCGAAGGCGCCACCAAATTCGTAGAGATCCGCGTGACCGGCGCCGCCTCGGACGCCGATGCCAAAGTCCACGGCATAGCCATCGCCAATTCACCGCTGGTCAAGACCGCCATCGCGGGCGAGGATCCGAACTGGGGCCGGGTCGTCATGGCTATCGGCAAATCCGGCGCGGCGGCCGATCGCGACACGCTCAGCATTTCCTTCGGCGATATCCTCGTGGCCGAAAAAGGCTGGGTCAGCCCGACCTATCGCGAGGAAGACGCCGCCGCCTACATGAAGGGCCAGGAACTGGTGATCGCGGTCGATCTGGGGCTGGGCGAGGGCAAGGCCACTGTCTGGACCTGCGATCTGACCCACCGATACATCGAGATCAACGCGGATTACCGGTCGTGACATCAGAGCTATTCGAGCAGAAGTGGAGCCCGATTTTGCGTCCGGGATTGCGACCATGAAAACGGTTCTCGTCTCTGCCGTCGCCTTGATCGACGTGGATGGGCGGGTGCTGCTGGCGCAGCGCCCGGAAGGCAAATCCATGGCTGGGCTGTGGGAATTTCCCGGCGGCAAGATCGAGACGGGCGAAACCCCCGAGGCCGCCCTGATCCGCGAATTGCACGAGGAACTGGGCATCGACACCTGGGCCTCGTGCCTTGCACCGCTGACCTTTGCCAGCCACAGCTATGACGATTTCCATCTACTGATGCCGCTGTTTGCCTGCCGCAAGTGGCAGGGCATTCCGCAGTCGAAAGAGGGTCAGGCGCTGAAATGGGTGCGGGCGAACGATCTGCGCAACTATCCGATGCCGGCGGCAGATGTTCCACTGATCCCGATTTTGCGGGATTGGTTGTAGGGCGCAAAGCCAAGGACGTTCGAGTTGATAGGTCTGGATGTCTTGTATGCGGGACGAACTCGACATTCGCGGCAAGCGGCTTGAGCCGCCCAAAAACAACAAACGAAACCGCCCTACGCGGTTATCTAAGCTGTGTGTTCAGGCTAACCCTCAAAATGATCTTTCGATCACCTTTTCAAGTGAAACTGGTGTGACTTTAACAATCCGCTCGAATGGATTCCCCATAACGACGATTCCAAAAAGCACTGCTCCGTTCAATGCCGCAAACATCGCCATCACCGCCGTAGAAGCACTACTCAAGGGGTATGCTAGCAAACAAATCGCAGTAAAAACAAAACCGACTGAAGCGATCGTCCAGAATAGCCGGGTTGGGCCAGACAGGACATTCAAACTGAGAGTGGCACGGGTCTCTTGCACAACCAGATGACTGGTAAGAAGGTCTTCTGCAATCGGTTCGTTTGCGTTTGACCGCAGATGTATCAAGCCAGTACCGATCTCACGCATTAGCGCGTCTGCTGCCAACGAAAGCTCGCCTTTCCTGAGAAGGGGCCATTCCTCATTGACTAAGACGTTTGCCAGTTCCGCCACTTTGGCTCTTATGATCGCAGCTTCCGGGTCGCTCGACCAACCCAAGCCTTTATAAATTCGCTCTATTTCTATGGCCTGCTGGTTGGCAACAGATCTCAATTCGGTGAAGTCGTCTCGAGTTACGCTAAAGCCAAGTGTCAGCAACAGCGAGTGTATCACTGATATTCTGAATGCGCCCCAATCAAGAATCTTGATGTGTTCGTCGGCAATTCGGTTGTGTATCACGGCGTACATCAGGCGGTACAGCAAAGTTGTGACGAGGGTGAAGCATGCGACACACAGCAAGAATACGGGTATCAGATCATTAGAAAAGGCCAAGGTCCGTACCTTTCGATCACTTTTTCGCCGCTCAACACCCACTTTTGAATGAGCATCCAGCAACTTTATATTGGAAACGTACGATCGCAAACACTGCTACTTTGGGTCGCCGAGGACAAACGTCAGCTTCGAGCTCGAAGCTGCCATTTATCACGCTCTGCATATACGACCGTTATCATATTCTCTTTAGCGTTTCGGCGTAGAAGCAGAATGCAAACCCACGCCGCTCTTTTTTGAAGCGTGATGTTCCGATTTGTACAAGACGTACAAATCGGAACATCACCCCGGCATCCCTGTTACAATTCGTAAGAATTGAGAAAACATCACGAAAAAGTTGACGCTGATCGTCCTCCTTGTCCTTAATCGGGGCAGCGGCGCGCGGGTCTGACCCGGCGACGTCGTTCCGGCCCAACCCGGGGCCGGATGGGGAGGAGAGATAGAATTGGCTCAGACGCAGTCGGGCGCCGAGGGGATGCACTCCCTTCCGGCGCTGCTACACCGCAATGCGACGCAGTTCGGGGATGCCCCGGCCTACCGCGAAAAGGAATTCGGGATCTGGCAGTGCTGGACCTGGGCGGAAACGGCCGCCGAGATCCGTGCGCTGGCTCTGGGGTTCCTGGAGCTTGGCGTTGAAAAGGGCGACCATATCGCCGTGATCGGGCGCAACCGCCCGGCGCATTACTGGTCGATGGTCGCGGCCCAGATGGTGGGCGCGGTGCCGGTGCCGCTGTATCAGGACTCGGTCGCCGAGGAGATGGCCTATGTGCTGGAACACTGCGGCGCGAAATACGTGGTCTGCGGCGACCAGGAACAGGTCGACAAGGTCATCGAGATCCAGCAGGACCTGCACCAGGTCAAGCACATCCTGTACACCGACAAGCGCGGCATGCGGAAATACGACCACAGCCAGATGAACGCGCTGAGCGACATCATGGCTGAGGGGCGCGCCGGGCACCACCGGTTCGATGCCGAGCTGGACCGCCGCATCGCCGAGATCACCTATGACGACACCTGCGTGATGCTCTATACCTCGGGCACAACGGGCAAGCCCAAGGGCGTGGTTCTGTCGAACCGCAACGTGATCGAAAGCGCAAAGAACTCGGCCGAGTTCGACCACCTGACCCGCAACGAGGATATCCTGTCCTATCTGCCGATGGCTTGGGTGGGCGATTTCATCTTTTCGGTCGGTCAGGCCTATTGGTGCGGGTTCTGCGTGAACTGCCCCGAAAGCGCCGACACGATGATGACCGACCTGCGCGAGATCGGCCCGACCTACTTCTTCGCGCCGCCGCGTGTATTTGAAACCCAGCTGACCAACGTGATGATCCGGATGGAGGATGCCAGCCCGATGAAGCAGCGGATGTTCCGCTATTTCATGGATCACGCCAAAAAGGTCGGCGGGCGCATCCTGGACGGCCACCCGGTCGGACTAATGGATCGCCTGAAATACGCGATCGGAAATGTCCTGGTTTACGGACCGCTCAAAGATACGCTGGGCTATGGCCGGTTCCGTGTCGGATACACCGCGGGCGAGGCGATCGGGCCCGAAATTTTCGATTTCTACCGCTCGCTGGGGATCAACCTGAAGCAGCTTTATGGTCAGACCGAGGCGACGGTGTTCATCACCGTCCAGCCCGACGGCGAGGTGCGCGCCGATACAGTCGGTGTGCCTGCGCCCGATGTCGAGCTGAAGATCGCCGAGAATGGCGAGATCTTCTATCGCTCGCCCGGCGTGTTCGTTGAATACTTCAAGAACCCCGAATCCACCGCCTCGACCAAGGACCCCGAAGGCTGGGTGGCCACGGGCGACGCGGGGTTCATCGAAGAAAGCAGCGGCCATCTGCGGATCATCGACCGCGCCAAGGACGTGGGCAAGATGGCTGACGGCTCGATGTTCGCGCCGAAATATGTCGAGAACAAGCTGAAGTTCTATCCCGACATCCTCGAAGTGGTGCTGTTCGGCAATGGCCGCGACCGCTGCGTGGCCTTCATCAACATCGACCTGACGGCGGTGGGCAACTGGGCCGAGCGCAACAACATTGCCTATGCCTCGTACCAGGAACTGGCGGGCCATCCGCGGGTGCTGGAGACGATCCGCAGCCATGTGGAAGAGGTCAACAAGTCGGTTGCCGCCGACGAGATGCTGTCAGGCTGCCAGGTGCACCGGTTCGTGGTGCTGCACAAGGAACTGGACCCCGACGATGGCGAGATCACCCGCACCCGAAAGGTGCGCCGCAAGTTCGTCGAAGACAAATACGCCGACATCATCGCCGCGCTTTATGACGGGTCCGAGACGGTCTCGACCACGACCGAGGTGACCTATGAGGACGGGCGCAAGGGATCGATCAGCGCCACGCTGCAGATCGTCGACGTGCCGGTCGTTCCGGTGTCGCATCAGAAGGTGGCCGCGGAATGAGGCCGGTCGTGCGCCGCTCGGCCTGCGGCCATCGCCCCGCCCGCCGTCCCGTTCACCCGCAGTTTGAGGAGTAGACGATGCTGGATGCATCCGACGACGGATATGTCACCGAGGATGGCCGCAAGATCGGCGGCGTGGTGATGGAGATGAAGAACATCACCCTGCGCTTCGGCGGCGTGGTGGCGATCAAGGACATCTCGTTCGACATTCGCCAGGGCGAGATCCGCGCGATCATCGGTCCGAACGGCGCGGGCAAGTCCTCGATGCTGAACGTGATTTCCGGTTTCTACATTCCGCAGGAGGGCGAGGTCTGGTTCCATGGGGCGAAACGCCCGCAGATGAAACCCTATGAGGTGGCCCGCCAGGGCATCGCGCGGACCTTTCAGAACATCGCCCTGTTTGAAGGCATGAGCGTTCTGGACAACGTGATGACCGGCCGCCTGAACTTCATGAGGACAAACATTCTGCAGCAGGCGATCTGGCGCGGCAAGGCCGAGGCGGAAGAGGTGGAAAACCGCGAGGCGGTGGAAAAGATCATCGACTTTCTGGAAATCCAGCACATCCGCAAGACGCCGGTAGCGCGCCTGCCCTATGGCCTGAAGAAGCGCGTCGAACTGGCCCGCGCGCTGGCCGCCGAACCCAAGCTGCTGCTGCTGGACGAGCCGATGGCGGGCATGAACGTCGAAGAAAAAGAGGACATGAGCCGGTTTATCCTGGACGTGAACGACGAGTTCGGCACGACCATCGCCCTGATCGAGCATGACATGGGCGTGGTGATGGACCTGAGCGACCGCGTGGTCGTGATGGATTACGGCAAGAAGATCGGGGACGGCACGCCCGACGAGGTGCGCAACAACCAGGAAGTCATCGACGCCTATCTGGGGGTCAGCCATGACTGAGCACCGCACAGAATTGAGGGGAGGCGCAGATGCCTGATCAGTTGATTTTCGCGATGGAGGTCTTTCTGAACGGCCTCATGGCCGGGGTGCTGTATGCGCTGGTCGCGCTGGGCTTTGTGCTGATCTACAAGGCGTCGGGGATCTTCAATTATGCCCAGGGGGTTATGGCCCTGTTTGCGGCGATGACGCTGGTGGGGATCATGAACGGGCAAGTTCCGTTCTCCCATCTGATCAACGCGATCTTCGGCACGCATATTCACTACTTCGGCTGGAACGTGCCGGCGCTGCTGGCCATTCTGCTGACGATGGGCGTGATGGTCCTGCTTGCCTGGGCGGTGCAGCGCTTTGTCATGCGCCACCTTGTGGGGCAGGAGCCAATCATCTTGTTCATGGCCACCATCGGTCTGGCCTACTTCCTGGAAGGCGTGGCCGACCTGATGTGGGGGTCCGAGATCAAGACGCTGGATGTGGGTCTGCCGCAGGGCATCAACCTGTGGATCGACGAGACCACCTACAACATCTTCGGCTACGGCTTCTTCATCGACAATCTGGACATCGTGGCGACGGTCATCGCGGCGCTTCTGGTGGCGGCACTGGTCGCGTTCAGCCAGTACACCAAGCAGGGCCGCGCCATGCGGGCCGTGGCCGACGACCACCAGGCCGCGCTGTCGGTGGGGATCTCGCTGAACTTCATCTGGATCATGGTCTGGTCGGTGGCGGGGTTCGTGGCGCTGGTCGCTGGCATCATGTGGGGCACCAAGTCGGGCGTGCAGTTCTCGCTGTCGCTGATCGCGCTCAAGGCGTTGCCGGTGTTGATGCTGGGCGGCTTCACCTCGATCCCCGGCGCCATCGTCGGCGGGCTGATCATCGGCGTGGGCGAGAAGCTGTTCGAGTTCGCCGTGGGCCCGCTGGTGGGCGGCGCGACCGAGAACTGGTTTGCTTATGTGCTGGCGCTGATCTTCCTTGTGTTCCGGCCGCAGGGCCTGTTCGGCGAGAAGATCATCGAGAGGGTGTAGGCCATGACCAAGCTGATCGCCATCATCAACGTGATCGCATGGGCGGGGTTCTGGGCCTTTGGGTACATCGCCCTGACCTCGAACGATCTGACCGCCAATCAGCTGACCGTGGCCGCGCTTTTGGCCTTTGCCGGGCTGGTGATGGGTGTTCTGGCCTACATGAAACTGGTGCGCGCCTCAGAGGCGAGCGGATATGCCAAACGGTCCAACCAACTGGACGCCGAAGCCCGCAACCGGGCGCAGGAACAATGGGGAAAGTAAGACATGTTCTATCGTGAGGCCGGAGACTTCAAGACCTCCTACAGGGACGACAACCAGACTTTCCCGATCAAGTTCGACCGGTATCGGTACTACGTGGTGCTGGCGGTGGCGTTCGGGATCATCCCGTTCATCATCAACGACTACTGGGCCAACGCGCTGCTGCTGCCCTTCCTGATCTATGCGATCGCGGCGATCGGGCTGAACATTCTTGTGGGCTATTGCGGGCAGGTTTCCTTGGGCACCGGCGGGTTCATGGCCGTGGGCGCCTATGCCTGCTACAAGCTGATGACCGCCTTTCCCGACGTGTCGATGTTCATCCATGTGATCCTGGCCGGCGGCATCACCGCCATCGTAGGCGTGCTGTTCGGCCTGCCCAGCCTGCGGATCAAGGGGTTCTACCTCGCGGTGGCGACGCTGGCGGCGCAGTTCTTCCTGGTGTGGCTGTTCAACCGGGTGCCGTGGTTCTACAACTATTCGGCCTCGGGGCAGATCAACGCGCCGGAACGTGACGTGTTCGGCATCATCATCACCGGCCCCAACGCGCCGGCCTGGGCGACCTATCTGTTCTGCCTGATCTTCCTGACCGCCTGCGCGATCATCGCCCGCAACCTGACCCGCGGCACCACCGGGCGCACCTGGATGGCGATCCGCGACATGGATATCGCCGCCGAAATCATCGGTGTGAACCCGTTGCGCGCCAAGCTCAGCGCCTTTGCCGTCAGCTCGTTCTTCGTGGGCGTGTCGGGCGCGCTGTTCTTCGCCATCTACCTGGGCGCGGTCGAGGTGGGCGAGGCCTTCGGCATCCAGAAATCCTTCCTGGTGCTGTTCATGGTCATCATCGGCGGGCTGGGCTCGATCTTCGGATCCTTTGCCGGCGCGGCCTTCCTGGTCCTGCTGCCGGTGGTGCTCAAGGTCGTGGGCGCGGACATGCTGGGCTGGCCCACCGACATCGTCGCGCATCTGCAGCTGGTGATCGTGGGCGGGCTGATCATTCTGTTCCTGATCCTCGAACCGCACGGTCTGGCGCAGCTGTGGCGCGTCGCCAAGGAGAAACTGAGACTCTGGCCTTTCCCGCACTAGGGACCGGCCCAATCAAGAAAGGGGCGCAAAGCCCGAACCAACATCGGACAAACCAAGGGAGGAGACACCCGATGAACAAGAAACTGGCAACCATGGCGCTGGGTGCGCTGATGGCCGCAGGTCCGGCAATGGCCGACCTCGTGTTCCCGTCACTCAGCTACCGCACCGGGCCTTACGCCGCGGGCGGCATCCCCTTCGCGGATGGCTACGCGGACTATTTCACTCTGCTCAACGAGCGGGACGGCGGCATCGGTGGTGTTCCGGCCAAGGTCATCGAGTGCGAAACCGGTTACAATACCGAGAAGGGTGTCGAATGCTATGAATCGACCAAAGGCGAAGGTGCGCTGGTGTATCAGCCGCTGTCGACCGGTATCACCTATCAGCTGATCCCGAAAACCACCGCTGACGACATCCCGATGCACACGATGGGATATGGCCGTACCTCAGCCAAGAACGGCAAGGTGTTCAGCCACACGTTCAACTACCCCGCCAACTACTGGGACGGTGCCTCGGGTGCGGTCAACTATCTGCTCGAGGAAAACGGCGGTGATCTGAGCGGCAAGAAGATCGCGCTGGTCTATCACAACTCGGCCTATGGCAAGGAGCCGATCCGCACGCTGGAAGAGCTGTCCAAGAAGCACGGCTTCGAGCTGGTGGCCCTGCCGGTTGATCACCCTGGCCAGGAGCAGAAATCGCAGTGGCTGCAGATCCGCCGCGATCGTCCCGATTATGTCCTGATGTGGGGCTGGGGCGTGATGAACCAGGTGGCCATCCAGGAAGCTGCGAACATCCGGTTCCCGATGGAAAACTTCATCGGCATCTGGTGGTCGGGCGCTGAACATGACGTGATGCCCGCCGGTGCGGCTGCGAATGGCTACAAGGCGCTGACCTTCCACAACGTCGGCTCGGACTATCCGCTGTATGACGACCTGCAGAAATACGTCATCGATGCGGGCAAGGCCGCCGGTGCCGGTGATCAGGTCGGTACGGTCCTGTACAACCGCGGTCTCTATGCTGCGATGCTGGCCGCCGAAGCCGCCAAAAAGGCACAAGAAATCTCGGGCAAGGCTGACATCACCTCGGGCGACATGCGCGACGGTATGGAAGCACTTGAGATGACCGAAGCGAAGATGGCCGAACTGGGCCTGCCGAACTTTGGTCCGACCTTCTCGGTCAGCTGTGAAAACCACGGCGGGGATGCCCTTGTGGGCGTGACCCAGTGGGATGCAGACAGCAAGACCTGGACTCTGATCTCAGAGTTCAAGGCTACCGATACGGACGTGATCGGCCCGCTGATCGAGGAAGACTCGAGCGCATACGCGGCTGAGAACAACATCGAACAGGGCTGCAACTAAGCGGCACGAACACCGGGGCGGCGGCTGACCGCCGTCCCGAACCGGACAAGCCCCGAACGGGGCAGGCATGAGGACACGCGCTGATGCTGGATGCGGCACAAACCACTGACGTGCAGGCGGAAACCCTGCTTGAGGTCAACAATATCGAGGTGATCTACAACCACGTGATCCTCGTGCTGAAAGGCGTCAGCCTGACCGTGCCCAAGGGCGGGATCACCGCGCTGCTGGGCGGCAACGGGGCCGGCAAGACGACGACGCTCAAGGCGGTGTCGAACCTGCTGCATTCCGAACGCGGCGAGGTCACCAAGGGCTCGATCAAGTATCGCGGCCAGAACGTGCACGAGAGCGATCCGGCCGATCTGGTGCAGAAGGGCGTCATCCAGGTGATGGAGGGCCGCCACTGTTTCGAACATCTGACCGTCGAGGAAAACCTGCTGACCGGGGCCTATACCCGCAAGGACGGCAAGGCCGCCATCCAGCAGGATCTCGAACTGGTCTACAACTATTTCCCCCGCTTGAAAGAGCGGCGTCGGTCACAGGCGGGCTATACCTCGGGCGGGGAACAGCAGATGGTCGCCATGGGCCGCGCGCTGATGAGCCGCCCCGAGACGATCCTGCTGGACGAGCCCTCGATGGGCCTTGCGCCGCAGCTGGTCGAGGAGATCTTCACCATCGTGAAGGACCTGAACGAACAGGAAGGCGTGTCCTTCCTGCTGGCCGAGCAGAACACCAACGTGGCGCTGCGCTTTGCCCATTACGGATATATCCTGGAATCGGGGCGCGTGGTGATGGACGGCCCTGCCGCCGAACTACGCGAGAACCCGGACGTCAAGGAGTTCTACCTCGGCATGTCCGACGAAGGCCGCAAGAGCTTCCGCGACGTGCGGTCCTATCGTCGCCGCAAGAGGTGGCTGTGAGCGGATGGAGGATCTGGCGATGACATACTACGACGCTCTGGAAACCCGTTCGGCCGATCAGCGCGCCGCCGAGCAATCGACCGGTCTGCGCGAACAGCTGGCGCGGGCGAAATCCGCGCCCGGGTTCGCGGCCCATTTCGCCGATGTCGATCTGGATGCGGTCCAGACCATCGCCGATCTGCCCAGGCTGCCGGTTCTGCGCAAGTCCGACCTGACCAAGGCGCAGGGTCAGCACCCGCCCTTTGGTGGCTTTACCGTCAAACCTGCGCATGGCTTTGCCCATGTGTTCCAGTCGCCCGGCCCGATCTATGAACCCGGCGGGGTCGATCACGACTGGTGGCGCATGGGCCGGTTCCTGCATGCGGCGGGCGTGGGCGGGGGCGATATCGTGCAGAACTGTTTTGGCTATCACCTGACACCCGCGGGCATGATCTTTGAAAACGGCGCGCGTGCCGTGGGCGCCGCCGTGCTGCCCGCGGGCACCGGCCAGACCGAACTTCAGGTCACCGCCGCGCGCGACGTGGGCTGCACCGCCTATGCCGGCACGCCCGATTACCTGAAGGTGATCCTGGACAAGGCCGACGAGATGGGCGTCGCTCTGAATTTCTCGAAGGCTGTCGTGGGCGGCGGGGCACTGTTCCCCAGCCTGCGCCAGGCCTATGCCGATCGCGGAATTTCCTGCCTGCAATGCTATGCCACGGCCGATCTGGGTAACATCGCCTATGAAAGCGCCGCGATGGAGGGCATGATCATCGACGAGCATGTCATCGTCGAAATCGTGACCCCCGGCACCGGAACACCGGTGGCGGAAGGCGAGGTCGGCGAGGTCGTGGTGACCTCCCTCAACCCCGACTATCCGCTGATCCGCTTTGCCACCGGTGATCTGTCGGCGGTGCTGCCCGGGCAGTCGCCCTGTGGCCGCACCAACCTCCGCATCAAGGGCTGGATGGGGCGCGCCGATCAGACCACCAAGATCAAGGGCATGTTCGTGCGCCCCGAACAGGTGGCCGCGCTGGTCGCCAAGCATGACGAGATCGTCAAGGCCCGCGTCATCGCTGCCCGGCAGGGCGAGATGGACACGATGACCGTGCAGATCGAAAGCCCCGGCGGCGATGACGGCACCTATGCCAAGTCGGTGGTCGAGGTTCTCAAGCTGAAGGGCACCGTTCAGGTGGTGCCACCCGGCACGCTGCCCAAGGACGGGCTGGTGATCGAGGATCAGCGCGTCTACGACTGATCCGGCCCGGGGTTCTGCGGCCAAATGCGCCGCAGAATCCTGTGCCTGCCCACTGGCGTTTCCGAGTTTTTTGGTCGATTAAAGGGGAACCGCAACCTTTGCCGACCCGAGGCCATGGCCCAGATCGAATTCTCAGAACATGGATCGCGCAACCGTGGGGCCTTGGGCACCCGGTTCGTCGGGGCCTTGGCCTATCTGGTTGCAGCAGCCTGCCTGTTGCCGATGGTCGCCGTGGTGCTGGCGGCCGTCACCGGCGGCACTGACACGATCCGGCATCTGCTGGACACGGTCCTGCCCGGCTATGCGGCCACCACGCTGATCCTGGTCTCATTGGTTTCGGTGGGAACATTCGCCATCGGGGTCGGGGCCGCGTGGCTGGTCACCATGACCCGTTTTCCCGGCGTACGCCTGTTCGAGGTGGCATTGGTGCTGCCGCTGGCCTTTCCGGCCTATGTGCTGGCCTATGCCTATACCTTCATCCTCGATCATCCCGGCATCGTTCAGGCCACGCTGCGCCAGGTGACCGGCTGGGGCCCGCGCGACTATTGGTTCCCCGAGATCCGCTCGACCGAGGGCGCGGCGGTGATGCTGATCCTGGTGCTGTACCCCTATGTCTATCTGTTGGCGCGCGCGGCCTTTCTGCAGCAAAGTGCCACCGCTTTTCTGGCGGCGCGGGCGCTGGGCAGCAGCCCGTGGTCGGCCTTTTGGCGGGTATCGCTGCCGATGGCGCGGCCCGCGATTGCCGGTGGCGTGCTGCTGGCGGTGATGGAGACCATCGCTGATTTCGGTACGGTCGCCTATTTCGGGGTTCAGACCTTTGCCACCGGCATCTACACCAGCTGGTTTTCGATGGCCGACCGCGCGGCGGCGGCGCAGCTGGCGCTGTGCCTTCTGGCCTTTGCGCTGGTGATGGCCGTGACCGAGCGCACCCAGCGCGGCAAGGCCAAATACTACCAACCCGGCAAACGCCACGCGGCATTGCCCGCTGCACAGCTGAGCGGCTGGCAGGCTGTGGCGGCATGGGTTTTATGCGCCATTCCGGTTTTGTTCGGCTTTCTACTTCCGGTGATCGTGCTGACTCAGATGGGATTGGAGTCCGAGCAGAACCTGCTTTCGGCCCGCTATCTCGGGTTCATTCGGAACTCTCTGACTCTGGCAGGAACGGCGGCGGTGATCACCGTCTGCGCGGCGGTCTGCGTCGGGTTCTTCCAACGGCTGAGACCCGGGCGCGGTTCGGCCATGGCGGCTTATGCGGCGCGGTTGGGCTATGCCGTGCCAGGCGGCGTGATCGCGGTGGGGCTGATCGTGCCTTTTGCCGGGTTCGACAATGCGCTGGACGCCTGGATGCGGCAGACCTTCGGCGTGTCGACCGGGTTGCTGGTCACCGGCTCGATCTGGTTGTTGGTGGCGGCCTACATGGTGCGCTTCCTCGCGGCCGCGCTCAGCGCTTATGAAAGCGGTCAGAGCACCGTTCATGCAAATATGGATGCCGCTGCCCGCTCGCTGGGGCAGACGCCATTGGGCACGTTGCGTCGGGTGCATCTGCCGATCCTCACGCCCTCGCTGCTGACGGCGCTGCTGATCGTATTCGTGGACGTGATGAAGGAACTGCCGGCCACGCTGATCATGCGGCCCTTCAACTTTGACACGCTGGCGGTTCAGGCCTACCGGCTGGCCTCGGACGAACGGTTGGAGGGCGCTGCCGTTCCGTCGCTGGTGATCTTGGCCGTGGGCCTGCTGCCGGTGATCCTGATCTGCCGCCAGGTCGGGCGCCGGCACTGACGGGCGGTTCAAAAATACCACACCATGTCGTGACAGGCTTGATCTGATCGCATTTTCCGGCAAGGCTGAAGTCATGAACATGCAGCCTCCCAGCCGGAACCCTGCAAGCCCGGTCCAGATGCCGGTGGCCTTCAACCGGCAAGAGATGTCACAGATTCTTTCCGTCTATGGACGGATGGTCGCCGCCGGAGAATGGCGTGACTACGGAATATCAAATCTGCGCGACGTTGCCATATTCTCGATCTTCCGACGTACGGCCGAGCACCCGATCTATCGTGTTGAAAAACACCCCCGGCTGCGTTCAAAGCAGGGGATGTATTCGGTGGTGGGCATGGACGGGCGCATCCTGAAACGCGGGCACGACCTGCGCGCCGTCCTGCGGGTGCTGGAGCGCAAGCTGATCCGCTCGGTCGACCCGGATTAGAGCCGCTTTTGCGCCGTGACCGGCCCGTCACCCTGGGTCTCGATCCGGGCAATGGCCTGGTCCATCGGTTCAAAGACCACCGCCATGTGATGGGCATTGGCATGCAGCAGCATGTTGTCGCCGGACACCCAGGCCACATGGCCTTTCCAGAACAACAGATCGCCACGCTGCGCCAGGGTGCCTTCGGGCAGTGCGGTGCCAAGCTCCCGCTCCTGGTCGCCGCTGTCGCCAGGGCAGGCAACGCCGCAGGCCAGCAGCCCGGCCTGAATCAGGCCTGAACAATCCAGCCCCCACCGGCTGTTTCCACCCCAAAGATAGGGTGTGCCCAGAAACAGCTCGGCCACCGCGACCGGGTCGTTCAGCAGGGTTCCGACCGGTTTGACATGCACTGCGGGGATGAACCCAAGCTCGGTCTCGACAAAGCGGTCCTGCTGCGACAGCACCACGATCCTGCTGCCAAAGCTCAGGCTGACCCGGTCCGGGCTTTTGATGTCGGGTTCCGAATAGGCATGGGTCGCCGGGGCCCAGATCCAATGCGTGGCCGGGGCGTCGGGGCCCAACTGGTCCGCGCGCAGCCAGCCTTGATACCCATCCTTGTCGGAATCCACCCGGCACCAGCCGCCGGACTGTTCGGTGACGTCCAGGCCGTCGCCATACAGCAGCTGCCGGTCGCGCGGGCCCTTGGGGTTGCGCAGCAGGTCCACGACGGGGCGGATGACGCGCGCGCGGTTCACAGGCCCAACATCCCGGGCAGGGCGGTCAGCAGGGCGCGCGGCCCTTGTCCCAACCCGCCTTTGCTGCGGCCGGGCTCTTTGGCCTTTTGCCATGAATAGATGTCGAAATGCATGTACCGGCTGTTTTCCACGAACCGCCGCAGGAACAACGCTGCGGTGATCGACCCGGCAAACCCGCCCGCCGGCGCGTTGTCGAGATCGGCGATCCCCGGCTCGATCAACGTCTCATAGGGCGTGTGGAACGGCATCCGCCAGACCGGGTCAGCCGCCTGAACGGCGGCCTGCGACAAGGCCTGCGCGGCGGCATCGTCATCGGTATAGAACGGGGCCAGATCCGCCCCCACCGCCACCCGCGCCGCGCCGGTCAGCGTCGCCATCGAGATCACCAGATCCGGCGCGCCCTCATCCGCCAGCGCCAGCGCGTCGGCCAGAACCAGCCGCCCCTCGGCATCGGTGTTGTTGATCTCGACCGTCAAGCCCTTGCGTGAGGTCAGGATGTCGCCGGGCCGGAACGCGTTGCCCGCCACCGCGTTTTCCACAGCCGGAATCAGCACCCGCAACTGCAGCGGCAGATCCAGCGCCATGATCATGCGCGCCAGTCCCAGCACGTTCGCCGCGCCGCCCATGTCCTTTTTCATCAACCCCATCGAGGCACCGGGCTTCAGGTTCAACCCGCCGGTGTCAAAGCAGACGCCCTTGCCGACCAAGGTCAGCTTCGGACCGCTTGTGCCCCAGGTCATCTCAATCAGGCGCGGAGCCTGTTCAGCGGCCCGACCCACCGCGTGGATCATGGGAAAGTTCTGTTCCAGCAAGCTGTCGCCAATGGTGACGGCACAACGAGCCCCGTACTCCTGCGCCAGCGTTTCAACGGCGTCTTGCAGGGCCTGAGGTCCCATGTCGGCCGTCGGAGTGTTGACCAGGTCACGGGTGAGAGCTTCGGCATTGGCCATGATCTCAATCTGCGGAGCATTCACACCGTCCGGCGCGACCAATCGGGCCTTTGCGCCGGACTGTTCGGCATATCGGTCGAAACTGTACCCGGTCAGCAACCAGCCCAAGGCTTCGATTTCGGCTCTGTCTGTCGGCAAACCGGATGCAATCCGGTAAGTGCCTTCGGGCAGAACCTCGGCGGCGGCGGCAAGCGGAAAGCGTACCCGAGCGCGCCGGGTGTCGGTTCCATAGCCTGCCAGCGCGAATTGCGGCGCGCCCGTCGGTCCGGGAACCAGCAGAACCTGCCCGATTGCGCCGGTGAATCCGTTCGCGGCTACCCAAGCCCGTGTCTCATCGGGCTGAGACTTCAGCCATGGCTCGAGCCCGTCCTGCGCAAGAACATGCAGATCAATGGCAGGGGCATCGGAAGGTGCAAAAGACAGGGACATGGGCGCCTCGGACTGTTCTGGTGACGCCTACACTAGCCGCCTGTTGTTCGCCCGCAACCCGTCATATCGAAAGATCCTGTTGATCCCATACAGCGGTCAGCGACCGCTCGCCCACCCGGATCAGTCGGCTGAGCGTAGCTCCGGTCGCCACCGCATCGCCGGCATCTACCGTCCGGGCCACGTCGCCGGCGACCCGGGCCAACGCCGTCATGCCGACCTGTTCGGATATTGCGACCAGAGACTTGGCGCATTTGCGCAGCCCCGCCCAGTCGCGTTGACGCCAGAGCCGTTCACAATTCGACAGGCGTACTGCCAGTTCCTCGACCGTTCGGCATAGAACGTCGACCGCGTTCGTGTCACCCAATTGCCGATACAGTCCGTTCAGCCGGTCCGGATCCAGACGCACGGACTCCTTCTGTTCAAGCGTGACGATCTTGTCCACCTCATTCACCCCAATCTTTCTGCCCCCACGGCATCTGCGAACCTGTCACAAAAGACCTTTGCAATTCCTTTCGGCCAATCGGGATAATGTCTCGAATTTTGCTCGAACTTGCGTTAGATCGGCGGTCGAACTGCAAATTTGGGAAAACGCGATGCACCACGCCAAACCTCTGCCGAGCTATCTGGTCAAACGGTACCACGGTTGGAAAGCCACGTCCTATTCCGAGAACCAGGCCTGGTACCGCCGGCTGGCGACCGAGGGTCAGCGTCCGCGGGCGATGGTGATTTCCTGCTGTGACAGCCGGGTCCATGTCACCTCGATTTTCGGGGCCGACCAGGGCGAGTTTTTTATCCACCGCAATATTGCCAACCTAGTGCCGCCCTACGAACCGGACGGCGAGCGCCACGGCACCAGTGCAACCATCGAATATGCAGTGACGGCATTGAAAGTGGCGCATCTGATCGTACTGGGACATTCGCAATGCGGCGGGGTGCAGGGCTGTATCGACATGTGCAAGGGCGAAGCGCCGCAACTGGAAGCCAAAGAGAGCTTTGTCGGACGCTGGATGGACATCCTCAAGCCGAAATTCGATCTGGTCTCCGATGTCGAGGACCCCGCCGAACAGGCGCGCCAGTTCGAGCGTCAGGCGGTTGTCGCGTCGCTCGAAAACCTGATGACCTTCCCGTTCGTGGCCGAGGCCGTACAGAACGGCTCGATATCGCTGCACGGCTTGTGGACCGACATCGGCGAAGGCGGTCTGGAGTATTATGATCCGTCAGGAAAAAAATTCCTGCCGGTTTAGTCTTTAAATCGGAAAAACGCACCCTAATTGAACGTTAGTTCAATTAGGGTGCGGTGACTGTATGGAAAACCTGTTGTCTCTGGCGGCCGACAATCTGGTCTCGCCGATCATTCTCAGTTTTGTGCTTGGTCTGTCAGCGGCATTGGCCCGATCGGACCTTACAATTCCCGAGGCCATCGCCAAGGCGATGTCGATCTATCTGCTGTTTGCGATCGGCTTCAAGGGTGGTGTCAGTGTTGCCGCACACGGGATCGACGCCACGCTTGGCTTGTCCCTCATTGCAGGTGTCATTCTGTCCGCATTGCTGCCCCTGGTGGCGTTTGGCCTGTTGCGTGTGCTGACCAACCTGGACCATGTCAACGCCGGCGCGGTCGCAGCGCATTACGGCTCAATCTCGATCGTCACATTCGTGGCCGGTACGTCGGTTCTGGAAAGTCAGGGCCTGATGTACGAGGGCTATATGGTGGCCGTTGCGGCGGCGATGGAAGCGCCGGCGATCCTGTCCGCTCTGTGGCTGATCTCCCGCGGCGGCGGAGCCCGCCGGATGGACTCGGATCTCTGGCGCGAGATTGCCCTCAATGGTTCGATCGTTCTGCTGGTCGGGTCGTTTGCAATCGGCTGGATCACGGGCGAGGACGGTCTGGCCGAGATCAGCAGCTTCGTGGTCGCACCGTTCAAGGGGGTTCTGTGCCTGTTCCTGCTGGACATGGGTATCGTTGCCGGGCGCGGATTGCGTGCCGGGCGCGGGCTGATCACGATGGGTCTGCTTGGCTTTGGCGTGCTGATGCCCCTGATCGGGGCCGGTGCCGGGTTGGTGGCCGCGCTCCTGTTGGGTCTGTCCACCGGTGGAGCGGTGTTGCTGATGGTGTTGGGCGCCTCCGCCTCGTACATCGCGGTTCCGGCGGCGATGCGCGTGGCCGTGCCCGAGGCGAACCCGTCCATCTATCTGACCCTGTCTTTGGGCGTCACGTTCCCATTCAACCTGGCGCTGGGCCTGCCGATCTACGTCTCGGTCGCCCGGGCCGTTACCGGAGGATAAAGCGATGCAGACACATGATGCCAAACGGGTCGAGATCACCATCGAAGCCATCGTGAAGTCCCGTCTGACGGATGCTCTGGTCGATCAAGGTGTGACCGGGTTCACGATCCTGCCGGTGCTCGGCGGATCGGGACGATCGGGTGAATGGAGCCGTTCTGGCCAGGTCAGCCGCGCCAGCGGGATGGTCCAGGTCATCTGCATCATTCGCCCCGATCGCTTGGACGGGCTGCTGAGCGCGATCCTTCCCGTACTTGATCGCCATATCGGGGTTGTAAGCGTCACCGATTGCCAGGTTCTGCGGGCCGAGCGTTTCTGACCCGGAGATCTTGGGATCGGATGCGCGCCTAACTACCGGATTCATGGCGTGGACCCATGCACGATGTGCGGAGCGAACAGGCAAACCCCTGTTCGCAAAACCACACATTTTCCTTCAGAGCGGGCTGACTGACAAACATCGTTGATGGCACCCCGGACGGGCGCTAGCATTTCAGCCAGCATCTTGAGGTTGGCCGTATTGAGCATCGCCTACAGAAGGGAAATTGACGGCCTTCGGGCAATTGCCGTGTTGCCAGTGGTCTTCTACCACGCCGGATTGTCATGGCTGTCCGGTGGGTTTCTGGGTGTTGATGTCTTCTTCGTCATCAGCGGCTACTTGATCACGTCGCTTCTGATCGGGGATATTCAACGCGGACGGTTGTCCATCGTTGATTTCTACGAAAGGCGAGCCAGGCGGATTCTTCCGGCCCTTTTTGTGGTTCTGGCCGTGACGACCTGCCTGGCGTGGATCTGGATGCTGCCGGCCGATCTCAGGGTCTATTCGCGAAGCCTGTCATCCGTCGCGGTATTCCTGTCGAACGTCTTCTTCTTCCGGAACAAGGACTATTTCGCGGATGAATTCGACATGCATCCGCTCCTCCACACCTGGAGCCTTGCGGTGGAAGAACAGTTCTACCTGCTGTTTCCGCTACTGCTGCTGTTTCTGTTTCGAAGAGGGACCCGGACCTGCATCATTGGCCTAACGGTGTTGCTTTTGGCTAGTCTGTTGCTGGCGCAGTGGACATCGGAAAACGAACCGAGGGCAGGGTTCTACCTCATCTATACCCGCGCGTGGGAGCTTTTGGCCGGCGCGATATGCGCCTTCGTTCCGCGGCAGGACAAGGGGCGTTTCTCGACTGTGCTGCCCCTGCTGGGCATGGCCGGGCTGCTGGTGTCTTACGTGATGTTCGACCGGTACATGCCGCACCCGTCAATCCTTACGGCCGTGCCCGTTCTGGGAACCGTTCTGGTCATCCTTTTCGCCAGCCAACGGGACCCGGTGGGGGCGCTGTTGTCGTCTCGGATCATGGTCTGGATCGGCCTGATCAGCTACAGCCTTTATCTGTGGCACTACCCGTTGTTGGTCTTTGCCAAGATCCGGAGTGTTCCGGCCCCAACGCCGCTGACCATCGCCAGCCTTGTTGTGCTGGCCTTTGTGCTCTCCGCCTTGACATGGCGCTTCGTCGAGCAACCCTTTCGCCGTCGCAGGGAAGGTCTGTTCAGCCGCCGGGGGATCTTCATCGGAAGCGCCGCGATATCGGCTTTGGTGTTCTCGGTCGGGGTGTTGATCTTCGCAACCGATGGCGCGCCCGATCGCAAGGCGCTGCGCGATCTCGATCTGCCAAGGCTGACCGAAAGCCTGGCTCCGAACCGCGGTTTGAGCAATGAATGCAACGGTCGGATGCCGGTGCCGGACAGCTGTGCGACTTCCGAGTCTCCCAAGGTTGCGGTTTGGGGGGACAGTTTCGCCATGCATCTGGTGGTCGGCCTGACCGCGGCCTATCCCGAGCTTGGGGTCGTCCAGCTGACCAAGTCGCTCTGCGCGCCGATCGCCGGTATCGCCTTTGCCGATCGCGGCCGGACCGGAGAATCCCCGCAAGCCTGTCTGGATTTCAGCGACCAGGTGCTGGATTATGTCACTTCGACCGACAGCATTGACTATGTCATCGTCTCATCGCCGTTCTACTACCTGTTCGAGCCCGGCGGACTCGCCGCCGTTGACGGTGCAATGGACCCCGAAGGCCCGCAGAGCACGGTTCTGCGGAACCTGGAAAAAACGCTCGAACGGCTTGTGTCTGCCGGTAAAACCCCGATCGTTGTGTCTCCGCCCCCCTCGAATGGCCAAAACCTGGGCTATTGCGCGGTGAATGCAGAACTCCGAGGCGCTGACCCGGATCTGTGCGACTATTCGTTCGCGGACATACAGCCGGAGCTTCTTGAGGTTGCCGAGATGCTGCACCAGCTCGAGGGCCGCCACAAGGTCGTCTGGCTGGATCGGATTCTCTGCGATTCCGACGGCATGTGCCGCGCCAGCGACGGCACGACGGCATACTATCGGGATGGTCGCCATCTCTCGAAAGAAGGTTCGCGCGAACTTGGGTGCCGCACCGGTGGATGGTTCCTGTTCGGGGACGAACCTGACGGGCCAGCCGACACTGGCGCTGTGGGTCCTGCTAATGACCGTCCCTGCAGCCAACTTCAACAGAACGCCGACCTGGCCCAGAGAGACTCGAACGGAGAGTGATTCCTCAGCCCTGCATTGGTCTGCCGCCTGCGCGCTGAACCATTGCAGCGCGAGGTCCGGGTTGTGTCGATAGTAAATTTTATTCGAATATCCAAATCCGTGATAGGCTGCCGTCATTTCCGGAACCAACCGAATGGAAATGACACACCTGGGAGGGATTTTATGACCAAGTCTTTCGCAATCGTTTCACAACGTCCCTTGTGGACATTGGCCTGTCTGGCCGCGCTGACCGCCACATCCGTGTCCGCGCAGGAATTCCAGACCGAGCAGGACAGCACGGACGTCGTATTGGCGCCTGATGATTTCTCTCCCTATGCGGGGCGGAACTTTCCCCAACGGCCGCTGTGGGGAGACTCGCATCTGCATACTTCGGTTTCGGTTGATGCCGGCACGATGACCCGGCTGACCCAGGAACAGGCGTTTCGCTTTGCCCGCGGCGAAGAGGTCACGACAACCCACGGCCTTCGGGCCAAGCTGTCCCGTCCGCTCGATTGGCTGGTCGTCTCGGACCATGCCGAGATGTATGGGCTGATGCCGCAGCTGCTGGCCGGAGACGCCGAGGTTCTGGCGACACCTCAGGGCAAGGCCTGGTACGAGGCGCTGACGGCGGGTGACAGCCAGCTTGCGTTTGACACGGCAATGGAGATCGTCGCCTCGTTGTCGGATGACGTCCCGCCCATCGACAACCCGAAGGCCATCAAGCATGCGTGGGAGGCGTACACGGCCCTTGCGGACAGCTTCAACGAGCCGGGAGTCTTTTCAGCCATCATCGGTTATGAATACACAACCGAGGGCGCCAACAACCTGCACCGGAACGTGCTGTTCCGCGATGGGCGCGACCGGGCCAACCAGACCCGCCCGTTCTCGCAATACGACAGCAAGAACCCCGAGGACCTGTGGGCCTTTCTGGCCGAATATGAGGAAAGGACAGGCGGCGAGGTCCTCGCCATCGCGCACAACGGCAACCTGTCGAACGGGCGGATGTTCTCTCTGAACGCCTACGATGGATCCGCACTGACCCAGGAGATCGCAAGCCTGCGCGCCCGGTTCGAGCCGCTGTACGAACCGACGCAGATCAAGGGCGACGGTGAGGCGCATCCGTTCCTCAGCCCCGATGACGAGTTCGCAGATTTCGACACATGGGACGCGGCCAATCTGAACGGAACCGAGTTGAAGCAACCCGAGATGCTGGCCGGTGAATACGCGCGCGAGGCTTTGAAGCGCGGGCTCAAGATCGAACAGGAGCTGGGTGTTAACCCGTTCAAGTTCGGGATGGTCGGCGCGACGGATTCGCATACCGGTATGGCAACGGCGCAGGAAGACAACTTTTTCGGCAAACATTCCGGGGTCGAGCCCGGGCCGAACCGTTGGGAACACCTAGTAATCGAAGCACCCGACCCAGAGCTGTCGATCTATGGCTGGAAACAGGCCGCTGGTGGACTGGGTGCGGTCTGGGCGACGGAAAACACCCGCGAGGCGATCTTTGACGCGATGCAGCGCAGGGAGACCTACGCGACCACGGGGTCGCGTATGGGGGTTCGGTTTTTCGGCGGTTATGACTTCACCGATGAGGATGCCGCAAGCCGTGTTCCTGCGGACGCCGGCTATAAAAAAGGCGTACCGATGGGGGGCAACCTGCAGGCGTCTCCCGATGGGCTGGCTCCGAACTTCCTTGTTTTTGCATTGAAGGACCCGATTTCCGGCAACCTGGATCGCATCCAGATCGTCAAGGGCTGGGTCGATGCTGACGGGGCCTTGCAGGAGAAAGTCTACAACGTCGTCTGGGCCGGCGATCGCCAGCTGGACGAGAACGGCAAACTGCCCGAAGTCGGCAACACCGTCGATGTCGAAAACGCCACTTGGACCAACACGATCGGGGCAAGTGAGTTGATCACCACGTGGCAGGATCCGGATTTCGACCCCAACCTGTCTGCGTTCTACTACGCCCGTGTGATCGAGATCCCGACCCCCCGCTGGACCGCCTACGAGGCCCAACGGTTCGGGATCGAGATGCCGGACTATGTTCCGATGATCACGACCGAACGGGCCTATACGTCGCCGATCTGGTATACCCCCGGATAAACGGTCGTTCCGTTGAACGAAGCCCCGCCTCGCGCAGGCGGGGCGGTCTTGTTCATTCGGCTGGGTTGGGGTTGCCGGCCACCGGCCTGCGGTTGTCCGCGTCTATCGCTCCGAAACCGTGACGCAGCAGGATGAACACGAACAGGACCATGGTCAGAACAGCCAGAAGCGATCCGATCTGGGCAAGGGTTTCGCCCCTTTCTGTAATTGCCAGCACGATCCCGGGAACGAGCACCAGCACCGTTGCCACGGACAGCCCATAGTGGAGTTTCGCCAGACCGCTGCGCGCCGCCTCGGGGGTCAGAGCGTAGTAGAATCCGAACACTGCCAGCGCAACGAACCCGATCAGGTTCAGGTGGCCATGTGCCGGGGACAGCGTGTGATCATGGCTGGCGGACATCTGGATTCCCCACAACATGCCCAAAACGGCAAATATGGCTGCGGTGGTCAGAAAAATGATGGGCAATCTGGTCATAACGGTCTCCTTTGAATACTCGATGAGCCGCACGGGGCGTTGAAAACTGGGTTTGCCAAAAATAGGTGTGTTCTGACGCGGGCATCCGAACCACGCTGCCCAACCCGGCCCGAACCGTCTGGCAGTGCGGCGTCGAGCACTAAAGGTCAGAAAAACATCGGCCTAGTCAGCGGTTCCAGAGCACGTGGGATCGCGCGGTGTCGAACCCCGGTTCCTGCGACAGGTCAGGTTCTGTTTGGTCAATCATGGCTCGTTTCCCCTCGGCTGAGATTGAAACGAAGGCGCCTTCAATGGGCGGAAAAATACCAGCAGCTGTGAAATATGAAAAATTGATTATGTGAATAATAGCTATTCACCTGGCGAATTTGCTATTGCTTGCGCAGAACCTGCGGTGATGCCTGGCGCGCCTTCCTTCTCGCATTGCAAAAAATGAAAAAACCCCGCAGCCCATGCCGCGGGGTTTTAAGACTTCAGTCTGGTCCGGCTATCAGCCCTTCTTCATGACCTCGCGGCCCAGCAGCTCGGCGATTTGCACTGCATTCAGGGCCGCGCCCTTGCGCAGGTTGTCCGAGACACACCACAGGTTCAGGCCGTTTTCCACGGTTGAGTCCTGACGGATCCGGCTGATGAAGGTGGCGAAATCGCCGACGCATTCAACCGGCGTGACATAGCCACCGGCCTCGCGCTTGTCGATCACCATCACGCCTGGCGCTTCGCGCAGGATGTCACGGGCCTCGTCCTCGTCCAGGAATTCCTCGAACTCGATGTTCACCGATTCCGAATGCCCGACAAAAACCGGCACCCGCACACAGGTCGCGGTGACCTTGATCGACGGGTCGACGATCTTCTTGGTCTCGACGACCATCTTCCACTCTTCCTTGGTCGACCCGTCTTCCATGAAGACGTCGATATGCGGGATGACGTTGAAGGCGATCTGCTTCTGGAACTTCTTCGGCGCAACCTCGTTGATCGGGTTGTAGACGGCCTTGGTCTGGTCCCAAAGCTCATCCATGCCTTCCTTGCCGGCGCCCGACACCGACTGATAGGTCGAGACCACGACGCGCTTGATCTTGGCGCGGTCATGCAGCGGTTTCAGCGCCACCACCATCTGCGCGGTCGAGCAGTTGGGGTTGGCGATGATGTTTTTGTTCTTGTAGTCGTGGATCGCCTGCGGATTGCACTCGGGCACGATCAGCGGGATCTCGGGGTCGTAGCGATAGAGCGACGAGTTGTCGATCACCACGCAGCCAGCCGCGGCCGCTTTGGGGGCGTAATCCTTGGTCGCGGCGGACCCCACGGCAAACAGAGCCATGTCCCAGCCGGTGAAATCGAAAGTGTCCAGATCCTGGGTCTTGAGTGTCTTGTCGCCAAAGCTGACTTCGGTGCCCAGCGAACGACGGCTTGCCAGAACGGCAATTTCGTCCACGGGGAACTGGCGTTCAGCCAGGATGTTCAGCATTTCGCGGCCCACGTTACCCGTGGCGCCGACGACAACGACGCGATAGCCCATGTCTAGTCTCCTGAATTAAGGACGCGCGTTCATAGCCGCGTTGCAGAAAATAAAAAAGGGCCTTCACGGCGGAATTGACCGAATGACGCAGTTTTGCGGCGACTCAGGCCTTCAGCAGCTGCTGATAGAGCGCAACAAGGGCCTGCGCCTCGCCGTTGATGTCGAAATTCCGTTCCACATGGGCGCGGGCGGCCCGGCCTGCGCGGGCCAGGGAATCACGGTCCGCCAGCATCTCGGCCGCGGCCGCGGCCAGCGCCGGAATGTCGCCCGGAGGCACCACCCGACCCAGCGTCGGGTCGGTCACGATCTCGGAGAATGCGCCCACATCGGTGGCCACCACCGGCACACCGCAGGCCATCGCTTCGAGGGGGGTCAGTCCGAACCCCTCCCAGCGTTGGGGGGCGATGAACAGATCCAGCACCTGGTACCATTGGGCAATCTTGTCCACGGTGACCTCGGGCTTGAACAGGATGCGGTCGGACAGGCCGGCTTGGGCCACCTTGTCCTTCAGTTCGGTCAGGAAAGCGCTGTGTTTCTCGGTCGCGCGGCCCATGACGATGCCATGTACGTCGGGGACCTGCCCGCACAGGTCGATCATCGCATCGACGAAGGCGTCGGTGCCTTTCTGGTGGCGGATGCGGCCATAGCAGCCCAGCAGCAGCCCGTTGGGCAGGCCCATTTGCGTCCGCAGCCCCGCCTTGTCGGCGGGTGGCGTGAAATCCTGCAGGTTGATGCCGTGCATGATCACCTGCGCGTCGCGCTCGAGGTATCCGGCCGTCTTGCGCGAGGTCGCCACCACCGCGTCCATCTTGCCGATCAGCCACTTGGTATAGCCCGTGTGCGCCCGCTGCGAGGCGCTGGTGAACAGCAGTTTCAGCCGCAGCCGCAGCAGGTCGCGCAGGATCAGGCCAAGCAGCATCTCGGTGTTGCGGCGGGCGTGCCAGACCCGCAGCGTCTTGCGCGACAGAAAGGGCAGGCGGCCCAGCGGGATGTGCGGGATGTCCGAAGGCAGACCCGGACCGGTGGCTGCGATGTCGATCCACTGTGCCTGCAACGGCACCAGCCGCGCGATCGTGGCGGTCACGCCGGACAGGCGGCGTTTGAGGTTTGGGGCAATAACAACGGGGTCGTTCACGGCGCGCGCTCCTGCGGGTCTCACTCCATGCTGTCACGGCTGAACAGGTAGATCACGCAGCCGATCGTCAGCGTGACGGCAAAGAAGGCGAATATCGCTGTGTAGGGTGCGGTTGGCCCCATGTCCACCGTCGCCGCATGGATGCGGCCGGTGGCGAATTGCGCCAGCCCCACGCCGCCGATCCCAAACAGGTTCAGCAGGGTCACGCCGCGCCCCACCAGATGCGCCGGGATGAAGGCGCGCCCATGCGCCATGATCACCGGGAAGGATGCCCCCAGAAACCCGATCAGCGCCATCAGTAGAACCGACAGCCAGACGGCCTCGGCGACCCACAGCCCCAGCAGCCCCAGCGCCAGCACCGCCAGCGCGTTGCCGCCGAAGATCACCCATTTTCGGGTGTTCAGCAGCCGGTCCAGCGGCCCATAGGCAAAGGTGCCCGCGATCATCGCGGCGCCCATGACCAGCGTGGCCTGCCCGATCTGGGTGGCGCTCAGCCCGAACACGTCCAGCAGATAGGGGCCGGCCCACAGCCCCCGCAGCGCGGCCGAGGGTGCATAGGCCACCAGCATCAACGGCAAAATCGCCCACAGCGCAGGTTCGCGCAGCAGGTCCAGAACCGACCCTTTCTGCTCTGACACCACCCGCGCGGGGTCTTTGACCGTCACCCAGATGCCCACGGCCACGGCGCCCGAGATCGCGGCCAACCCCGCCAGCGTCGCGCGCCAGCCCATCAGCTCGACCGCCAGCGCCGTAGGGTACGAGGCCACGAGGTTGCCGACCGACCCCACGCCCAGCATCACCGCGGCCAGGGTCGCGAACTTCGCGGGCGGGTATTCGCGGGCAAAGATGAAATACGAGGCCATCAGAACCGGCGAACACCCGACCCCGATCAACGCCATCGCCACCGCCACATGCAGGGGCGTCGCGGCCAGCGCGAACACCGCGGCCCCACCCGCGCCGCCGATCAGTAGCAGAACCGCCGCCGTCTGCCGGGGGCCAACCCGGTCCAGCGCCCAGCCCACCGGGATCTGCATCGCCGCAAATACCAGAAACCACAGACCCGAGGCCCAGGCCAGATCTTCGGGCGTGGCGCCGATGTCTCGCGCCAGATCGGCAGTCAGAACCGCAAGGAACGCGCGGAAGAACTGGCTGAGGACATAGGCCAGACACAAGATCACCAAACCTGCCTGCATGTCGGTCTCCTTGCCGTCCGCCTTGGTGGGATGCTTGGCACGTCCCGATGCCATGCACAAGCGCGTGTGATATGTTGCAGTATCGGGAAACGCCCCCGCACTACGCTATCATTGCGGCAAGCAAACGGGAGGGACAATGAAGACCGCCGATATCGGATTCTACGACCGCGTACCCATTACACGCGACTTTCTTGCGCTGTCGGATCCGGAACAATTCACCCCGGTCCCGGATGACTGGATCGTGGGCGTCGCCGATATCGTGGACTCGACCGGCGAAATCGCGCGTGGTCGCTACAAGACGGTGAACATGGTGGGCGCGGCGGTGATCTCAGGCATGATCAACGCGCTGAGCGGGCGAGTTTTTCCCTATGTATTTGGTGGCGACGGCGCCGGATTTGCCATCCCGAAGGACGATGCCGACATGGCGCGCGACACCTTGGCCGCGCTGCGCAGTTGGGCGGAAACCGAGTTCGGCATCGCGCTGCGTGCGGCTTTAGTTCCTGTGTCCGACCTGCGCGCGGAGGGGCTCGACTTGCGGGTGGCGCGCTATGCGCCGTCCTCGGGGGTGGATTACGCCATGTTCACCGGTGGCGGACTGGCCTGGGCCGAGGCGCAGATGAAGGCTGGCCGGTACGAGGTTCCGCCCGCCGGGTCCGACGCGCAGCCCGACCTGACGGGACTGTCCTGCCGCTGGTCCAACAGCCCTGCGCGGCATGGGCAGATCGTGTCACTTGTCATCCAGCCCACTGCGCAGGCGACAGAACGCGATTTTGCTGATCTGGCGCAATCAGTTCTGTCCGCATCCGAGGCTCTGGAGCGCGCGGGCCATCCCGTGCCGGCCGGCGGCCCTCCGATCAAGTGGCCACCTCCGGGTCTTGCACTGGATGCCCATGTCTCGCGCGCTGGGCGCAATCTGGCCGTGCGCAAGGCCGCGCTGCTTGTGCAGAACCTGCTGATTTGGCTGCTGTTCAAATCAGGCAAGCAACTGGGCGAGTTTGAGCCGGGCCACTACAAGAACATGGTCAGCCGAAATGCGGATTTCCGCAAGTTTGATGACGGGTTGAAGATGACGCTGGATTGTGACGACGAGACCCTGTCGCGCATCGCCCGGACCCTTGAGGATGCGCGCGGACGCGGCAAAATCAGATATGGCATCCATTCCCAGCAAGAGGCGATGATGACCTGCTTCGTGCCCGCCGCCACGCGCGACGATCACGTACATTTCGTCGATGGTGCATCGGGCGGCTATGCGCAGGCCGCCGCCGAAATGCAGGGATGAGCCGCTCTCAGGGACGCCATTTCGCGGCCAGCCCGCGGGCGGCCTGAGCCAGCAGCATGACGTCGATACCGACCGCCAGGAACTGCGCGCCCATGTCCCGATACGCTTGAACCGCTTCATCATTGGTGCCCAGAATACCCGGCGCCTTGCCTGCTGCCCGGATCCGTTTCAAAGCATCCGCGATGGCGGTGCGGACCTCTGGCACCGTGCTGTCGCCTTTGTAACCCATGTCGGTGGACAGATCGGCCGGGCCGATGAAAACGCCGTCCACGCCCTCGACCTGAAGGATGTCGTCCAGCGCGGCCATGCCCGCGAGGTTTTCCACCTGAACCAGCAAACAGATCTCGGGGTCGGCCGTGGCCACGTGATCGGGGATCGTGCCGTACATTGTCGCCCGTGTTGCGGCGGCCCCGACGCCCCGCACACCTTTGGGCGGATACTGGCAGGCCCGAACCAGCTCGCGCGCCTGTTCCGCGCTTTCGACCATCGGCACCAGAATGGTCTGGGCGCCGGCGTCCAGCACGGTCTTGATCATCCAGGTCTCGCCGATGGGCAGCCGCACCACCGCGTGCGAAGGGCTGTTGGCCAGCGCAATCAGCTGATCGCGGATCGAACGGATGTCATTCGGCGCATGTTCGCCATCGATCACCAGCCAGTCAAAGCCCGCGGTTCCCATGATTTCCGCGGTGATGGCTTCGGCAAAGCTCATCCAGCAGCCGATCTGCATTTCGCCCTTTATCAGAGCCTGTTTGAAAGGGTTTTTGGGGGCGGGCATCAGCGGTCCTCCTGCGGGGGTGTGGGCAAGGTGCGGGCGATTTCGGTGATCACGTCAAAGGCCATCCGGACATCCTCCTCGGTGGTTTCGAACTGGCCAGCCTGAAAGCGGATGACGATGTCGCCTTCGACTCGGGTCTGGGTCAGATAGATGCGCCCGTCATCGTTGATGGCGTTCACCAGCCGCAGATTCAGGTCGTCCAGATCCGCGGCGCCGGGTGGCTCATATCGGAAGGTCCACAGGGACCACATGGGCGGGGTGGCGATCCGGAAATCCGGCTCGGCCGCCAGCCGGTCATGCAGGTCGCGCGACCAGTTGACGTGGTTGCGCAGCCGCGCGCGCAGCCCCTCTAGCCCATAGGCGCGGATCACGAACCACAGTTTCAGCGCCCGGAACCGGCGGCCCAGCGGCACCGACCATTCCGAGTAGTTGATGATCCCGTCCTTGCCGTGGGTTTTGAGGAATTCGGGGCTGATCGCCAGCGTCTGTACCAGATCGTCGGGGTCTTTCAGGAAATGCGCGCAGCAGTCGAACTGAACCCCCAGCCATTTGTGCGGGTTGAAAACGATGCTGTCGGCCTGGCCGATCCCCGGCCAATAGTGGCGGTATTCGGGGCAGATCATCGCCGACCCGGCCCAGGCTGCATCCACATGCGTGTACAGCCCATATTTCTGCGCGACTTTCAGACACTCATCCACCGGATCGGTCGCGCCGGTCCCGGTACCGCCGACGCACATGATCACCCCTGCGGGGTGAAGTCCGGCGTCCAGATCGGCCCGGATCGCGGCCTCAAGTGCGGCGGGGTCCATCCCGCGCCAGTCACCCTTGATCGGGACGCGCACCAGGTTGTCCTGCCCGATCCCGGCCACCCAGATGGCGCGGTCGATTGATGTGTGCACCTCGGACGAGCAATAGACGCGCAAGGGTGTCTGCCCAAACAGGCCCTGACGGTTGCCCTGCCAGTTCAGCGCCTTTTCCCGCATGGTCAGAACGGCGGCCAGCGTGGCCGATGAGGCTGAATCCTGGATCACCCCTGCAAAGCCTTCTGGCAGGTCCAGCGCCTGCCGCAGCCAGTCCATCATCCGGGTTTCCATCTCGGTCGCCGCGGGCGAGGTCTGCCACAGCATGCATTGCGGCGCGATCGCGCTGGCCAGAAACTCGGCCAGCACCGACGGCGCCGAGGCGTTCGAGTTGAAATAGGCGAAGAAGCGCGGGTGCTGCCAATGGGTGATGCCGGGCATCACGATCCGCTCGAAGTCTTGAAAAATCCCTTCTATCGGTTCGCCATGCTCCGGCGCCTTCGCGGGAAGCGCGTTCAGCACCTCGCCGGGCTCGGTCCGGGCGCGCACCGGGTGCTGGCCGACGGTTTGGTGATAATGCTGCGTCCACTCGGAAATGCGTTTGCCCCATTCCGAGAATTCATCCCATCTCATCTGCCTTGCCTTCCGCCTTCGCATCTTTCGCGGGCAAGTGATGGCGATGCAGGCGGGCAGGTCAATCAAATTCCGGACGACGATGGCGCTGTGAGGTGGGACCGTGGCGGCCGTTCGATCCAAACTCAGGCTCTAATAAAGAAAATCGCACCGGCTGTGCGGATCGGAGAACCCCGCCGGAGAAACTAGGGGTCGACTCCGGCGGGGTGGCCAGACGGTGTCTGAAGTTATTTGCCTGGCCCGGGGCCGAAGAATCCCTGTGTTGAAGGGTTCCGGCCCTGAATCGGAGAATGTGAGGCGCCCAAATTGCACCCCGACAGCGCAGCCCAAGCACCCAGGGGGATGAGGCCAGAGCGGCGGTTCTCCGAAACCGTAATATTTCCTTGGTATTCGCGACGGTCGCACGCTGATGCACCACGCTTGATTGGCTGGGCGCGCCGACCGTCTGAAAGAAAATCTAGCGCGCCTGACCGCGAAACCAAGCCGCAATAGGGGAACGCGGCCCGCGGGCCTGTTGTGCTGCCTTCGAATATCTGCCCGATATGTCCGTTCATGATGCGCGGCCTGTGCGGTTTTTCAAACAGGGCGGTCCCAAGTTTCCCTAAAATAAAGACGGATAGTCTGCGCGGATGAAACTGGCTTGCGCCCAGATCCGCGGCCTTGGCAACTTCGCGCCGAAACGTCCAGACGGGCCGGCAATAATCGGCGTGTTTGCTGGGTTGAACGGCGGTGTGTCTCGTTTAGTCTGCGCGGCAATGTGAAGGAAAGGATGCAACATGGCCAAATCTCTGTTTTCCCTGCCGGACGTGGTGCAGATACCAGTGGTTGGAGAGGCCAACACCTATCCGGTGGGGCGTATCTTTTGCGTCGGACGGAACTATGCCGCCCATGCGGCCGAGATGGGAAATGAGGTCGACCGTGAAGCGCCGTTCTATTTCACCAAGTCTCCGCAGAACGCCATTCTTACCGGGCAGACCGTGCCTTACCCGCCGGGCACCGAGAATTATCACCACGAAATGGAACTGGCTCTGGCCATCGGTCGCCCGGTGTTTCAGGCGACGTCGCAGCAGGCTTGGGATGCCGTGTTCGGATATTGCTGCGCTCTGGACATGACCCGGCGCGACCTGCAGATCCGCGAGCGCAACAAGCAGCGCCCCTGGGATCTGGGCAAGGATGTGGAAAACGGCGCGGTGTTCGCGCCGCTGACCCGCGCCTCCGATTGGGCGCCGACCGATGACATCCGCATCCATCTGAGCGTGAACGGTGAGGTCCGGCAGGACGCCACCCTGTCCGAGCTGATCTGGAAGATCGACGAGATCGTCATGCACCTGTCCCGGTTCTATCACCTGCGGCCCGGCGACCTTATCCTGACCGGAACGCCCGCCGGTGTCGGCCCGGTCGTCGCCGGAGACGAGCTGACCGGCGGTATCGACGGGCTGGACCTCATCCGCCTGACCCTCGGACCGGCGGAATAGACCCTAAAAAGAGATTTTTAGCTGCTCAAACAGGCGCGCGCAGCCAATCTGCGGCAAAGGAGACCTGATCCAGCCCGGCAAAACGGCGTACCCGGTCCAGCTCGGCCTCGAGCCGCCGCGTGCGGGCGTCCGACCACCGGACCCCACGCTCGGGCCAAAGGGCGCGGACCCGCAAGGTGCTTTCGTCGCGATGGGCCTTCATGTCGATCCGCCCGATCAGGCGGTCTTTCTCGAGAAGCGGAAAGACGTAGTAACCATAGATCCGCTTGGCTTCGGGCACGAAGACCTCGATCCGATAGTGGAAGCCGAACAGGCGTTGGGCGCGGTTGCGGTCGCGCAGCATCGGGTCGAACGGGCTGAGCACACGGATCCGCCGCGGCGCGGGGGCAGGGTCGGCAACCCGGTCCGTCAGATCGGGTCGCGCAAACACGCGGCGCATTCGACCATCAGCGCATTCCACTTCGATTTCCTGCAAATCCCCCCGTGTCAGAGCCTGTTTGCACCACGCTTTCGCCTCGGCAGCGGTGACCGTGTCCCAAAACGCGGCCAGTTCGCCCGAGGTGGCAAAGCCCAACCGGTCGAGCGCCGCATGGCACAGCCAGTCCACCGTCGCTTGATGATCGCACTCCATGACGCCGGGGCATAGATGGGTATCGATCACGCGCTCGGTCAGGTCGTATTGCTTTTGAAACCCTCGGCGCCCTACCACCGTCAGCGCGCCCGAGCGCCACAGGTATTCCAGTGCCGTTTTCGAGGGATGCCAATCCCACCACCCGCCCGAGCCCTTTTTCTCATCCTGCCCCAGATCGGCCGAGCACACCGGGCCGTGGTCGCGGATGTGCCGCAGCACGGTTTCGAACTGCTGTTCGAACCCGTCGCGCCGCCAGTTGCGCCAGCGGGCCCGCAGCATCTCGGCGTCGCGCTGGAAGCGCAGGTGCCAATGCGGGTAGAACCCCATCGGGATCACGGCGGCGTCGTGGGTCCAGTGTTCGAACAGGCTGCGGTCGCGCTCGTACAGGCGCTTGAGGTCGTTCGGCCGATAGGATGGGCGGCGCGAGAACAGGATCATGTCATGGGCGCGCGCCACGGTGTTGATGCTGTCGAGCTGCACGAAACCCAGCCGGTGGATCAGATGCAGCAGATCGGGCCCTTTGGCCGGACCTGCGGGCTGTTCCGCCAGCGCGTGACGGTCCATGAACAACGCACGGGCGGTTCGATTGTCGAGTTGTTGCAGCTTGCCCCGTTCAGCGCCGCTTGAGCGTGTCGCCATAGCTGATCTTGGGGGTCAAGGTTATGCGTGTTTCGATCTCGGTATTCGGGTCGGCCAGTTGGGCGGCGATGATTTCCGCCGCCTTGCGACCGATTTCAAGCCGGCAGGCGTCCATGGTGGCCAGCTTGCGCGGCAGACCCTGCAGCAGTTCGACGTTGTTGAATCCCGCAAGGCCGATCTGTCCGGGCACGTCGATACCCTGCTCAAGCAGGTACAGCAGCCCGCCCGCGCCGATCATGTCGTTGGAATAATACAGGAAATCCAACTCTGGGGAGCGTTCTAGCATGGCTTTGGTCATCTCGCGCCCCTTGGCCAGGGCCGAACCGCCGGAATAGAACTCTCGGTCCTCGATCTCGATCCCGTGCTTGCCTAAAACTTCGGTGAAGCCCTCGAACCGTTTGCGCGCGCGGTGGTCCAGCGGCATCTTGGTGCCCATGAAGCCGATATGCTGATACCCGGCCTTCAGGATTGCTTGCGCCATCTCGCGCCCGGCCCGGCGGTGCGAAATGCCCACCATCGCGTCCACAGGCTTGCCGTCCGTATCCATTATCTCGACCACCGGAATGCCCGCCGAATCCAGCATGGCCCGCGCGGCCTCGGTGTGTTCCAGCCCGGCGATGATAACGCCCGACGGACGCCACGAGAGCATCTCGTACAGGACCTTTTCCTCTTTTTCCGGCAGATAGTCGGTGACGCCGACCACGGGCTGCAGCTCGGTATCCTCAAGCACCTGGTTGATGCCGGTCAGCACCTCGGGGAAGACCATGTTCGACAGCGACGGGATGATCACAGCCACCAGGTTCACCCGGCTCGAAGCCAGTGCCCCAGCGATCTTGTTGGGCACGTATCCCAGCTCTTTCGCGGCGGCCAGAACCCGGGTGCGGGTCGCGTCCGACACATCGCCCCGATTGCGCAGGACCCGGCTGACCGTCATTTCCGACACACCGGACGCTTCTGAGACATCACGGAGAGTAAGCGGGCGTTTCGTTTCTGTTGTCACCGGGGATACCTGCATTGTTGTTTCCCCGATGCTAGCGCGAACAGGGCAATCTGTTCAACTGTTGTGCAAAGGTCATGACAAGCCGAAAAAACCCGGCTACAGAAGGCGCCGCGCGGCCCCGTGGCTCAACTGGATAGAGCAGCCCCCTCCTAAGGGGCAGGTTGCAGGTTCGAATCCTGCCGGGGTCGCCAGCAACTCAGCGCGAGTCGGGTTTCGGGTTCGGTTTCACCGCTCAACCGCGATGGCGCGCTTACTTCGTACAAGCAGTCCTGGCGATCCTGTTTGCCGTGCATACACTTCTTTTGGTGCAGTCGCCCTGAGAGTTTCTGCCTCTCTCAAATCTGCATTCTGGTGCGGTTTTGGACCAGCCTCGGCTCGTCGTGCATTTGGTATTCCCAGTGCATTGCGCTCCACCGCAGGTTTTCGGCTGCCATTTTCGGTAGGAATCGTATGAGCGCCACCCCTCTGGGCATGCTCCGCCCGCGAACGCGCAAGCGGTCTTTCCCTTGATCGTGACTGTTTTTCCTCCCGCGCTATTGCACTCTGCTGCCGTTGGGGCCGCACTTCCGGGAAGTGGCGATACCAACACCAAACACAGGCCAACCAAAGATAGTATCTCAAGAACACGCATTGCGTTCTCCTTGCTGCGCGACGGGCAAGTCCAAGCTTACGTGACCGGCAGACAATCCCAAAGGGTCAATCCCGCGGTACCTTCGAGACGATGTATCGCGGGGATCATCTGGTCTTTGAAGCACCGCAGCAATGGCCCGCGGACAGTCAGTATTCCGCGTTTGACAGCTTGTTAATGCAATCCCTGATCGGTGCGCCTTTGGGCAGGGCACAGTACCCGTCCGACCGCATGTCGGCCGACGGGGAAACACCTCCTCCGATCAAGATCACGAGGAACTCTTCAATCGGGGGCAACAGCGTATCGGCGTTCTCAATCGTCTCTTCGGTCGAGACTGTCCGGAATGCCTCAAACAGTGGAAGGGTGATTTCGCCTTCTACGCCGTCGGGATGTTCGTCCAGAAACTGGCGCGCGCCCCAGTCAGGGTCTGTGAAGAATCTGTGATAGTAGGTGCGGTCCAACCGATCTTTCTGGATTTCCAGACTTTCCGGGACAACGCCCCCGTCGCGGACGCCCTGATAGATTTCCATGATCTTGCCGTGGACCTCGGGCCATGCGCTGGCTTCGACGGTCGCGCTCAGCGCGATCACGGCCTTGTTCTTGCCCACGACCACAAAGTCCGAACGTGGATCGTAAGATGCACGCATGGACTGGCGGATGACCCGAAACATCTCCGAGCCCTGATTGGCGCCGATGTAGTCAACAAGAAGGTTCGAGCCAAGCTGGTCCTGTGCGTTCGAAAACGCCTTTGCATTGGCAAGCAGGATCAACATTTCGGATGCGTCGGGATCGGCGAGATGCACGATACCTTTGGGCAGGGCAAAGGGCGCCCCGTTCGCGCCCGTCCACCCTTCGGCCCATTTGCTCAGGGCGCGCCCCAGCCGGAACCGCGCGCCCGGCAGCGAATTGATCAATCGGACGGTGCGGCGCGTTACCTCTTCTTCCTCTGATCTGAGGATGACCTGAGCAGGTCGTCCGAACTGAAAGTCGGTTTCAAGGGTTTCTTCGTCCGTGGCGGCAGGGTCGAATTCCAGATAATTGGTAATCTCGTTCAACACATCCGACGGCTGTCTGGTTCTGGTCGAGATAACTGGGCGAGACGTCTCAAGCTCTCGTGCGTACCAGTTTGGTGTGTATCGGGGTTCGAGCAATACGTTCTCGAGGTGCACCAGGACTTCCGGGAAGACGTCGCTTGGCGCCGAGACGGTGAGCGTCAGGTTCTTGCCGCTTCTGCCGATTTTCTGTTCGACACCTTTCAGCTTCAGGAACGAACTGACTTCGTAGGATGAGCGGGTCGAGGTCCCACCTGTCACCACGCTCGCAATGGCGGCGGACATGGCGGCAGTGCGGTCCAGCGTCGGGTGGTCAATCGTCCAAACCAGGGTCAGCGCGGACGTGCCGTTCTCAAGCGGAGAGAGCTCGACCAGTTTCGTTTCGCCTGCAGTCGCAATCAGTTCCGCCTGTGCCCGCTCACCTGGCAGCAAGGTAAGCGCCGCAAAGAGAACTGTGAGAAGCCGGCCCTTGAAAACGCGCATGTCAGTCGGCTTTCTCTGCAAGAACGAAAGATGTCGCCGAGGGCCGCAAGACTTTTTCCGCAAAATCGATAACTTCTTGATCTGTGGTGTTGCTCAGTGTTTCGGCAAAGACCGACGGGCTGATGGGCGGGAATCCGTCGGCGGCGACGTTCTGCAGAAACCACAGAAAGGCCGAAGGACGGCGGGCCATGTTCTGAGACCAGACCACCTCCTTTTGACGGAGCTCATGAATTTCGTATTTGCTGATCGGCTCGTCCAGCAAGCCAGCCAAGGTCTCGGTCAGCAGATCCTTGGCTTCATCCACGCTGAAGCCGGGCATGAGTTGCAGGTCGATCACCAGTTCAACATCGGCATTCTTCGCAAAATACCAGTTGACGCCATGGTTGAGTATCCGCGTGTCCTCGTGGCGCAGGACCTTGGCGATCCGTTCGTTCAGGATCCCGCTTGCGATGAAGAACGCGCCTTGCATGTCGATGCTCGTGGAGCGGTCTTCGAATTCCACGAATTTTGCGAACAGCACGGTGTCGCGTTGTAACCGATCCGACTGCAGGCGCACGACGGACTGTTTCCCGGGACCCGGCTTATGATCCAACCACGGTTTTTTCGGAGCGTCAGATGGTTCGGTGTCGCCAAACACCCGCGCCACCAGTTCTTCGGCCCGGGCTGGGTCAATGTTGCCGGAGACGATCAACGTCACGTTGGACGGCACATAGTGTTCCTTGTGAAACTGATAGGCCTTCTCGAGGCTCAGCTTGGGCAGATCCTCGACGGTGTTGTCTGCCCGGCCGCGCAAGGTGCCGTAGAGGTTTTGAAGTGCCATTCGGCTGAGCCAGCGAAACGGATATTGCCGTTCACGCAGCAAGGTCTCCCGCTGAACGATAGCGACTTCGCTCTCCGCAAATTGCCTGGATACGGATGGCGTGTCCAGAACGGCGCGGGAAAGCCGCAACAACATCTCCGCCTCGGATGGCAGCCCGGAATTCGTGTACACGGTCGCGACATTGTGCGTGGTGGCGTAGATGTCGCGCTCGCGCGGTTTTCTGAGAATGGTGGCGTCGGCCGAGAACGCGGCGAGATGCTCGGTCAGATGGGCTGTGCCGGACGGGTCCGGGTCGTCATACGACCCCGAAAGAACAATCAACTGAACATCCACGCGGTCGAAGGTGTCCACTGGAACCACATATGCCGCGTGCAGCCCGCCCTTCTGGGCAAGCGGAATGATGCTCTGTGCCTGAGCGGATCCGGAAAATACCAAAAAGACGATCGACAAGAAAAATACGGCGGCGCGCATCAAAATCCTTTGAACTATTAGATTTTCGCAGAAACGCCGGTCAACCGACGCTCAACCAAAGGGGTAACGGTTGTGTCAATGCTTGCGAGGCGCGGGGTGTTTTTCAAGTCGTAAAAGGCATTGCAAATCGGGGTGTGTTTCTGAGGCTGCGGGCGGCGCTTGCTGGGGCAAACATCTGGATCACGTCAGACCAAGGTCTGTGGTGCGATTTTTGAATGTGGGTCATAGTCGGGGCCAAGATGAGGACGAAAGTTGCTGAACCGACGATTGGGAATTGGTCGTTGTCGCGAGTTTTTCTTGCGGCAAGCATCCTTGTGATGGGATCTGCAACCGCGATCGTCGGTGTATGGGTTTCAAATCGAATCCAGAACGCGGTTGTGCAGAACTCGGCCAATTCGGCGGCGCTGTATATGGAAAGCATCGTCTCACCTCTCAGCCAGGAACTGGCTTTGGGTGACCGCCTGTCCGAACAGGCGAGGCGGGCGCTGGACGAGATATTCATGACCCAGCCGATGCGCGATCGTATCGTATCATACAAGTTCTGGAAGCAGGGCGGTGTGGTCGTACACGCCTCGGACACAAGCATCATCGGTAACCGTTTCGAGCCGACGGGCGACCTTCAGCGCGCCTGGATCGGCGAAATCTCGGGCTCGTTCGAGGAACTGGATCACGATGAAAGCGCTGCCGAAGCGGCCTTGGGGATACCGCTGCTCGAGGTCTACAGCCCCATTCGTGAACTGTGGTCCGGTGAAATCATTGCCGTGGCCGAGTTCTATGAAAGGGCCGATCAATTGGAGATGGATCTGGCAAAAGCCAGGCGCACAAGCTGGTTGGTGGTCGGTTCCGCCTTTCTGGCAAGCACGGTTGTCCTTTTTTGCATCGTTGCGATCGGGGACAACACCATCCGGCGGCAGGCGCGGCTATTGAAGAAACGGCTGGCAGAAAGCGAAAGGATGGCTGCGCAGAATGCGATGCTGCGGTCGCGGGTGGTCGAGGCCTCGGGCCGGTATACCGCGCAGACGGACCGGTTTCTGAAGAAACTCGGCGCCGAACTTCATGACGGCCCGGCGCAGTACCTTTCACTTGCCGCCCTTCGGTTGGAGGCCGCGTTTTCGGACAGATCCCCAAAACCCAAGGAAGCCGAAGAAATCCAGCAGTCGCTGCAGAAGTCCTTGACCGAAATTCGCGCGCTGTCCCGCGGACTGTCCGCACCCGATATCGACAACCTGACCTTGGTGGATGTCGTAAAAAGAGCGGTCGAGGACCATGCGGAGCACAGCCCGTTGCGGCCTGAAATCTCGTTTCATGGCAGTGAGATGCCGGATTTGTCGGTGTCTGACAAACTGTGCGTTTTCCGCTTTCTTCAGGAAACACTCTCGAATACCGCGCGATATGCCCCGCAGTCCCGCTGCAGCGTCACCTGCCATGTTCGCGACGATTGCATTGTCATTCAGGTCAAGGACGATGGACCCGGCTTTGATCCTTTGGACGGCACTGTTCTGCGCGATGATGGCGGCCAGGGGCTGCTGGGGCTGCGCGATCGGGTCGAGAGCATCGGCGGCAGGTTTCAGGTCTCGTCCAGTCCCGGCCAGGGCACCACCGTCGAAATGACCCTGTTTCCCAACAAAACGAGCTCACCATGACCAAGACACTTGTCATAGCAGATGATCATCCGATTTTCCGGGATGGGCTGCGGCGGACCTTGGATGAGGCAGAAGGGTTCGAAGTTCTCGCGGCCGGATCCAGCGCCGACGAAGCGGTTGCGCTTGTCGCTCAGCACCAGCCCGACATCGCAATTCTCGATCTCTCGATGCCCGGAGGTGGGATCAACGCGACACGCCGGATCGCCGCAATGGAAAAACCGCCCTGCATCGCGATTCTGACGGTTTCGGAGAACAGCAGCGATGTTGCCGATGCACTCGAGGCCGGAGCGATTGGGTATATTGTCAAAGGCGTAACCGCGAGCGAACTGACCGCCTCCCTGCATAGCATCGCCGCGGGGGAGGGGTTCGTTTCGCCGGGGCTGGCTTCGCGGGTACTGCTTCAGATCAACAACGACGCAAGCCCTGCGAACAGCAGCGATGTCCTGGATGATCTCACGCATCGCGAAGAGGAGATACTCAGGCGCGTGGCCAAGGGTTTGAGCAATCGCGAGATCGCCGTGGAACTGGATCTTCAGGAAAAGACCGTGAAACACTATATGACGGCGATCCTGTCCAAGCTGCACGCGCGGAACCGGGTCGAGGCCGCGCTTATCGCGCACGACGCGTGGGGCAAGAAAAACAAGCCCGCATAGCCTGTGAACGCCGAAACGGCCTCTCCGACCGAGTGACCGTCCGGGAAATTCGCGCTGTTCGTCAGTTCGCGACCGATTGCAGCCTCCGGATGTCTGCGGCCGTGGCTGTTCTTTCCACAACGGTCCGGTTGAAGGGGTCTTTCAGCTCGTAGCGCCCGAACTCGATCTCTTCTTTCCAGCCGTTGGCGTAGTTGACTTCGATGTTGTTGCCTTGACGTTCGATCTTTGTGGGGCGGCTTCCGGCCGTACCACCTTGCCCGGATGCGCTTACATTCTTGATCGAAATGCCGTTCGCCAGGGAACGAAGCCTTGAGATATCGGCACCTGTGGCTGGCCGTTCCTCAACGGTCCGATTCTGAGCATTCTTTCTCTCGTATCTGCCGTTTTCGATTTCTTCCTTTGTTCCGTCCGCATAGCGAACTTCGATCCCGTTCGCAGTTGTCTCGACCTTGGTTATGCCGGCCGACCCGGTCGCGGCGCTTCCGGATTGCGACGATCCCTTTTTGCTGCCGCTGCGACTTGATCGATCGTCGTCATCGTCGTCGTCATCATCCCGATCATCATCGTCGTCGTCATCCCGGTCGTCGTCATCATCGTCCCGATCGTCATCGTCATCATCGTCGTCCCGACCGCTGCCACTCTTGCCTTTGCCGCTTTTCGCAAACGCGTAAGCGGGCTCAAGCTGTAAGCCGCCCTCGGTGCTGAACTTGGGAGTGTATGGCGCCGCCGAAATCAACGTCGCCAGTGCCACAGTGCTGAGAAGTTGTCCCAGTTTCCGGTTCGCAATCATTTCAGCCTCCTTTGCTGTTCGACAAATGTCTGGTTGTCGAAGGGAGGCTAAAGCGGGTTGGATCCGTCCACATCGGGCTTAGGTCTGACGAATTTCCAACCAAACGTCCGAAGGGGGAAGCGAAAAGGCACAAGGTGCCAAGATCACGTCGAATGGCGAACCGCCAAGGCTCGTAGGTTGCCGGGGGATGTGGGCGTCGGCTCAGTCTGTTGTGGCGTCGTTGGCCAGTACCGGAACAACCTTGAGATATGCGGCAATCGCCAACCGGTCCTCATCGGACAGACGGGAAGTGTTCTCGATGACCTCGGCCATCTCTCCGCCGGCGCTGTCATAGTCCGGAGTGAAACCGGACTTCAGATATTCGGCGATGTCGGCTTCGGACCAATCCAGGTGGTTGGTGGTCAGGCCGGGAATGCGCCCTTTTCCGCTGGGATTTGGCGCACCCGTCAGCCATTGATCCCGGCTCAAGCCGCCAAGGCCATCTCTGGGCGTGTGGCACTCGGCGCAATGGCCCAAGGCTTCGACCAGGTAGCGTCCGCGCTGCTGCTGCACATCAAGATCACCGTCCACCACCCACCCTGGTTCAAGGTAGAGAAGCTTCCAGCCGCCCAAGCTTCGCCGGATGTTGAAGGGGAAACCGACCTCGTGCGCTCTGCTTTCCTGCGAGGCGGCCGGCAAGGTGCCGAGGAATGCGCGCAGCGACACGACATCCTCCGGCGTCATGTTCGTATAGGTCGTGTAAGGGAAGGCCGGGTAATAGTGTTGCCCGTCCGGCCCGGTTCCGTAGATCAGGGCATCCGCCAGTTCCAGCGCCGACCATGACCCAATCCCGGCTTCTGGGTCGCTGGATATGTTCGGAGCTATGAACGTACCGAAATCTGTCTCGAACCGGCGTCCGCCCGCCAGCACCAGCTTTTCCTCACCCTCGGAGTTCGGCGCTGAATGGCACGAGGCGCATCCGGCCGCAAAGAACACGGTCTCGCCCCTGACAAGATCAGGGGCAATACCGTCCAACTCGGCCGGATCGACGTGTTGCGGTCGGGTCAGAACCAGACCGGTCAGCCCGGCCACGACCGCGACGCCCGCGGCAATCGACAGAAGCCGCCGCACCGTCAGGGCCTTGTCAGTTCTTTGGGGCTCTGTATGCCTTGTGACATGCCGAACAGGCTCCACCCAATGGTCCCATCGCTGCTTTCAGCGCTTCGACATCTTGCCCGGCGGCGGCCTGCATCGCAACCGCGGCTTCAGCCATTGCCTTGCCCTTGGCGCTGACATCCGGGAAGTTCTCCCAGATCGCCGGAAGCGCACGAGAAGATGGGTCGGAGACATTGTCGGACCCGGCTGGCCACATGGCCGACTGATCGATCTGCGTCACGGCAACCAGGTTGTTTGCCGCGCGCGTCGCGGCCTCGGCGTTGTATTCCACCTCGCCCTTGGCCATGCCGCCAAGCGTGCCCAGATTAAACGCATACAGCTGCATGACGGCCTTCCGCGCCTTGACGGCCGGGTTTTCGCTTTCCTGGGCTACGGCCGTGCCAATTACGGCCACAGAAATCAAACTCGCCGCAAGGATTGAGAATTTCTTGATCATGGTATCTCTCCCACATGAATGTGCCGAATGGTAACTTGATCGAAATTTCTTGTAATTGTTTATTTCTCTGCGTTTCTTGTTAACTTATGAACAATCAAAACTGGGATGACATCCGATACGCACTCGCCGTAAGCCGGCACGGCTCCTTGAATGCAGCGGCCACAGCGCTGGGCGTGACCCATGCAACGGTGCTGCGCAGGGTGGCCGCGTTTGAACGACGCCATGGGTGCGTGATCTTTCAAAAGAACCCGACGGGCTACAGCACGCTGCCCGAGGCCCAGGCCATTCTTTCTGCCATGGAAAATGTCGAGGATGCGGTGCTTTCGGTTGAACGGGCAATCGTGGGCGCGGACCGTTCGCCGACCGGGCGGGTGCGGATTGCCTCGACCGACAGCCTTTGCCAGCTTGTTTTGCCCGGGATACTGAACCGCATTTCTGCGCTTTATCCGGGTTTGGAACTGAGTCTGCTGAGCGGGAACAATCACCATGACCTGTCGCGGCTGACCGCTGACATTGCCGTGCGTCCATCAATACGCCTGGGCGAAGACTTGGTGGGCGAGCGGGCTGGCGCGTTGGCCTTCGGGGTCTACGACGATGGGTCCGCCAACCGAAAATGGATGCGTTTGGACGGGGCGCTGAGCGGTTCGGTCCCGGCCAGATGGATGGCCGAACATGTGCGGGATGAAGACACGACCATCGGCGCGGACAGTTTTCTTGTGCTCCAGCAGATGGCTGCGACAGGTGTCGGCAAGGCATTTTTGCCGACGTTCATCGGTGATGCGGACCCGCGGTTGCGGCGGGCGCCGGACATCGATCCGAAAATCGAGGTTCCTCTGTGGGTTGCCACGCTTGAAGAGATTGCGCGCACACCGCGGTTTGCCGTCGTGCAGCGGGCCTTGGTGGAACACCTGCCCGAAGCACTGGGCCGGTAAGATCAAACCGAAACGGCCGCCCTGAGCTGCTGCTGACCAAGTTCGGATTTTGATCCTTTCAGGAATGGCGACCCGCGTTCCAGCACCAGAAAACTGTCGCCCAGAGAATACGCGAAATCAAAATACTGCTCGACCAGGACAATCGCCATCTCACCTTGATCGCGCAACAGGCGGATGACTTCGCCGATCTGCTTGATGATGTTGGGCTGGATGCCCTCGGTTGGTTCATCCAGCAAAAGCAGCCTGGGTTTCGTGATCAAGGCCCGCGCAATTGCGAGCTGCTGCTGCTGACCGCCTGACAGATCACCACCGCGCCGCGACAGGAACTCTTTGAGAATCGGGAACAGTTCGAAGATGTAATCAGGTATCCTGTGTTCGCTGCGGGGCAGGCAGGCAAAACCGGTTTCCAGGTTCTCGCGGACCGTCAGAAACGGAAAGATTTCTCGTCCTTGCGGAACATAGGCCACACCTTTTCGAGCCAGCTCATAGGATGTGGCCTTGCCGATCTGCTCGCCGCCAAGCCGGTATTCACCGCCGCTGCGGGGGTGCGTTCCGGAGATGGCTTTCAACAGGCTGGTCTTGCCGACGCCGTTGGTGCCCATCACGCAGGTGACCTGACCCTGACGTGCGGTGATGTCGATCCCGCTCAGGATCTGGCTGCCGCCGTAGTGCAGGGACAGGTCCGAGATTTCCAGAAGCTCAGCGGCCAAGATACACCTCAATCACTTTGTCATTATTGGTGACGTGGTCCAGCGACCCTTCGGCCAGAACTGACCCTTCGTGCAGCACCGTGACCTTGCAGTTCAGGCGGCGGACGAACTCCATGTCATGTTCAACCACCACCACGGCGCGGGTTTTGGCGGCCGCGACAAGAATGTCGGTTGTGTGCTCACGCTCGGCGGGGGTCATTCCGGCGGCCGGCTCATCAACCAGCAGCAACTGCGGATCCTGCGCCAGCAGCATGCCGATCTCAAGCCACTGCTTCTGCCCGTGGCTCAACTCACCCGCCTTGCGGTTCAAGGCATTCTGCAGTCCGATTTCCTCGGCCAGGTCAGCGACCTTCTGATGATCCGACTGTCCGGCCCGAAACCGCAGGACCGCCAGCGGGCCGCGTTTGTTCCTGAGGGCCAGCATCAGGTTCTCGCGAACGCTCTGGTCCTCGAAGACGGTGGGGCGCTGGAACTTTCGGCCGATGCCGGCCTGGGCAATCTGGCTTTCGCTCATCGACAGGAGCGACACGGATTTGTCGCCCCACAGAACATGGCCGTCATCCGGTTTGGTCTTGCCGGTAATGATGTCCATGAACGTCGTCTTGCCCGCCCCGTTCGGGCCGATGACCGCGCGCATTTCGGCTGGTCCAATCTGAAATGTCAGGTTGTTGATGGCTTTGAATCCGTCGAAGGTTACGGACACGCCGGAGACTTCAAGCAACGTACTCATTCGTCGGCCTCCTTTTCGCGCAACGACCCAAGGTCCGGGCCCAGATCGGCGCCGTGGCGGTCCGGGGCGCGCCGCTCGGCAAACTTGTCGATCAGGCCGCCGATGCCCCGAGGCGCAAACAGCGTGACCGCGACAAATGACAGCCCAAGCAGGATGGTCCACCAGTCGACCCATTGGATCGTGTAGAACCCCAGCGAGATGTCGGGGGCCTGACCACCCGTGAACCAGGTGGACAGCAGAGAAACGAATGCCGCGCCGATCACTGCTCCGTACAGACGGCCCCGTCCGCCGATCGCCACCCAGACAGCCAGGTAGATTGATGCAATGGGCGCGATCTCGGCTGGATTGATGATGCCGGCTTGGGGGTAATACAGGGCACCTGCGATGCCGCAGATCACGGCGGTGAAGGTGAAGATGAACAGCTTGTAGGCTTCGACCGAATACCCAAGGAACCGAACCCGGCTTTCGTCGTCCCGGATGGCGCGAATGACCGATCCGAACTTGCCGGACACCATCCAGGCGCAGACCAGATAGCCCAACCCCAGCGCCATGGCCGACGCCCAGAAGAACAGGATCGAAACCGTCGATTGCGGCACCGAATCCAGACCCGGCAGATTCTGCAGACCGGACAGGCCGTTGTTCCCGCGCAGTCCGCTGTCGTTCTGAAACAGGTACAGAGACAGCGCCAGCGTCATCGCCTGTGTCAGGATCGACAGGTAGACCCCGGTCACGCGGCTGCGGAAGGCCAGCCACCCGAACACAAGGGCCAGCAAGCCGGGCACCAGTACGACCGCAGCCAGTTGCAAGGGCAGCGAATGCGCAACAGCCCAGATCGGTGGGAACTCGGATGCGCCGACGACTCCGAAGATCTGGGTGGCGATGCCGTCGGAGACTTCCTGGGCCGTTGGTGGCAGGGCCGAGGACGCGAGGCTTTCGATCACGATGATCTCGGTCCGCGCATACATCAGCCACATGCCGATGGCGTATCCGCCGATACCGAAGAAGGCCATATGCCCCAGGGACAGGATGCCCGTGTAGCCCCACACCAGGTCCATCGCCAGGGCCGCAAGGCACAGGCAGAGGGTCTTGCCCAATGTCTTAACGAAGCTGGTGGATATCAGGCCGATCCCGAACCCTTCGCCCAGCACTGTTATGGTCGCCGTGAACAGGGCCAGAATGATCAAGAAGATCGCGACCGAGGGATAGCGCAGCACAAATGGCTTTCGCATCGGGCTGGCTGTGGATGTCATGTCAACCATATCACGCTTCCGCCGCCCGACCCTTGAGCGCGATGATGCCGCGCGGCCGGAATTGAATGAACAGGATAATGAACAGGATCATGTAGGTCTGCGCCGCCAGGGTATTGGACGGGTTGAACCATTCGATCCCCTTCTGCAGCGTGCCGACCATCGTGGCCCCCAGCAGCGTCCCCCAGATGTTGCCCACACCGCCCACGACCACTGTCATGAAGCTTTGCACGATATAGTCGGATCCCATCTCGGACGTGACCTTGGCGTAAAGTCCGATTGCCACGCCGGCAATGCCCGCGATGCCCGAGCCAAAGCCGAAGGTCAGCATGTTGATCCGGTCGGGATTGATACCCATCGAGGACGCCATGCGCGGGTTCTGCGTCACGGCGCGCACCTCAAGCCCCAGCCGGGTCCGGTTCATGACGATGAGGAAAAGCGCGAGGAACAGCAGCGCCATAACAAAGATCGCGATGCGGATGTAACTGATGGAGACGATATCGTTCAGCACCATCGAACCGTCCAGCCAGGCCGGGGCGGTCAGGGGACGCGCCTGGGTTCCAAAGATGTTCTTGGCCAGTTGCTGCAGCGCGATGGAAACCCCGAAGGTCGCAAGCAGCGTCTCCAGCGGACGGTGATACAGCCAGCGAATGACCAGACGTTCCAGCAGAACACCGGCGCCGAAGGTCACCAGGAATGCGCAGGGAATGGCGACAATGATCGACAGGGTCAGGTCCGGAATGAACAGTTGAACCACATATCCGGTATAGGCGCCCATCATGATGAACTCACCATGCGCCATGTTGATGACGCCCATGACGCCGAAAGTGATGGCAAGGCCGATGGCGGCAAGGAAATAGATCGAGGCGAGCGACAGCGCATCCAGAACCAGATCCGCCGTCTGGTTGAGAGCGACTTGCGTCTCGATATTGTCCAGCACGGCCTGCGCCGCCAGCGCCACCGGCAACGGCGCCGAGGTGTAGACTCGGTAGAACTTGTACTGTTGCACAGCCTCTGCGATGTCGTCCTGCGTCACTAGCGGAGCGGCGAGCCCCTGATCGGCCAGCAGCTGGTATGCCGCTTGTCGTGCCGCATCTTCGTCCAGACTTGCCACCTGTACGCCTGCGACCCTGTCACCGTCGATATTCGAAATCAGGGTCTCTTTAATGGTGCCGTCGTCTACCAGGGCCGGTGCCAACCCGTTTTCGACCAACAGGTCATAGGCCTGTTTCTGTGTCAGTTCGTCCGACCCGGCCTCGATGGTCACAGCGCCATCCGGAACCGTGTCGGACACCTTGATTTCAGATGCAACAAGGGGATTGAGCGTTGCGCGCACGTCAACGCCCAGATCGCCGGCGAAGCTGTCGATTGCAGCCAGCCTTGCGACCGCGTCATCATCAAACCGGATCGTCAACAGACGCTCGAGCCGGTTCTTGCGGGCCCGCAGATCCGCGTCCTGCTCTCCGGCAATGGCGCCGCGCAGGGCGGATAGGTGCGAGGGTTCCGCGTCCCGCTCGATCGCCGTCAGCGCTGCGCTTCGGTTCAGCGGGTCGGGGTCGTTCAATTGAAACTGCACCAGCGCCGAAGCGATCAACCCGCGAATGCCCGAGTTCGGCTTGAGTTGTTTGTAGTCCTTCTTGTCGACGACACCGATCTCGGCCCCGTCTGAGATGTCGAAAACCCGCAAACCGCCATCGGCTTTGGACGCAAATACGAAAAGGCCCGTATCCCGGTTGAACCACATGTCCTTGGCCTGCCACCGGTCCAGGACGGTTTGTGCCTCGGGCAATCCACTCTGCGCCAGAGCGTCAATTGCCGGGCCAATCGTCTTGCGAGAGGATTTTTGAATGACCTCCGCATGGGCCCGCAAAAGCTTCTGGACCGGCGCGTCGGAGGATTGGGCTTGCAAAAGACCAGGGGCCACGAACAGCAGCAGGGCAAACAAAGCCCGGCAAATCGAAAGCGTCATTTGGGGAGACCTCGGCATTGGGCCCCGGGGCACACGTGACGCGCCCCGAGGTGTTCCGGTTCAGATCTTAGTAGTTCGATTTGATCTGTACGCAGCTTTTCGTTTCGGTGTTGTACATACCGCAACCCAGCTCTTTCCAATCCGAGACCAGAACCGCGGATTCGGGCAGGTAGTCCGTCCAGGCATCGCCCGGAACCTCTTCGGTCTGGCTGATGATGTCGAACTGACCGTCTTCCTGGATTTCACCGATCAGAACCGGCTTGGCGAGGTGGTGGTTCGGCAGCATGACGGCCGTGCCGCCCGTCAGGTTCGGGAATTCCTGGCCGTACATGGCTGCGCGCACGGCATCGACATCCGTCGAGCCCGCCTCGGTCGCGGCGTTCACCCACATGTTGAAGCCGATGTAATGCGCTTCCATCGGATCGTTGGTCACCCGATCTTCGCCCATGCGGGCTTTCCAGGCGGCAACCCAGGCCTCGTTCGCTTCGCTCTCTGCCGACTGGAAGTAGTTCCACGCGGCCAGATGTCCGACAAGGTTGGTCGTGTCCAGGCCGGCCAATTCTTCCTCGCCGACCGAGAAGGCAACTACTGGGATGTCATCGGCCGAGATACCTGCGGCGGCCAGTTCCTTGTAGAAGCCCACATTCGCGTCGCCGTTGATGGTCGAGATGACGCCGACTTTCTTGCCGTCCGCGCCCAGCGCAACAACATCCGCCACGATCTTGGACCAGTCGGAATGGCCAAAGGGCGTGTAGTTCACGAAGATGTCCTCTTCGGCGATGCCTTTCTGCTTCAGATAGCTTTCGAGGATGTTGTTCGTCGTGCGCGGATACACGTAGTCGGTGCCCAACAGGGCGAATTTCTCGACCCCCAGTTCCTCAAGGAAGTAGTCCGTTGCCGGGATCGCCTGCTGGTTCGGTGCGGCACCGGTGTAGAAGACGTTCTTCGAGCTTTCTTCGCCTTCGTACTGAACCGGATAGAACAGCAAACCGTTGAGCTCTTCGATGACCGGCAATACGGATTTGCGGGACACCGATGTCCAGTTGCCAAAGATCACGTCAACTTCGTGTACGGTCAGCAGTTCGCGCGCTTTCTCGGCAAACAGCGGCCAGTCCGAGGCGGGGTCGACAACTACGGCTTCCAGCTCGCAGCCCAGCAGGCCACCAGCTTCGTTCTGCTGTTCGACCAGCATCTCCATCGTGTCTTTCAGCGTGGTCTCGGAGATGGCCATCGTGCCGGACAATGAGTGCAGAACGCCCACTTTGATCGGGCAATCGGCCAGCGCGGGCAGGGCGGTTGCGAACAATACAGAAGCAGTAGTGTTGAGTAGTTTGGAGTGCATCAGCGTTTCCTTTTGTGCGATGCGCAGCAGGCTTGTCCGGAACGTCGAAACATCCCATATACCCCCCACGCTTAATTGCGGTGTGCGAGGGCGTCATCAGGTTCCTAGGCCGGGCACCTTCGCACATTTTCCAAGCCGTCTTTCGGCGCACCACATTGCTAGGTCAGCTTTTGCCGGGGCTCAGAGTCCGGTGGCGTGAGTTTTTGGATTGATTCAGCGTGTTGCCCAAATTTGCGGCGGTGCCGCATGGTTCGCCCAAAAATGCGGCGCTGCAGCGAAGAGTGGTCTTAGACGCCGCCCAGTATCAGCAGGCTGCACTGATCGAGAAGGTCGCTGGCCGTTTGCCGCGCGGCGCTGGCCGCCGTGATGTCCGAGCCAAAGGTTGCCGTATGGAGCAAGCGCGCATGGGCGTGTTTTGAGTTCACCCGGTGGCTCACGACCAGTTCGGCCTCCTCTGCCGTCACGGTCGCCTCAAGCAAGGACACGAAGCCGCCGCGAAGCAACTCATAGTCCTGCGCCTTGGGGTCGTTCAGAAGCCAGGCATGCTCCATCTCGGCCGAAAAACGCCCGGCGCAGCCGGCAAACGATTTGACCATGTCGGTTTCAGCATGAAGCAATCCGATGGATGAGAAAGTGCATAGTGCTGAAACGAAAATAGTTTTCAAAGCGCCCATGTTTTGATCATTGCAACCGAAAAAGCGCCCGTCAAGGCAGCGCTTTGTGAACTGGCCTGCCCATTTCCCGAAAGGCTTCGGTCGCACCGGGCCATGACGGAACCGGTTCCGCGCGGTTTTTGCGTCCCGGCCCTGCCGGGGCGTATTGCACCCGGTTGAGGGCTGGCCGGACCAGACTAGCTATTGCCCAGATTTGGTTCGGAGAACGGTTTTGCAGATCGTCTGGTTCAAGCGGGATCTCAGGGTGCAGGACAATCGTGCCCTGGCTCAGGCGGCACAGCGGGGGGCGCTGGTGCCGCTTTACGTGGTTGAACCCGATCTTTGGCGTCAACCCGACATGTCCGCTCGCCAATGGGCGTTCATCCACGAAACCCTGGTCGAGCTGCGCAGGCAGCTTGCGGAACTGGGCCAGCCTCTGGTCGTACGGATGGGCGAGATGCTGTCGGTTCTGGACGATCTTGCGCAAAGTTTCGACCTTACGGCCCTGTGGTCGCATGAAGAAACGGGAAACGACTGGACCTTTCAGCGGGACAAACGCGTGGCGTCCTGGTGCCGAACCCAGGGTATTCCCTGGCACCAGCCGCGCAATCACGGGGTTCGCCGCCGTCTGGCGTCGCGCGATGGCTGGGCCAAAGAGTGGGATCGCTTCATGAGCGAACCGATCACGCCCGCACCCATATTGCGGCCCATCCCGATGGACCCGGGTGGGATCCCGTCCAGCGGGGAACTGGGGTTGCGCCCGGACCCATGTCCACGGCGCCAGTCGGGCGGCCACACGGCGGCGTCGGACCGGTTGACCACATTCCTGAGCACGCGCGGCCGGACCTATCGCAGCGCGATGTCCTCACCTCAGCTGGGGGAACATGCGTGTTCGCGCCTGTCTCCGCATCTGGCGTGGGGAACGCTGTCGATGCGCGAAGTGATGCAGGCCACATGGGCGCGGCAAAAAGCGTTGAGCCACACCCCCGACAAACAGTGGCGGGGGGCGATGTCCTCGTTCGAAGGCCGGCTGCATTGGCACTGCCACTTTATCCAGAAACTGGAGGATGACCCCCGGATCGAGTTCCAGAACGTGCATCGCGCTTATGACGGGATCCGCCCCTTGGCCCCGGATTCGCATCGGCTGGAGGCCTGGGCCAACGGTGAGACCGGCCTGCCATTTGTTGACGCATGCATGCGGTACTTACGGGCAACGGGGTGGCTCAACTTTCGAATGCGCGCGATGGTGATGGCGACGGCCAGCTATCACCTGTGGCTTGACTGGCGCGCGCCCGGTGAGGTTCTCGCCCGCCTGTTCACCGATTACGAACCGGGCATCCACTGGAGCCAGGTGCAGATGCAGGCCGGCACCACGGGTATCAACGCGCTGCGGATCTACAACCCGGTGAAGCAGGGCCATGATCAGGACCCGACCGGGACTTTTACCCGCCGTTGGTTGCCGGAATTGGCGGATATCCCGGATCGCCATCTGCAAGAGCCGTGGAAGGCCAAGAATGCAGGTGCCGTGCTGGGCAAACGCTACCCGATGCCCATCGTTGATCACGTCGCGGCGGCCCGATTCGCCCGGGATCGGATCTGGGCGGTGCGGCGCGGGGAAGGTTTCCGGGACGAGGCTGCGAAGGTCTTGGCCCGGCATGGCAGCCGCAAAGGGCGCTTGCGGAAAGGAAACAGCCGTGCGACCACCTGCAACCCGGCGCAATTGTCATTGGATCTGGGGGACTAGATGCGGATGCGGAAAAAGTCGGATCTTCCGACGAAAACCTGCGCCACATGCGGGCGCCCTTTCACCTGGCGGCGAAAATGGGCCAAGGTCTGGGACGAGGTCCGCCACTGCTCGCAGCGTTGCCGCCGAGCCCGATCGTCTTCGACCGGCCAACGCTAGAGGCTGTCGAGTATCTCGCGCGCGCTGTCGCGGTATTGGGCCTGTTTTTCGGGGTCCATCCGGTCCCAGGTTCGGTAGGCATGGCCCAACCTGGGATTGCCACGCAGCTTGTCGGCGTTGCGTGCTAGGAAATCCCAGTACAGTGGATTGAAAGGGCAGGCATTCGCACCGAACTTGCGTTTCACGTCATAGCGGCAATGCGAACAGTGATCCGACATCTTGTTGATGTAGTTTCCGCTTGCTGCGTAGGGTTTTGACCCAAGCAATCCGCCATCGGCGAATTGGCTCATTCCGATCACGTTGGGGGCCTCGACCCATTCATACGCATCGGCGTAAACCGCCAGGTACCACTCGTGGACTTCGTGCGGATCGACCCCGGCCAGCATCGCGAAGTTGCCAGTCACCATCAGACGCTGGATATGGTGGGCATAGGCGTGGTCGTGCGTCTGCCCGATTGCGGCCGCCATGCAGGCCATTTCCGTTTTGGCCGTCCAGTAGAAATCCGGCAGCGGGCGGGTTGCCCCGAAATGGTTGCGCTCCGTGTACCCGGGCATGTTCAGCCAATAGAGGCCCCGAACATATTCTCGCCAGCCGATGATCTGACGGATAAAGCCCTCGACCGCATTCAAAGGCGCGCGGCCTTCATAGTAGGCACGCTCGACCTGCCGGCAGATCTCCATCGGCCCCAGCAGACCCGCGTTCAGGTGATGCGACAGGACCGAGTGATAGAGGAACGGTTCTGCCTGTAGCATTGCGTCCTGATGGTCCCCGAACAGAGGCAGAGCGTGTCCCACGAAATGGTCCAGCGCCTCGAGCGCGCCGGCGCGGGTCACCGCGAACCAGAACGGGCGCAGCTGTCCGAAGTTGTCGCCAAACTGGGTTTCGACAAGGCTCAGAACCTCGGTGGTGATGTCATCCGGCTCAGATCGGGGCGGTTGGGGCATGAACAGATCGGCAGTGGCGGGCTTGCGGTTTTCCGCATCAAAGTTCCAGCGCCCGCCTTCGGGTTGGTCGCCGTTCATCAACAGCCCCGTTTTGCGCCGCATCTCGCGATAGAAATATTCCATCCGCAACTGCTTGCGTCCGTCCGCCCAATTGCGGAACTCCTGATGCGTGGCGACAAACCGGTCATCTTCCAGCACATGTAGATCGGTTTGGCTTTGGTCCGCCCATTCCAGCAAGGCGGTTTTCAGCCGGTACTCGCCGGGCTCGGTCACCTGAACGTTTGTAATCGACAGATCCGCGATGGCCCGCGCGATCTCGCCTGTGATGGAGCCGGTATTGTCAGGGTCATCCAGTTTGACATAGCGAACTTGCCACCCCGCCTCACCGAGCTCATCTGCGAAATGGCGCATCGCCGAAAAGACAAACGCGATCTTCTTTTTGTGATGCGGAACATATCCCGCCTCGTCCGCGGCTTCGGCCATCAACACCGTGTCGCGCGCCTTCTCAGCCTGGCTCAAGGCGCTTAAGCTTTGGCTCAGTTGGTCGCCCAGAACCAGGATGAGCCGGCTGGGGGAGCGTTCGTTTGTCTGCGTCATTTCCGTCGAGTTAGGGCCGCCTCGCGGATGAGCAACCTAAACTTCTGGAAAGGTTGAACGGCAGATAAATTGCGAAACCGAAGCAACAGACGGGAAAACTGGCGGCAAACCAGAGAAGTTTGTTCCAAGAAGCTATGGTGCCGCTGAAGGGACTCGAACCCCCGACCCCATCATTACGAATGACGTGCTCTACCAGCTGAGCTACAGCGGCCCATTTTTCGACGCGCACCCGTGCCGGTGGGGGCGCGGTATGCGGTGCGAAGGATCGTTTAAACCGTCCAACGGGCGTAGGCAAGACCGGTTGTTGACCCCGATGTGAGGTTTTGCTGGTGGGCGACTGGCCTTGTTCACCCGTCGTTCGACCCGAGTGCCGCTCGGGCCGAGGGCAGCCGACGATCCGGTCGGGATCAGGCGCGTTTTTCGCCGATTGATGCGATGCCCAGTACGGCAAGCACCTTGGCTTCGATATTTTCGGCGTTCATGCCTGCGACCGCGTACATGTCGGCGGGGCTGGCCTGGTCGATGAAAATGTCCGGCAGCACCATCGAGCGGTATTTCAGTCCGCGGTCGAACACGCCCTCATCGGCCAGCAGCTGCGCCACGTGGCTGCCGAACCCCCCGATGGCGCCTTCCTCGATGGTGATCAGCGCTTCGTGGTTGGCGGCCAGGTCCAGGATCAGGTCGCGGTCCAGCGGCTTGGCGAACCGGGCGTCGGCGATGGTCGGGGTGATACCGCGCGCGGCCAGAGATTCGGCGGCCTTCTGCACCTCGGCCAGCCGCGTGCCGAAAGACACGAGCGCCACCCGCGCGCCCGACTGGATCAGGCGGCCCTTGCCGATTTCCAGAACCTGTCCACGTTCGGGCAGATCGACGCCCACGCCCTCGCCCCGCGGATAGCGGAACGCGATGGGGCCGTCGTCATGGGCGACGGCGGTGGCGACCATGTGCACCAGTTCGGCCTCGTCGGCGGCGGCCATCACCACCATGCCCGGCAGGTTGGACAGGTAGGCGATGTCGAACGACCCGGCATGGGTCGCGCCATCGGCACCCACCAGCCCCGCGCGGTCGATGGCAAAGCGCACCGGCAGGCGCTGGATCGCCACGTCGTGCACCACCTGGTCATAGCCGCGCTGCAAAAACGTGGAATACATCGCGCAGAACGGCTTCATCCCACCCGCCGCCAGCGCGGCCGAGAACGTGACCCCGTGCTGTTCGGCAATCGCCACGTCGAAACAGCGCGACGGGTAGCGTTCGGCGAACAGGTTCAGCCCGGTGCCGTCGGGCATCGCCGCAGTCACCGCCACGATCTTGTCGTCCCGGCTGGCCTCGTCCACCAAGGTTTTGCCGAAGACCGAGGTGTAGGACGGCGCGTTCGACGGCGCCTTCTGCTGCTTGCCGGTGACCACGTCGAACTTGGCGGTGGCATGGCCCTTGTCGCGGGCCTGCTCGGCCGGGGCATAGCCCTTGCCCTTTTTGGTCAGCGCATGGATCAGAATTGGCCCGGTCGCCCGCGCCTTGACCGTACGCAGCACCGGCAGCAATTGGTCCAGGTCATGCCCGTCGATCGGGCCGACATAGGAGAATTCCAGTTCTTCGAACAGCGTGCCGCCCACGGCCATGCCCTTGAGCATCTCCTTGGCGCGCTTGGCGCCTTCACGGAACGGTTCGGGCAGCAGCGACACCGCCCCCTTGGCGGCGGCCTTTAGATCGTGGAACGGCTCTTCGGCATATATGCGCGAAAGATAGTTCGACAGCGCACCCACGGGCGGGGCAATGCTCATCTCGTTGTCGTTCAGGATCACGATCAGGCGTTTTTTCAGGTGGCCGGCGTTGTTCATCGCCTCGAAGGCCATGCCGGCCGACATCGACCCGTCGCCGATCACGGCGATCGCGTCGCCCAGCCCCTCGGGCGTGACCCCGCCCAGGTCGCGCGCCACGGCAAAGCCCAGCGCCGCGCTGATTGAGGTCGAGCTGTGCGCCGCGCCGAACGGGTCATAGGGGCTTTCGCTGCGCTTGGTGAATCCGCTCAGGCCATCCTTCTGGCGCAGGGTGCGGATGCGGTCGCGCCGCTCGGTCAGGATCTTGTGGGGATAGCACTGGTGCCCGACATCCCAGATGATCTTGTCGCGCGGCGCGTCGAACACCGCGTGCAGGGCCACGGTCAGTTCCACCACGCCCAGCCCCGCGCCCAGATGCCCGCCGGTCACCGAGACGGCCGAAATCGTCTCGGCCCGCAACTCGTGTGCCAGCTGATGCAGCTGCGCGTCCGAAAACTGCTTGAGATCCGCCGGGCGGTTCACAAGGTCCAGAAGCGGGGTGTTCGGACGGTCTGACATGGCATCCCTTACGGTTCAGCTTTCACGCGCAATAACGAAGCGGGCGGCGTCCTTCAAGGTTTCGGCCCGTGCTCCGTAACTGTCGAGGGCGGCGCAGGCTTCATCGACCAGCTCCGCCGCGCGCGCCTTCGCCGCATCCAGACCCAGCAGCGAAACGAAAGTTGCCTTGCCCGCATCGGCATCCTTTTGCAGGCGCTTTCCCGCCTTTTGGGCATCGCCCTCGACATCCAAGATGTCGTCGGCGATCTGGAAAGCAAGACCCAGCGCCCGGGAATACAGACGCATGTGTTCGGGGCTTTCGCCGGCCAGACGGGCTCCGGCGCAGCCGGACCATTCGATCAGCGCCCCGGTCTTGCCGGCCTGCAGCCGGGTGATGTCCTCCAGCGAGAGCGGTTGCTGCGCCGTTTCGGCAGCAATGTCCAGCGCCTGCCCCAGCACCATGCCCTGCGCGCCCGCCGCCTGCGCCAGCGTCAGGGTCAGGTCGGCACGGATCTCGGCCGGCCCCACTTCGGGGCGGGCGCACAGCTCGAACGCCAGCGCCTGCAAAGCGTCACCAGCCAGCACCGCGATGCCGTCGTTCCATTGCTTGTGCACGGTCGGACGGCCGCGCCGCAGGTCGTCATCGTCCATGCAGGGCAGATCGTCATGCACCAGGCTGTAGGCGTGCAGCGCCTCGATCCCGGTGGCGGGCCAGATCGCGCAGGTGTCGTCCATCCCGTGCAGCCGGGCGCTTTCCAGCACCAGAAATCCTCGCAGCCGCTTGCCGCCCTGCGTGGCATAGGCCATCGCGCGGGTCACATCGACATCGTCCAGCGCGCCCAGAACCAGATCGAACTGCGCCTGGATCAGCGCAGCATCCTGCACCAGCCTTGCGGAAAACATTACAGACCTTCGACAGGGGTCGTCCCGGTGGGCTGCCCATCGGCATCCAGCGTGATGGCGGCCACTTTCTCCTCGGCGCGCTTCAGCTCGTCCTCGCAGCGTTTCTTCAGCTTGGCGCCGCGCTCGTACAGGGCGATCGACTGGTCCAGCGCTACGTCGCCGCGCTCCAGTTGGCCGACCACGGCCTCCAGCTCTTTCATCGCCTGTTCGAATGTCATCTGTTCAACGGGGGTCTCGGTCATCGGGCTGCCTTCATCAGTTCTTCAACATGGGCGCGTGTGGCCTTGGCCAGTGCGTTCAGATCATACCCGCCTTCCAGAGTCGAGACGATACGGCCCCCACACAGCTCATCTGCGATCCGGCACAGCTGAGCGGTGATCCAGGCGAAGTCGTCGGTGGACCAGTTCAGATTGGCCAGCGGGTCGTCCTGATGGGCGTCGAATCCGGCCGAGATGATGATCAACTCGGGCTTGAACGCGCGCAGCCGTGGAAAGGCTTGTGCTTCGTAGGCCGCGCGCATCTCGGCCCCGGCGGTGCCGGGGGCCAGCGGGATGTTCACGATGGTGTCGTGCTCACCGGTCTCATCCGGCCGTCCCGAGCCCGGCCACAGCGGCATCTGCTGGCTGGTGATCACCAACGCCCGGGCCTCGTCCCACAGCAGATCCTGCGTGCCATTGCCGTGGTGCACGTCGAAATCCACCACCGCGACCCGATCCAGTCCGTGATGATCCAGCGCATGTTTCGCCGCCAGAGCGGCATTTCCGAACAGGCAGAACCCCATGGCGGTTTCACGTTCGGCGTGATGGCCCGGCGGCCGAATGGCGCAGAACGCATTTGGCGCCTCACCGCCCAGCACCATGTCCACCGCCCGCACAACGGCCCCCGCCGCCCGATAGGCCGCATCGACCGAGCCGGGTGACATGAACGTATCCCCGTCGATCTGGCGGAACCCTTCGGTCGGGCGGCTGTCACGGATTTCGCGAATGTAACTCTCGGGATGGATGCGCAGCAGATCGTCATCCGCCGCCAGCGGCGCGGTCACCCGCTGCAGGTCCAACGACTCCAGCGCATGCAGGATATGTTCCAGCCGGGCCACCCGCTCGGGGTGCCCCTCGGGGGTGACATGACCCAGACAGTCGGCATGCGTCAAAACAGCGGTCTTCATGAATATCCCCCAACTTCATCTGGCCAAAAATATCCTCGCCGAAGGCAAGAAAACGCCGGGCGGCGGCAAAATCAATCCGGCGCCAGCATATATCCCGCACCCCGCACCGTCTGCAGATAGCGCGGCTGCTTCGGGTCCTGCTCGATCTTGCGGCGCAGGCGCGTGATCTGCACGTCCACTGCGCGTTCCTGCGCCTGTCCCTTGTCGCGCCCCAGATCCTCGACCAGCTTCGACCGGCTGATCGGCTCGCCCGGCTGGGCCGAGAAGATCTTCATCAACTGGCTTTCGGTGGCGGTCAGCCGCACCGGCTCTTCGCCCTGCCACATCTCGCCGCGTTCGATGTCATAGCGGATCGGCCCCAGATGCAGGATCTTGGCAGCCGTATCCTGCACGGTGGTTTCCGGCATCCGCCGCAGGATCGCGTTGATCCGCAGCAGCAGTTCCTTGGGCTCGAACGGCTTGGCCAGGTAATCGTCTGCTCCGGCTTCCAACCCGGCGATCCGGTGCTCGGTCTCGCCGCGTGCGGTCAGCAGCAGGATCGGCGTGTCATGCGTCTCGCGCAGGGCCCGGGTCAGGCTGACGCCATCCTCGCCCGGCATCATCACATCCATCACGATCAGGTCGAAATCCAGCCCCGACAGGACCCGCCGCGCATGGGCGGCATCACGCGCCGCCGTCACCAGAAATCCGCTGCGCATCAAGAACTTCTTGAGCAGATCACGGATGCGTTCATCGTCATCGACGATCAGAAGGTGGGCGTCCACATCGCTCATGAAGTTGAATCCCGCAGTTTCACATAGGCTCGACGCATATCAGCATCCATCATCGCTTCAAGAACTTTGCGGAACCCGGCAACCGCCTCGGGGCCGGCATCTTTGTAGGCCGCGCGCATACGGGCGCGCTGGGCGTCCGACAGCTGCGACTCGAGCGCCTTGCCCTTTTCGGTCAGGTACAGGTGGCGTTCGCGCTTGTCGACGGTGCCGACCCGGCTCTCGACCAGGCCGTCGTCGATCAGCGTGCGCAGCACCCGGTTCAGCGACTGCTTGGTCACCCCCAGGATCGCCAGCAGGTTGTTCACCGTGGTGCCAGGCGCACGGTTGATGAAATGGATCGCCCGGTGATGCGCCCGGCCATAGGCCATTTCGCTTAGGATGCGGTCGGGGTCGGCGGTAAAGCCACGATAGGCGAAGAACATCGCCTCGATCCCCTGGCGAAGCTGTTCATCCGTCAGAAACAACAGGCTTTCTCCGCCAAAGACCGGGGCGGGGCGGATCTCGGACATATCGGGCCTCATTCGTTACACGCCCCGACTTTAAGTCAGCGTTATTGACATTCCAAGGGCGGACAGGTATCGAATCGCAGTTTTTGCGCAATTTTGTGTCCGAGTCGGACCTAAGTAGCGCAACAATCGGAAATGTGGCCCGGGTCAGGAGGTTTCGGATGGCGGGATATGACGATCGTGACGGTGTCATCTGGATGGATGGCGAATTTGTGCCCTGGCGCGACGCCAAGGTGCATGTCCTGACCCATGCGATGCACTATGCCAGCTCGGTCTTCGAGGGCGAACGCGCCTATAACGGCAAGATTTTCAAAAGCCGCGAACATTCCGAGCGGTTGATCAAGTCGGCCGAGGCGCTGGACATGCCGATGCCCTACACGGTCGATCAGATCGAGGCGGCCAAGACCGAAACGCTGGAAAAAAGCGGCCTCAAGGACGCATATGTGCGCGCGCTGGTCTGGCGCGGTTCGGGCGAGGACATGGGCGTGGCCTCGGCGCGCAACCCGGTGCGCATGGCCATCGCGGTCTGGCCCTGGGGCGCCTATTACGGCGACGCCAAGATGCAGGGCGCCAAGCTGGACATCGCTGAATGGAAGCGGCCCAGCCCGGAAACCATCCCGGTCCATGCCAAGGCGGCGGGGCTGTACATGATCTGCACCATCTCCAAGCACAAGGCCGAGGCCAAGGGCTGTTCGGATGCCTTGTTCATGGATTACCGCGGCTATGTGGCCGAGGCGACCGGTGCCAACGTATTCTTCGTCAAGGATGGCGAAGTGCATACACCGCTGGCCGACTGCTTCCTGAACGGGATTACCCGCCAGACGGTGATCCAGATGCTGAAAGACAAAGGCATCACCGTACACGAACGCCACATCCTGCCCGAGGAGATGGCCGAATTCGAACAGTGCTGGCTGACCGGCACCGCGGCCGAGGTCACGCCGGTGGGCCAGATCGGTGAGTATACCTTCGAGGTCGGCGACCTGACCCGTGAGATCGCCAACGATTACGAACAGCTGGTTCGCAGCTGATCCGACATCCGCTCGGGCGGTGGCCGACCGGCCTTGCCGCCCGTCCGGGGTTTGTTGCAGATCGTCCGCTGCGCTGGACGATCGGGTGCGAATCCGTATCCTTGGCGCATGTTGGACCTGCTCAGCGATATCCTGACGCGCCTGTCTTTGCGGGGCACCCTGTATTTCCGGACCTCGTTCACGCCGCCCTTCGGCGTGCAGGTGCCTGCATTCGAAAACGTCGCCCGGTTTCACTTCGTCCAGCGCGGAGAGCTGAAGGTGCATGTGTCCACCACCGGCGAGACCCTGCGGTTGCGGCAGGGGGATCTGATCCTGATCCCGCACGGGGCCGCACATGCGCTGCTGTGCAGCGAGGTCCGGCCCGTGGATGCTCTGCCGCTGGAGCAGGTTCTGGACCGGGCCGGCTACAAAGGTGACGGTGTGCTGGTCTATGGCGGAGCCGAGCAGGACCGTGACACCCAACTGATCTGCGGGCATTTCTCGTTTGCCGGTCCGGCCGGGCGGCGCGGCACCGGGCACATGCTGATCGATCGCCTGCCGCCCTATATCCTGATCGAGAATTACGGCGAATCCGCCGGGGCCTGGATCGAGGCGACGCTGCGGATGATCGAATCCGAGGTTGCGGGCGCCCGGATCGGCGGTGACCTGATCGCGCTGAAACTGTCCGAGGTTCTGTTCGCCCAGGCGATCCGCGCCTATCTGGAACATCAAAGCCCCACCGATGCGGCCCTGTCGGGCTTCGCCGATCCACGTATATCACGCGCGCTGGGCGCCTTTCACCGCGACCCGGCCCGCGAGTGGAGCGTGGCATCGCTGGCGCGTGAAGCCGGCATGTCGCGCACGACATTCGCACAGCTGTTCACCCAGAAGATGGGCACCACGCCCATGCAATACCTGACCGACTGGCGTATGCAGATCGCCTGCCACGGACTGATCGAAAGCCGCTGGAACGTGGCCGACGCGGCGGCTCAGGTCGGCTATGCCTCCGAGGCAGCGTTTTCGCGGGTGTTCAAGAAGCAGATCGGTCTGTCTCCGGCCGCCTACAGGGCGATGCACTGATCCGGCGATTCGACGGACGATCTGCAAGATATCCCAAACGATCTGGGCTGCTGCGTTCGGGCTGGCGAACATATCCTTGATCCATCGTCAATCAAGGAAAGGAAACATCATGTCTCTGCGTTTCGTTACCCGCACCATTCATGCCTATCTGGACTACCCGGTGGCACTTGCCCTGATGGGGCTGCCTTTTGCCCTGGGACTGGGCGCGTCGAACCCGATTGCGCTGTGGCTGTCGGTGGCCACCGGCGTGGCGGCTTTCGTGCTGACGGTGCTGACGGATCATCACCTAGGCGTCTGGCGCGTGCTGCCCTACAGGTTTCACCTTGCCGTCGATCTGCTGGTGGGGCTCACCTTCCTGTTCGCGCCCAGCCTGTTCGGCTTCACCGGTCTGGATGCGGTCTACTACTGGCTGAATGGCGCCGCTGTGGTGGCCGTAGTCTCGCTCAGCGCGCCCGACCAGACAGCCACCGCCTGACCCCTTGCTCCGGCCATTTGGCCGGGGCGAATTTTGGTCTTGAAAAGTCCGACAGAAATTGTCAGTTATAGGCCAACGCCAGATACGCCGGTATCAAGCCTTTGATTCCGAGACGGCCTGCGCGCCAAGCCGAACATCTGCGAGGGCGCGCCACCGTCTCGGAAACGATTTCGGAGAGGCCACGCGATGCGCGACCCGATACTCGAACTTCTGTCCAGTTCAGACCTGCCCCTTGGCAGCGGGTGTTGCGCCGATGGCGACCTGGTGGCCTACCTGGACTGCAAGTGCCAGGACGGACGCTGTGATCGGGCGGCCGGGGTTGCGGACGCCCGGATCGCCACTGTCCCCCAGAGCACGCCGGCGGCACCGGCAAGTGGAGACGCCCTGCGCTGACCGATCAGAAATCGACGCCGCGCTGGGCCTTGATGCCGGCCTGAAACGGGTGCTTTTCCTCGGTCATTTCGGTGACCAGATCGGCATAGTCGCGCAGCGCCTGCGGCGCGTCGCGCCCGGTCAGGAACACGCTGGTCCGGTCCGAGCGGGCCTTCAGCCCCTCGATCACCGCGTCCACCGACAGGTATTCATAGCGCAGGGCGATGTTGATCTCGTCCAGCACCACAAGGTCATAGTCGCCGCTGGCCATCAGGTCGCGCGCCTTGTCGAAGGCGGCGGTGGCGGCGGTGATGTCGCGGTCGCGGTCCTGGGTGTCCCAGGTGAAGCCTTCGCCCATCGTGTGCCAGGTGACCAGATCGCGCTCTTCGAAGAACCGCCGCTCGCCAGTCTTCCATTTGCCCTTGATGAACTGCACCACGGCGACCTTCTGGCCCCAGCCCAATGCGCGGATCACCACGCCGAACGCGGCCGAGGATTTGCCCTTGCCCTTGCCGGTGTTGATCAGCACCAGCCCGCGGCCGGGATCCACGGCCTCGGACACTTTCTTGCGGTGCTGGGCCTGCACCTGTTGCATCTTCTGTTTGTGGTCCTGTGCGTCGCTCATGGCAAAACCTCGTTGATTGTCCGCGCCAACCTAGGCGATGGGCGCGAAAGGTAAAGTCAGGGTTTGTGATCGGTCAGCGACCGCGCCTTGCCGCGTTCCAGACCCAGCTGGTGTTCGCGCCAGATCACCACCGCATTGCCGGCGATCACCAGTGCCGCCCCCAGCAGGATCGCCAGGGTCGGCAGTTCGTCGAACCAGACATAGCCGATGAAGATCGCAAACAGCATCGACGTGTAGTCATAGGGCGCCAGCATCGAGGCCTGCCCGAACCGGTAGGACGAGGTCACCAGAATCTGCGCGACGCCGCCGATCAGCCCCATCGTAATCAGGATCAGCAGCTGGTTCAGGGTCGGCATGGTCCAGCCCCAGAACACGGTCAGCGCCGACAGCAGCGTGGCGGTCATCGAGAAATAGAAGACGATCGCGGCGGGGTGGTCGACCTGCACCAGTTGCCGGATGTGGATCTGCACGAAGCCACGGGCCACGGTCGCACCCAGCACGCACAGCGCGCCGATCGTGGCCCCGGTGCCCAGATCGGCCGAGCCCAGCCGCGGCCAGATCATGATCAGCACGCCCAAGAGCCCGATCGCCACCGCGCCGATGCGGATCAGGCGGATGCGCTCGCCCAGCAGCAGCGCCGCCAGGATCAGGGTGAAGATCGGGGTGGCATAGCCGATCGCCGTAACCTCGGGCAGGGGCAGCAGGCTGAGCCCGGTGAAGGTCAGGCCCATGGCGGTGGTGCCCAGCACCCCACGCCAGAAATGGCCCATGGGCTTCCTGACGACAAAGCCCTGCGCCAGTTCCCCGCGCGAGATCAGCCAAGCCACGATCACCGGCACCGCGAAAAGCGAACGGAAAAACACCATCTGGCCCGGCGGGAAATCCGCCGACAGCGCCTTGACCAGCGCCGACATCGCCGTGAACAGGAACAGCGCGCTGAGTTTCAGCGTCACGGCCAGCAAAGGGCGATGAGAGGTCATGGATTGGGCCATCGGCGCGACCCTGCCCCCTTGCGCGGCAAAGATCAACGGGTCGGATTGGGGCGTGTCCAGCTGTCGGGCAGCGGGCTGCCGATCTCTTCGGCAAACTCGGTCAGAAACCGAATCATGCGCCGGACCCGTTGCTGCGCGATCTGCCGTCCGGCCTCGGTCAGCATGTCGTCGGGCAGGGCCAGCAGCTTCACCTTCCAGTGGTCGATCGAATAGTGCAGATCGTCCAGCGGACGGTGTGATGCGAACGGATCGGCCGGATCATAGAGCGTCCGCCCCAAAGCACCGGACACCGAGAAATTCCGCGCGATCCCGATGGCGCCCAGCGCATCCAGCCGGTCGGCATCGCGCAGGATGCGCGCCTCGGGCGTCTCGGGCGGGATGTTGGCGGAAAAACTGTGCGCCTCGATCGCGTGGCGGGTGGCGGCGATCTGGGCATCGCTCAGGCCCAGTTCCCGCAGAACAGGCTCGGACTCCTCGGCCGACCGGCGCGAGGCCAGGTGTCGGTCGGGGTCGTTCTTGGGCAGGTTGACCAGATCGTGCAGATAGCAGGCCGCCAGCAGCACGGTCCTGTCGGTTTGCGCATCGGCGATGGCGCGGGCATTGACCCAGACACGGTCCAGATGGGCCAGGTCATGGGCCGGGTCGGTGATCATCCGCTGCGCGACGACCGCGCGTAGGCGGTCGCGCAGCTCAGCCAATCCGTCCACGGTTCTCACCGATCTGGCCCCGATGCAGCAGCAGGTGGTCCAGGATCACGCAGGCCATCATCGCCTCGCCCACCGGCACGGCGCGGATGCCGACGCAGGGGTCGTGGCGGCCCTTGGTGATGATCTCGGTCTCTTCGCCCGATTTGGTGATGGTCTTGCGCGTGGTCAGGATCGATGAGGTCGGTTTGACTGCAAAACGCACCACGATGTCCTGCCCGGTCGAGATACCGCCCAGAATGCCGCCTGCATGGTTCGAGCTGTATTGCGGGCCGTTCTGGCCCATGAAAATCTCGTCGGCATTGGCCTCGCCGGTCAGTTCGGCGGCGGCCATGCCTTCGCCAATCTCGACGCCCTTGACCGCGTTGATCGACATCATCGCCGCGGCCAGATCGGTGTCGAGCTTGCCATAGACCGGCGCGCCGAGGCCCGCTGGAACGCCGCGCGCCACCACTTCGACCACCGCGCCGACCGAGTTGCCGGATTTGCGCAGATCGTCCAGATAGGCCGCCCAGTCCTCGGCGGCTTGTGCATCCGGGGTCCAGAACGGGTTCTGTTCGATCTGCGCCCAGTCAAAGTTGGCCCGGTCGATCCGGTGCGGGCCGATCTGGGTCATGTAGCCGGTGATCTGGACATTGGGCGCGATCTGTTTGATCGCCTCGCGCGCCAGCCCGCCCGCGGCCACCCGCGCCGCCGTTTCCCGGGCCGAGCTGCGCCCGCCGCCGCGATAGTCGCGGATGCCGTATTTCTGCCAATAGGTAATGTCGGCATGGCCGGGGCGGAACTTGTCCATGATGTCCCCGTAGTCCTTCGAGCGTTGATCGGTGTTCTCGATCATCAGCTGGACCGGGGTGCCGGTTGTCTGGCCCTCGAACACGCCTGACAGGATCTCCACCTGATCGGGCTCGCGCCGCTGGGTGGTGAACTTGTTCTGGCCCGGTTTGCGCTTGTCCAGCCAGTGCTGGATCATACCCTCGTCGATCGGGACGCCGGGCGGGCAGCCATCCACCGTGGCGCCCAGCGCGGGGCCGTGGCTTTCACCCCAGGTGGTGACGCGGAAAAGGTGTCCAAAGCTGTTCATCGACATGGGGCGTGCTCCTTTGAGGGTCGTGATTAACGGCGAGAGCCTGCCGCCTCAAGCGGATTTGCGGTTGGGGCATCGCTGCCCCAACCCAGTGTGCTTAGGCAGCACGGGTCAGTGCGGCGCGGGTTTCGACGATTTTCAGCGCCGCCCGAGCTGCCTCGCGCCCCTTTTCCACGAAATGCGCGCGGTAGATGGCGTTGTGATGGTCGGTTTCCTGGTACTGGTGCGGCGTCAGCGACACCGACAGGACCGGCACGCCGGTTTCCAGCCCCGCGCGCATCAGCCCGTCAACCACGGCCTGCGCCACGAAATCGTGCCGGTAGATGCCGCCATCGACGACAAAAGCCGCGCAGGCCACGGCGGCATAGCGGCCCGTCCGGGCCAGGTCGCGGGCCAGCAGGGGCATTTCAAACGCGCCCGGCACGTCGAACACATCGACCTGATCGGCGGGGATCAACTCCAGAAAACCGTCCAGCGCGCGGTCGACGATATCGGCATGCCAGTTGGCTTTGACGAAAGCATAGCGGGTGTGTGTCAACGTGATCTCCTTTCAGCTTGGTGGCCTGCTGGCGGGTGCGAAGGGTTTCGCGGCCAGCGCGGCATGACACGTCACCCAAGGCGATCACGGACAGACGCGCCCTTGGCGAGGCGCGCTGCTCGTTCTCTTTCATCCGGACTTTAACCGTCGGCTCTGGCCTCTCACCAGATCTGCTGACACTCTGTCGGTTGAATGACAGAGCCGCTCGCGGGCTGGCGGGTCTGGGCCCGCATACCGCCGGTGGGGAATTCCGCCCCGCCCTGAGAACGGCGCGACCTTGCCAAGCGTGCGCGCGATCTGCAAGACCTGTCTGCAGGAGGACGGCCATGCACCCCAACCCAGCCTTTCGCGCCGAGGACCGCGCGCGCCATGTGGAGTTTGCCCGCAGCCGGGGATTCGGCGTACTGGCGCTGTCGGTCGACGGCCCGCCATTGATCAGCCATGTGCCCTTTCTGCTGTCCGAGGATGGCGCGGTGGCCGAACTGCATCTGGTGCGTTCGAACCCGATCGTGCGGGCGCTGGCCAACCCGCAGGAGGCGCGGATCGCGGTTCAGGGGCCCGACGGCTATGTCTCGCCCGATTGGTACGGGGTCGCGGATCAGGTGCCCACATGGAACTATGTGGCGGTCCACCTGACAGGCCGGCTGGAATTGCAGCCCCAGGACCGGCTGCGCGATCTTCTGGATCGGCAATCGGCCTTTTTTGAGCAGCGGCTGCAGCCCAAGCCGCCCTGGCGCGCGGACAAGATGGACCCGGCGGCGCTGGAGCGCATGATGCGCATGATCGTGCCCTGCCGCATGCAGATCACCCAGATCGACGGCACCTGGAAACTGAACCAGAACAAGCCCGAGTCGGCGCGGCTGGCCGCGGCCGAGAATGTCGAGCAGTCCGGGATCGGCACCGAGCTTGGTCAACTGGCCGCCCTGATGCGGGACAGTTGACCGGCGCCGGGTTGGGTTCAGTCGGTGAACGTGGCCAGATAGGCGGCGATATCCTCGGCGCCTGTCTTCAGCTTGACGCTCATGTTCGGGCGGGCGGTGTCGTCATTCAGGAAGTCCTGAATGAACCCGATCGGGTCGCGGGCGTAGGCGGCGATATTTTCCTGCGTCCAGACCAGGCCGTTTTCACCGGCGCGGATCATGTCATCGGTGAACATGCCGATGGGCAGCCGTTCACTGCCGTTCAGATAGTCGTTTTCGGTTCCGGCGGCCCTGCCGACCACACCATAGAGATTCGGGCCGGTGATGCCGCCTTTGATCAGAACCTCGCCATCCTTGATGATGGCGTGACAGGACGAGCAGCGGTTGTAGAGTTTCTCGCCGCGCGCTGCGTCGCCTTCGGCGGCGGCCTGGTGTGCGGCGGTGAACGCGAGCAGCAGAATGGCATTTTTTGACAAAGTCATTTGGGTCCTCATTCAGATCGGTCGCGCGCCCGCCGCCTTTGCGTGAAAAACCCCGGGGTCGCAACCGGGAAATTCACCACAAAGAAATCTAAAAAATGATTTCAAAATAGATGTTTACATGAAAAAAAATGACCCGGAACCGCGCGGTCCGGTTGCTGTCGTGTGTGCCACGCGCCGGGCACCCGAGTGAACAGATGCCCGACCGGGCCGGGGGCGAAGGGTCAGAGAATCACCTGCGAAGTGATTCGCGCCTTCGAACGGCGTTTTTCGCAACACCCGAGGAAGTTCTTGAAAAATGACCGCTTCATTGTGACATGAATGCCCAGATGCGGCGTAGTGCGCGCCTATGACCGCTGGACGAACCGATTTCCGCCAGCTAGATACCCGCGATGAGACGCCGCTTTGATGCGGTGCTGATGCATGTTTGCCCGTAGCCGGGCGCTGGAATCGGAGAAAACCTCGTGTCCCACGCAGAAGACCACGAAGGCACCCGCAGAGATTTCCTCTACTACGCCGCCGGCGGCGCAGGTGTCGTTGCAACGGGAGCCGCCGTTTGGCCCCTGGTCAACCAAATGAACCCCTCGGCAGACGTTCAGGCGCTGTCCTCGATCCGCGTGGATGTCAGCGGCGTCGAGATCGGCACCCAGATCACGGTCAAGTGGCTGGGCAAGCCCGTCTTCATTCGTCGCCGTACCGAAGAAGAGATCAACTGGGGCCGCGAAGTGCCGCTGGAGGATCTGCCGGATCAGAACGACCGGAACGAAAACAAGCCGAACCTGCCCGCGACCGACGAAAACCGGACGCTGGACGAAGCTGGCGAATGGCTGGTGATGATGGGCGTCTGCACCCATCTGGGCTGTGTTCCTTTGGGCGACGGCGCTGGTGATTTCCACGGGTGGTTCTGCCCGTGCCACGGATCGCACTACGATACGGCGGGCCGTATCCGCAAAGGTCCCGCTCCGGAAAACCTGCATATCCCGGTCGCCGAGTTCCTCGACGAAACCACCATCAAGCTGGGTTAAGGAGACGCGCTCATGTCCGGTATCCCGCACGATCACTATGAACCGAAGACCAACGGCGAGAAGTGGCTGAACAGCCGTCTGCCCATTGTCGGTCTTCTATACGACACTTTGATGATCCCCACCCCGAAGAACCTGAACTGGATGTGGATCTGGGGCATCGTCCTGACCTTCTGCCTGGCGTTGCAGATCGTCACCGGCATCGTTCTAGTGATGCACTATACCCCGCATGTCGATCTGGCCTTTGCCAGCGTCGAGCACATCATGCGCAACGTAAACGGCGGCTACATGCTGCGGTACCTGCACATGAACGGCGCGTCGCTGTTCTTCGTGGCGGTCTATATCCACATCTTCCGCGGCCTGTTCTACGGTTCGTACAAGGCGCCGCGCGAAGTGACCTGGATCATCGGCATGCTGATCTACCTGATGATGATGGGCACCGCCTTCATGGGTTATGTTCTGCCTTGGGGTCAGATGTCCTTCTGGGGCGCCACCGTGATCACCGGCCTGTTCGGCGCGATCCCCTTCGTGGGCGAAGCGATCCAGACCTGGCTGCTGGGCGGACCGGCCGTCGACAACGCGACGCTGAACCGCTTCTTCTCGCTGCACTATCTGCTGCCCTTCATCATCGCAGGGCTGGTCATCGTGCATATCTGGGCCTTCCACACCACCGGCAACAACAACCCCACGGGTGTTGAAGTTCGCCGCACGTCGAAAGCCGAGGCCGAGAAAGACACGCTGCCGTTCTGGCCCTATTTCGTGATCAAGGACCTGTTCGCGCTGGCCGTCATCCTGGTCGTGTTCTGGGCAATCGTCGGCTTCATGCCGAACTACCTGGGCCACCCGGACAACTACATCGAAGCCAACCCGCTGGTCACGCCCGCGCACATCGTGCCCGAATGGTACTTCCTGCCGTTCTACGCGATCCTGCGTGCCTTCACCAGCGAAGTCTGGGTCGTGCAGTTCGCCAGCTTCATCACTGGCGGCATCATCGACGCCAAGTTCTTTGGTGTTCTGGCGATGTTCGGTGCAATCCTGGCAATGGCGCTGGCGCCGTGGCTGGACACTTCGACCGTGCGTTCGGGCAAGTACCGCCCGATGTTCAAATGGTGGTTCTACCTTCTGGTCATCGACTTCTTTGCCCTGATGTGGCTGGGTGCGATGCCGGCGGAAGAGCCCTATGCGACCTTCTCGCTGATCGCGTCCGCCTACTGGTTCGCCTATTTCTTCGTGATCCTGCCGATCCTGGGTGTCATCGAAAAGCCCGATGCCCAGCCGGAAACCATCGAAGAAGACTTCAACGCGCATTATGGCAAGGCTGACGCCGACGCCACGCCGGCCGAGTAAGAAGAGGGACCGGAAACCATGTTCAAGAAACTTGCAATCGGTGCCGCGTTTGCCATCGCCCTTGCTCCTGCTGCGGTATCCGCAGCCGGAGGCGGCGAGCAGCATATCGAGGACTTCGACTTCTCGTTCGAAGGGGCCTTTGGCGCTTACGATCAGAACCAGCTTCAGCGCGGCCTGCAGATCTATACCGAGGTTTGCGCGGCCTGCCACGGTCTGAAATACGTTCCGCTGCGCGACCTCACGGCGCTGGGCTACTCGGAAGAAGAAGTCATCGCTTATGCCGCCGGCACATTCGAGGTGTTCGATCCCGAGCTGGATGATTTCCGCCCGGCCAGGCCGACCGATCACTTCCCGGCCAACGATGCCGTGGGCGCACCTGACCTGAGCCTGATGGCCAAGGCACGTGCAGGCTTCCACGGCCCCTACGGTCTGGGGATCAACCAGCTGGTCAAAGGCATGGGTGGCGCTGAATACATCGCGTCGCTGCTGGACGGTTATACCGGCAAGGAAAAAGAAGAGGCCGGCACGATCCTGTACGAAAACACCGCCTTCCCGGGCGGCTGGATCTCGATGGGTCCGCCGTTGTCTGACGAACAGGTCGAGTTTGCCGACGGACACGAAAACACCGTCGAGGCCATGTCCCAGGACGTCGCTGCGTTCCTGATGTGGGCCGCCGAACCGAAAATGATGGATCGCAAGGCCTCGGGCTTTGTCGGGGTACTGTTCCTGACCATCATGTCGGTGCTTCTCTACTTGGTGAACAAGCGTCTGTGGGCGCCGGTCAAAGGCAAAAAGTCGGTCTGACCTAAAGGTCACCTGCAATAGCAAGACAACCCCGCGCATGGCGCGGGGTTTTTTCTTTGTACGGTCGGAAACTCGCCGAACTGGGCATCAGCGCGGGCTTATTCACAGCTTTTAAGCGGAATGCGCATGGCGTCGGCGGGGTCGGCTGCTCAGGTTTTCGACAGCGTCAGGCGGTCTGACGCAGGATCGAAACCGAGGAGACCCGACATGAAACTACCCATACTTGCAGCCGCGTTGCTTGTGGCCACTCCCGTTCTGGCTCTGGATCTGGCGCCGGATACGGAACTGGGCAAGACCGAGGCCGAGGTGCGCACCGCTCTGACCGTGCTTGGCTATGACGTGCGCAAGATCGAAATGGAGGACGGTGAAATCGAGGCCTATGTCGTGAAAGACGGACAGATGGCCGAGGTCTATGTGGACCCCGCGTCCGGCAAGATCAAAAAGATCGAGGACAAGTGACCGGCAATGTCCGAGTCCATCCAGTACGAAAGCGGGCGCGAGGGCGCCCGCACCATCCGGGTCTGGGACCCTTTGGTCCGCCTGATCCACTGGTCGGTGGTTCTGGGCATTCTGCTCAACGCCGCTGTGACCGACCCTGAGGGGCTGCTGCATGAATATGTCGGATATGCCGTTCTTGGGCTGGTTCTGCTGCGCCTGGCCTGGGGCGTCCTTGGGCCGGCACCGGCCAGGTTCTCGGCATTCCCGTTCAGCCCGAATGCTGCGGTCCGACATGTACGTGACACCGTTCGGGGCGACCGGTCGGTTCACCTGTCGCACAATCCTCTGGGCGCGCTGATGGTCTACAACATCTGGATGACGTTGGGCGTCATCTGCGCCACAGGCATCATGATGCGTACCACGGCCTTCTTCGGGGTGGGTTGGGTCGAGGATGCGCACGAGCTGGCGTTCAACTGGCTGATGCTAAGCGTTGTTCTGCACGTGCTTGGCGTGCTTTTGGACCAACGTCGAACCGGTGTCGCACTGGTCAAAGCCATGGTATCAGGAGACAAGAATATTCCTGATGGCTGGTCGACCAAATGATCAAATGGATCACCGAAAACCTGCGGTCCGGCGATGCGGATGCACGCCGGGCCGTTCTGATGGGGGCGATGATCGTGGTTCAGGGTCTATGTGCCGCATTCTACATGGGCGATGCCATTCTGGACCTCGATGGCAGCGAGCCTCTGGCGCATCTCGTTTTGGAATCCCTGGTCGCGACCGTCCTTTGCCTTGGCGTCCTGTTCTTCATGCTTGAGCTGCGCAGGTTGCTGGCGCGAATGGACCAGACAAAACAAGGCCTGCGCGCGGCGCAGGGAGAAATGAGCGCCGTGATCGACACTTTCTTTACCCGCTGGGGCCTGACCAGCGCCGAGCGCGAAGTGGGCCTGTTGATCCTCAAGGGCGTCGACAATGAGAATATCGCTCGGATCCGAGGCCGCGCCGTGGGTACCGTTCGCGCGCAATCGGCTTCGATCTATGGAAAAGCCGGCGTGGACGGACGCGCTCAATTGATCAGTGTTTTCATGGAAGAGCTTCTGGCGACTGACGGGCCTGCCTGAGAGACGTCAGGCCACCAGCTGCTGATCGCGAACCCCGGTGATGGCGGCAGTCACGATCTGTCCTTCGGGTTGCGCGTTCGCAAATGTCACTTCGGTGAACTGCTCGGTCCGGCCCATGTGGGGATTTTCCATCAGTATGTGATGGGTCTTGCCCAGCTGGGCTTCCAGGTGTCTGGCTACCTGCGCGTCACCCGCCTCACGTAGCCTGGCCGCACGTTGCTTTGTCACCTTGCCGTTGACCTGCTGCGGAATGCGCGCCGCCGGCGTGCCTTCGCGCTTGGAATAGGGGAAGACGTGCAGCCAGGTCAGGTCGCAGTCGGTGACCAGTTTCAGCGAGTTCTCGAAATGGGCCTCGGTTTCCGTCGGAAAGCCCGCGATGATGTCGGCACCAAAGGTGATCTCGGGGCGCAGCCTGCGGGCCTCTTCGGTGAAGCGTATGGCGTCGTCGCGCAGGTGGCGGCGCTTCATCCGTTTCAGGATCAGGTCGTCACCATGCTGCAGCGACAGGTGCAGATGCGGCATCAGGCGCGGCTCGGTCGCGATGGCCTGCATCAGGTTCTCGTCCACCTCGATCGAATCGATCGAGCTGATGCGCAGGCGCGGCAGGTCGGGCACCAGTTTCAGGATGCGCATGACCAGATCGCCCAGCTTGGGCTGCGCGGGCAGATCAGCGCCCCATGAGGTCAGATCGACCCCGGTCAGCACGACTTCGTTATAGCCCCGGTCCACCAGCCGCTTGATCTGGTCCACCACCACGCCCGCCGGGACGCTGCGCGAGTTGCCGCGGCCATAGGGGATGATGCAGAAGGTGCAGCGATGATCACAGCCGTTCTGGACCTGCACATAGGCGCGCGAGCGGGTGCCGAACCCGTCGATCAGGTGCCCTGCCGTTTCTGTGACCGACATGATGTCGTCGACCTGCACCGTCTCGGTCTCGCCGATGAAATCGGCGGCCATGCCCTTCCAGGTCTCGGGGCGCATCTTTTCGGTGTTGCCGATCACCGCATCGACCTCGTCCATCTCGGCAAAGGTCTGCGGTTCGGTCTGGGCGGCGCAGCCGGTGACGATCAACCGGGCGTTGGGGTTCTCGCGGCGCAGCTTGCGGATCTCCTGCCGGGCCTTGCGGACGGCTTCGGCGGTGACGGCGCAGGTGTTCACGATCACCGCGTCCGTCAGCCCGGCCTGCTGCGACAGCTCCTTCATCGCCTCGGTCTCATAGGCGTTGAGCCGGCAACCCAGCGTGGTGAATTTCGGCGGGTTCATCACAGCGGCTCCAGAAACTCGGGCGTCAGCGTGCCCGAGAAGACATGGCAGGTGGGGCCGGTCATCCAGACGCCGTCCTCGCGCCAATCAATCCAGATGGTGCCGCCGTCCAGGTCGATCTGCACCTTGCGCCCGGTCAGGCCGCGCCGCGCCGCTGCCACCGCCGTGGCACACGACGACGAGCCCGAGGCCAGCGTGATTCCCACGCCGCGTTCCCACACCCGCATGCGGATGTGATCCGGCCCGATGATCTGGGCGACCTGCACATTGGTGCGCTGGGGATAGAGCGGGTGATGCTCATAGCGCGCGCCGAATTCCTCCAGCGGAATCGCCTCGGCGTCTTCGACGAAGAAGGTGCAATGCGGGTTGCCCATGCCGGTGGCCACCGGTCCGCCTTCGATCGGCAGTTCCAGCGTATCCACCTCTTCGGCCAATGGAATGTCGGCCCAGTCCAGCTGTGGGTGCCCCATGTTGACCGAAGTCAGCCCGTCGCCCGCGTCCCGCGCCTGCAGCGTGCCGTGGCTGGTGGTCAGCGTCAGTTCGGATTTGCCGCTTTCCTGCATCAGGAACCGGGCGATGCAGCGGGTGGCGTTGCCGCAGGTGGCCGAGATCGACCCATCAGCATTGTAGAACACCAGATGCGCATCCGATTCGCCGTTTTCGATGACGGCCAGCTGGTCGAATCCGACCCCGAACTGCCGGTGTCCGATCCCGCGCGCCAGCGCCGGCGTGATCTGCACCGGATGCGCGCGCGCGTCCACAATGACGAAGTCATTGCCAAGCCCGTGCATCTTCATGAAGGGCAAACCGGTGTCGGATCGTTGCTGCATGGCGGGCATATAGCCTTGCCGCAGACATGAATCCAGCCCGGCGCGAAGATTCCTGAAAAAAGGGGTTGACCCCCCGCCGCCTCAACCCTAATTAGGCCGCCTATCGGGACGCCGGGAACACAATGATTTCAGGCGGAACGCGGTGCGAAAAAGGGCTTGTACCCGGTCGGGAAAATGCCTTAGACAGCGCCACGGATCGCAAAGATCCGATGAAAAGAGTGGGCCGTTAGCTCAGTTGGTAGAGCAACTGACTTTTAATCAGTGGGTCGCAGGTTCGAATCCTGCACGGCTCACCACTTTTTCCAAAGACTGATTAGGACGCCGCGCCGAGCGGTTACTTCTTTTCGAAGAACAACACGACTTCCCCCAGCCGGATGCCAAAGCGCGAGACATAGGCGCGGTTCAGCAGGCGGTCATCGTCCAGCAGCCACATCCAGTCGTCGAAATCGACGCGCATCGTGCCGTCCTTCACCGGCAGGTCGATGCGGTATTTCCAGTTGAACGTGTCGCCACGCTCGGTTCCCGACGCGGTGCCCAGAACGCCGGGCGCGGTGCCGGTCCAGGTATCCTCGCCGGTTTTGGTCAGGGTCCAGATGCGCTGTTCGGTGGCGCCGTCGTCATAGACGAAGTCTTCGACCAAAGTCAGGGTCTGGCCATCCCATGTCCCGTTGATGTCGACCGTGAACCGCCGCGGGATGTTGCCCAGAACGTCCTGGAACTGCCCATAGGCCACGGTGTGGCCCTCAAAGAACTCTTCGAGGTTCAGCTGGCGGTCCGACAGGAAAGTGGTCGGGACTTTCGGTTTGAAGGCACAGGCCGCCGTCAGCAGCAGGCACGCGAAGGCCAGTCGTTTCATGAGCCGGGTCATTGCAGGGCCCTCGGGTCGGCCGTGCGGTCATGACCGTTTGCGCCGGGCACATGCGCGGTCTTTTCTGGCGGGGCGGGGCGCATCGTGGCGACCAGCTCGGCCACCTTCAGGCCGAACTTGCGCATTTCCGAGCGGTTCATGATCGCCCCGCTCTCGGTCAGGTACATCCAGTCGGTGACGTCCAGGGTGTGGCCTCCGGCGTCTTCGGGCAGAACGATGCGATAGGTCAGCTTGACCGTCGCGCCCGAGATCGCACCGCGGCCTTCGCCGACGATGTCGTCGGCGGTTGCGGTAAAGCTGTTGCCTGTGCCCATGGTCAGGTACCATTTGCGGGTCATCTGCTTGCCGTTCGAATAGGTGAAATACTCGGTCAGGGTGCCGGAATTGCCGTTCCATTCCCCGATCATCCGCGCCACGAAGCTGTTCGACATCTTGCCGGTCGGGCCATAGATCAGCCCTTCTGACAGGATCTCCCCGTTCAGATTATCCTTCAGCGAGAAATCGGGGCCGGTTCCGGCATAGTCCGACGGCGATTGCGCACGAAAGCTGAGAAGGCGGGTTTTGACCGCGATCAGGGCCAATACGGCCAGTGCGGCAATCAGAAGGAATGTCATTTTGCGGGTACCTCTGTAGGCAGCGTCAGGACCATTCCGAACGCGCCGAGTTTCAGGATGCAGGGCAGCACGGCATAGGCCAGGTTGAGCGTTTCCAACGCCTGCGCCGAATTCGTCTGACCGGGCACGAAGCCGCTGCGTTCCAGCAGCGGAAGGGTGAAGAATGCGGCCAATGCCAGCCCCAGTTTGCCGGCGAAAGACCAGATGCCAAAGGCGGCCGAGGCATTCAGCCCCGCGCGTGTCAGCACCACCGAGAACATGGCCGGCAGAACCACCATGTCCGCCCCCAGCGCCGCCCCCGACGCCAGGCAGATAACCGCAAACCCGGCCAGGTTGCCGGGCGCCAGAATGGCAGCGCCGACAAAGCCCAGAATGGCAAGCGGCATCGCGATGATCAGAGTCTGTTTCGGGCCGATCCGGTTGCTGAGCCGCGCCCAGAGCGGCACTGTGGCCCCGGCGCTGAGGAAGAACAGGATCAGCAGCGGCCCGGCCTTGCCCGGCAATTGCAGCCGGTCCTCGACGAAGAACAGGAACAGGGTCGAGGTGATCGCAACCGGCAGGCTGTTGACCAGCGCCAGCGCCAGCAGACGCAGGGCCCCGGCCTGACCCAGCCCGTCGAAGGACAGGCCCTGCCCGGTGACGGGCGCGCGCCGCCAGATCGGCAATGTCAGCATCATGGTGACCAGCGCCAACGCGCCCAGAAACAGCCCGAAGGCCGGATAGCCCTGCGCGCCCGCGCCCAAAGCCACGAACAGCGCCGGTGCGCTGGCGGCCAGAACCACGCCGGCCAGTTGCCCGCCCTCTCGAAAGGCGGCGAGGGTCATCAACTCGCGCGGGGTGGCCTGTTTCGCCAGCGTCGCGCTGCGGCCGTAAAGCAGGATCGTGCCCAGGCTGTAGGCGGAAAACAGCAGGATCAGGATCGCCACGAGGACGCTGACGCTCGCCCCCTGCGGCAGCGAAAACAACAGCGGAAAACCGACCGCCAGACCTCCGGCGGCCAAGACGGCAAAACCCATCTGCGCGCCGGGCCAGCGGTCAATGGCCCAGCCGATCAGCGGGTCTTGCACCAGATCCACCAGCCGGATCAGCAGCAGAACCGTGCCGATCACGCCCAGGCCGATCCCGAGGTTCACCGCCGCGAAACGCGGCAAGTGGATGTAGAGCGGGATACCCGCCGCAGCAAGCATCAGCGCATAGAGGCTGACACGCGGATACAGCATCACTGACCCCGCAGCTGACGCGTAAAGGCGGCGGACCGGGTGTTGTTGCCCAGAAAGATCGACATGAAACTGCGCTTGATCCCCGGATAGGAGAGGGTGCAGGTCTTGCGCCCGTTGCGCCAGAACTCGATCGCGTCGGGGCCTTTGGTGACGGCCAGGTAGCTGTCACCGGCGCCGACCGCCTGATAGCAGGTTTTCAACTGCGCCTCGATCGGGGCGCTGTTGCCCTGCCGGGCCATCTCGTCCAGCGTGGATTCGATCAGCGCCTTCTGCTTCAGCGATTTCCGATAGGTCAGCTTCAGCCCGAAATCCTGCGACCAGCTGAGCGGGCCGCCGCCTTTGGTGAACAGCTGCGCGTCGTAGATCGGCAGACCGAGGAACCGGAAGGTGGCAGTGCCACGCAGCTCGGCATCGGGCAGCAGGTTGGTGACGGGGGTGGCCGCAAGCCCGGCAGGGGCCAGCAGAACCAGGCTCAGGATCGCTGCGTTACGGGCTGGCCGTAACCGGGACAGCGACGCTTGGATCAGATATCGCATTTTCAGCTCCGTTGGTTTGCGGATCGCCGGTCAACAGCCCGACCACGTGCATCGCGCTTGCGATTCCGTCTTCGTGGAACCCGTGCCGGTTGTAGGCGCCGGCGAACCAGGTCCGGTTGCGGCCCTGCATCTCGCGGATCTGGCCCTGCGCTTTCAGCGCGGCCTTGTCGAACACCGGATGGGCGAATTCCACCTCGTCATAGATTTTGTCTGGCGCGATGTCGGAAGACGGGTTCAGGGTGACGAACAACGGGTCGCTTTCAGGGATGTTCTGCAACCGGTTCATCCAATAGGTCACGCCCACGTTGCCCGCCTGCGAGCGGTAGGTCCAGCTGGACCAGCAGGCGCGGCGGCGCGGCATCTGGCTGGGGTCGCAGTGCAAGACCGCGCGGTTGGGCTGATAGCGGATCGCGCCCAGCGCCGCGGCCTCGTCGGTGGTGGCGTTCTGGCCCAGAATGGCCAAGGACTGGTCGGAATGGGTGGCCAGGATGATCTCGTCATACTGATCCGAGCGGCCCTGGGCCTGAACGGTCACGCCCAAGGCATCGCGTTCGACGTTAGAGACCGGCGCGCCCAGGCGGATGTCGCAACCCCGGCCGCGCAACGCGGATTCGATCCGGCGGACATATTCGATGCTGCCACCCTTTACCGTCCACCACTGGTGCTGGGCGCCGCGTTTGCTGGACAGCAAGGCGTGGTTGCGGAAGAACTGCACCAGCGACCGCGCCGGAAACTGATCGACGAACTCCACCGGAGTTGACCAGATCGCGCCGCACATCGGCATCAGGTAATTGTTGCGGAACCAGTGGCCCAGCCGCATCTGGTCAACCAGCTCACCAATCGTGGTGTCATCATCCCGGGCGGCCTCGGGCGCTTCTTTGCCAAAGCGCAGGATGTCGGCGATCATCTTGTAGTAGGAGGGCCGCACGAGGTTGCGCTTCTGCGCGGTGATGGTGCGCAGATTGTTCAGGCCATATTCGATGCGACCATTGTCGATGGTGGCGCCAAAGCTCATCTCGCTTTTGATGACCGGCACGTCCAACTCGCCAAACAGCTTGGTCAGGTAGGGATAGGTGGCGTAGTTGAAAACGATGAACCCGGTATCGACAGGTTGGTCGCCGTTGCGCCCGGCCATCACCGTGCGCGCATGTCCGCCCAGACGGGGTTCGGCCTCATACAGGGTGACGTCGTGGCTCTCTGACAGGTAATAAGCCGCTGATAATCCTGAGATGCCTGCGCCTACAATTGCGATTTTTTTCCGTACGCCCCGGGTTTCGTCGAACATGCCATCCTCTTTATGCGACATTTTACAATAAGATACGCAGGGTAGGCCGGAGCGGATCAAATCCGGGCCATGTTTTTACATGTTTCCCGCTGATCGGCGGGCTGTGCGTCAGGATTGCATCAATCGCGTTTGCTGGTGATCCGAGGTATGCCCTTCCGCGTAATGAAAGGTGTTATGATCGAGACAACCCAACCCAAGACCGCGGCTGTTCACGCTTCGGCACGTGTGAACCGCCCGGCATGAGCAGTTTTGACGGAAAAACCTACTGGATCATCGGTGCCAGCGAAGGTCTGGGCCGGGCGCTGGCCGAAGGCTTGAGCGGTCAGGGCGCGCACCTTGTGCTGTCCGCGCGCAATGCCGAGCGGCTGGAGCAGATCTGCGCCGCGCTGCCTCATGCCCGCGCAGTCCCGCTGGACGTGACCGATCTGGCGCAGGTGCGCCGCGCCGTCGCCGATATCGGCCCGGTCGATGGTCTGGTCTACAACGCCGGGGCCTATGAGCCGATGCGCGCGCAGGACTGGAAGACCGAAGCCGCGCTGGCCATCAGCGACGTGAACTATTCAGGCGCGCTGCGGGTTCTGGGGGAAACCGTGCCGGCCATGGTGAAGGCGGGGCGTGGCGACATTACCCTGATCGGGTCGCTGGCGGGCTATCACGGACTGCCTGCGGCGATCGGGTACGGGTCCAGCAAGGCGGCGCTGATCTCGCTGGCCGAAACGATGCGGCATGACCTGGCCGGAACCGGGGTGACGGTGCGCATCGTCAATCCGGGGTTCATCAAGACCCGGCTGACCGACAAGAACAGCTTCAAGATGCCGATGCTGATGGAGCCCGAAGACGCCGCGCAGCGCGTGCTGCGCGCAATGGCGCGCCGGCGCTTCCGTACCGACTTTCCGGCGCCGTTTTCGTGGGTCATCCGGCTGATCGACTACCTTCCGGATCTTCTGGTCTATCGTGGAAAATAGACTCTAACCAAAGAGTCCCTGACAGAACCAGCCCGCCGACATGGTGCCGCCATGGCCGTAGAACAGCCATAGCCGCTCGCCCTGTTCGGTCACCACCACCCAGTAATCGCGCACGCCGCTGCGCCAGTTGGGGTCGTCCAGCCACCATTCCGGGGCGATCCGCTCCGGGCCGGTGGCCTGCGCCAGGTGCCAGTCGCGCCCGCGCCAGCGGAAATTGGCGGGCACATCGGGACGGTCGGGGGCCATCACCGGCTCGGGCCGCCACATCAGCAGGGGGCGCGGGCGCGGCGGGGCGGGCCAGTCGCGCGCCGGTTCCGACCAAGCCGCCGCCAGCGTCTGTGCGGTTTTCTCGGGGATGTGCGAGGCCGCCGGGTGCTGCCGCGTGATCGCCTCGAGCCCCACCCGCGCGCCCAGCTTTCCGATCAGATCGTCCAGCGCCGTGTTCCCTTCCAGCCGGTTGCGCACGGCGCGGCTGGCCTCGGCATGGCCGGTCAGGGTGCGGGCATGCACCGGCTCGGTCTGCACCGCCGCAAGGCGCAGCATGTCGATGCCATAGCCCGCATCGATCTGATCGATTTTCATCTCTAACAAAGGGCGAATGCGGTGTTTGTCATGGCTCGGCCGGGCCAGCCCGATCTCGATGATCTCGGCCGCCTGATCGGTGCGGTGCGCCTCGAGCCGCAGGGTCCGCGCCCCGCGCGCCTTTTCTTCCAGCCGGGCGCACAGGGTCGGCAGCATCCGGTCGATGGCGGCCATCACGTCCTCGGCCAGACCGATCGGGTTGGGCAGGGTCATCCGCACCGCAAAGTGATGCGGGGGCCGCGCGGGCGAGACCGGCTCGGGCGCGCTGCCCATCGCCTGATCCAACCGCAGAACCAGCCCGCGCCCGAACCGGCGGGCCAAACTGGCACGCGGCTGGCCCAGCAGATCGCCGATCCGCCGCAGGCCCAGCCGGTTCAGCTGCGCCACGGTCTGGTCGTCCAGCCGCAGCGCCGCGATGGGCAGGGGGGCGAGCGCGCCATAGGCCTGCCCCGGCGGCGCGATCCGGGCCCCGCCGCCCACGGCCACCACCTGCGGCGCGGCACCGCCCTTGGTCCAGTGCCGCCGCTTGCCGGCGCGGGCGCGGGTGGCGCGGGCCTCTTGGGAGATGGCGTCGCCGCTGCGGTCCGAGGTGGCCTCTTGCCCGGCATAGCGCGCCAGCGCCCAGGCCGCGCCCAGCGTGTCGGCAATGCCCATCTGCACGCTCAGACCCATGTCGGCGCAGTCGGTCTCGATCACGTCCAGCAGCGCCTCTTCGCCGCCGAACAGGTGGGCGCAGCCCGACAGATCGACGATCAGGCCATCGGGCGCCTCTTCGGCGACCCAGGGGCTGAACTTGCCCGCCCAGCGGCGCAGCGCGGTCAGAAAAGCAGCCTCGGCCGGGGCGTTGCGGGGGCGGGTGACAAGGGCCGCGCACATGGCATGGGCATCGCGCACCGGCTGGCCCACGCGCAGACCGGCGGCCTGTGCATCAGTGTTCAGCGAGGTGATGACCTGCATGTTCGACTGTTCGGCCACCACCGCCAGCGGGCCTGTATGCAGGCCCCGCGCGGCGCGGATCAGCCGTTCGGCCCCCAGACGGGGGAACCACAGCGAGAGTATTCGGCGTTTGGGCATCGGGCAGACATCAAAGTGTTCTCATTTTGTTCTTATCTGAGAATCATGCCCCGAGTCGAGTCCGCCTTATCCGCAGGTCAGCCGCTGAATGACCCCGGCTCCGTTCACATAGACGTTTAGCCGGTCGATGCGGTAATCCTGCGTGGCGATGTCATCGGGGCCCAGAACGCGGCTCCGTTCCGGCAGGCTGGCCTGAATGGTCGAGACCGGTTGCCCCACGGACTGGGCAAAGGGTTCGCCCTTGCAGAAGGCCAGATCCACCGGGGCGGCATCCACCTCGGCAGAGCCCGGTTCGGGCAGGTCGGTTTCGGCGCAGGCGGCCAGGACGATCAGGATCGGGATGAACCGGTACATTGGCGCTCCTCTTTTCGGCAATGTCGTTTCTGAAATATCAAAAGCTTACAGAGACTGCCATGAAAGCGCAGTTGAAAACACCCTGTATTTGACGCAGGGTCGGGTCAAACAAGACAGGGAGACAAGCAACATGCGAACCCGTGCCGCCGTCGCCGTTCAGGCGGGCAAGCCCTTGGAAGTGATGGACGTGAACCTCGAAGGCCCCAAGGCGGGCGAGGTTCTGGTCGAGATCAAGGCCACCGGCATCTGCCATACCGACGAATTCACCCTGTCGGGCGCCGACCCCGAAGGCCTGTTTCCGGCCATTCTGGGCCATGAGGGCGCGGGCGTCGTGGTCGAGGTCGGCCCCGGCGTGACCAGCCTGAAGCCGGGCGATCACGTGATCCCGCTCTACACTCCCGAATGTCGCGAGTGTGAATACTGTCTGCACCCCAAGACCAACCTGTGCCAGGCCATCCGCGAGACGCAGGGCAAGGGTTTGATGCCCGACGGCACTTCGCGGTTTTCGACGTTGGATGGGGATCCGATCCTGCATTACATGGGCTGCTCGACCTTTTCGAACCACACGGTTCTGCCTGAAATCGCGTTGGCCAAGGTGCGCGAGGACGCGCCGTTCGACAAGATCTGCTATATCGGCTGTGGCGTGACCACCGGCATCGGCGCCGTGATCAACACCGCCAAAGTCGAGATCGGCAGCCGTGCCATCGTGTTCGGCTTGGGCGGCATCGGACTGAACGTGATTCAGGGCCTGCGTCTGGCCGGGGCCGATCAGATCGTCGGCGTTGACCTGAACCCCGCCAAGGTCGAGATGGCCAAAAAATTCGGCATGACCGATTTCGTCAACCCGTCCGAGGTCGAGGGCGATCTTGTCCCCTATCTGGTGAACCTGACCAAGGGCGGCGCGGATTACACCTTTGACGCCACCGGCAACGTGCAGGTGATGCGCGCGGCGCTGGAATCGGCGCACAAGGGCTGGGGCGAATCCATCATCATCGGCGTGGCGCCCGCGGGGGCCGAGATCTCAACCCGTCCGTTCCAGCTGGTCACCGGCCGATCGTGGCGCGGCACCGCATTCGGCGGCGCACGTGGGCGCACGGACGTGCCCAAGATCGTCGACTGGTACATGGAAGGAAAGATCGAGATCGACCCGATGATCACCCACACCATGGGTCTGGACGACATCAACACCGGCTTCGACCTGATGCACAAGGGTGAAAGCATCCGGTCTGTGGTAGTTTACTGACGCTTGGTTCACCTTGACAAAATGGGACGGCGCAGTCGATCTGCGCCGTTTTTTTTGTGGCGGCTCAGCTCAAGACTGGTCGGTGTTCGACTTTGGCCTTGCTGACGCGCCCGTATCTACGCGTGGCGAACGCACACGTAGAACCGGTTTGTTCGTGGACACGTCTGCCCGGCTTTCGCGCCAGACGACGAAGATGCCCGATGCGATGATGATCGCGGCCCCCACGGCCACCCATTTGTCGGGCTTTTCGCCAAAGAACACTGCGCCGAAGATCGTGGCCCAGATGATCTGGCTGTACTGGCTGGGTGCAACCACGCCTGCTGGTGCCGCGCGATAGGCCAGGATGATCAGGTGCTGGGCGATCACCGAGAACACGCCGACCAAGGCCATCATCGCCAGATGGATCAGCGAAGGCGGCTGATAGACCGCTGGTTGCGCAAGGCTCATGACCGCGATCGCCAGCAGCATCGGATAAAGGATCAGCACCGCCGAGCGTTCCTCGTTTCCGATCTTTCGCACCAGCACGGATGCGAAGGCGCTGCAGAACGCGGCCGTCAGGGCGGCAAGGTGGCCGAGGGTGATCTCGGTCGCGCCGGGGCGCAGGACGATCAGTACCCCGATCAGGCCCACGCCCACTGCGGCCCAGCGTTGGGCGCGCACGACCTCGCCCAGAATCGGGATCGACAGGACGGTGACGATTAGCGGAAAGGAAAACAGCAGCGAATAGACTTCGGCCAGGGGCAGGACCGAAAAGGCGTAGAAGGCACAGGACATACCCGTGACCATCAGCCCCGAGCGCAGCATGACCAACCAAGGATGGCGGGGCAGGAAGTTTCCAGTGGCCTTGTCCGCAAGAATCGTGACCGCCATCGGCACAAAGGAGAACAGCGTGGCGAAAAAGATGATCTGCAGCACGGAATAGGTGCCGCCCAGCGTCTTGATCAGCGCGTCATGGGTGGCAAAGACGGCAAACCCGAGAAAGGCAAATCCAAGTCCCTGCAGGGTCGAGTTCTGTGTGCTCATCTGGCTGGTCCCGGGCGATTGGATGCTTTGGCAGGTGTCTGAGGCCTGATTAAACCCAATCGGCAGAGTCGGATAGTCCAAACTTTACCGCTAACATGTCTGCGGGGCCGGCCGTTCAGCGCAGGATCGGCGGAGCCCCGGCCGGTTGGCGGGCGACCGCGACACCGGCCTGCATCCCCGCGCCGATGCGGCGGGCCAGCGCCACCCAGGGCGTGGCCGTTTCCGGGGGCAGGGTGCCGTGGGCGACCTCTTCGAACAGGTCCAGCCAATGGGCAAACATTTCGGGTTTCACGTCCGGACGCTCGATATGCACGCGCTGCGGATTGCCGCTGTAGACGCGCTCGTACAGGATGGCGTTGCGCCAGAAGGCGGCGATCCGGTCCTCATGCGCGGGCCAGTCGGTGACGTGGCGGTTGAAGATCGGGCCCAGCAGGGCGTCCTGCCGGACGCGGGCGTAGAATGCGGTGACCTGCGCTTGGATCTGGTCGGGCGTGGCGGGAAAACGTGGGGGCAGCACGGGCCGGGTCATGGTCGGGGCTTTCGATTCAGGCTCTGTTCCGGGCAGATACCGCGTTTTCCGGCCCGGATGCAGGGGCGGAATTGTCGCGCTGCCCCGGCGTCAGCAGGTGCCGCAGCAGGGCCACGGGATGCGCGCGCAGGCTCAGGCGGGTGGCGACGTAATCCTCGACCACCTGCTCGCCCAGCGACATCTGCGGCAGATGGGCGGCGGGTTCGTCCAGCGCCTCGCCTTCCAGATCCTGCGCGAACAGGGGCAGGGGTTTGGCGGTGGCGATCGCCTTGGCCTGCCACAGCGCCTCGCGCCGGGTCAGGCCGCAGGCGGCAAAGGCATCGGCCTCGGCCAGACGCTCGATCACCGAGGGGCCAAGGCCCGCGCGGCGCCAGACGTCGTCAACCTGGTGGTAGCCGTTGCCGCGCGCGGCGGTCAGCCAACTGGCGTCCTCTTCGCTCAGGCCCTTGATCTGGCGAAAGCCCAGCCGCAGGGCCAGCCCGCCATGGCCGTCTGGCTCCATCACGTTGTCCCAGAAGCTGGCATTGATGCAGACCGGACGCACTTGCACGCCATGCTCGCGCGCATCGCGCACGATCTGGGCGGGGGCATAGAACCCCATTGGTTGCGAATTCAGCAGCGCGCAGGCAAAAATCCCCGGATGGTGGCACTTGATCCAGGCGCTGGCATAGACCAGCAGCGCAAAGCTGGCCGCATGGCTTTCGGGGAAGCCGTAGGAGCCGAACCCCTCGATCTGCGAGAAACAGCGCTCGGCAAATTCGGCGTCATAGCCGTTGCGCTGCATCCCGCGCAGGAACAGGGTGCGGAATTCGCTGACATTGCCGTGCTTCTTGAAGGTCGCCAGCGACCGCCGCAGCCGGTCGGCCTGTTCGGGGGTGAAGCCCGCGCCGACGATGGCGATCTGCATCGCCTGTTCCTGAAACAGCGGCACGCCCAGCGTCTTGCCTAGCACCTCGCCCAGCGCGTCCGAGGGGAAGCTGACCTCCTCCTCGCCGTTCCGACGCCGGATATAGGGATGCACCATGTCGCCCTGGATGGGGCCGGGGCGAATGATGGCGACCTCGATCACCAGATCATAGAAATTGCGCGGCCGCATCCGGGGCAGGAAGTTCATCTGAGCACGTGATTCCACCTGGAACACGCCCACCGAATCCGCGCGGCACAGCATGTCATAGACCGCCGGGTCCTCGGGCGGCAGGGTGGCGAGCGTGTAACTCGTCTGATGGTGCTGGGCGATCAGGTCGAAGGCCTTGCGGATGCAGGTCAGCATGCCAAGGCTCAGGACATCGACCTTGAGGATGCCCAGGGAATCGATGTCGTCCTTGTCCCAGCAGATGACGGTGCGGTCCTCCATCGTGGCGTTCTCGATGGGCACCAGCTCGTCCAGACGGCCCTCGGTGATGATGAACCCGCCCACATGCTGGGACAGGTGGCGGGGGAAGCCGTTGATCTGATGAACCAGTGTCAGAGTCTGTTTCAGGCGGCGATCCTCGGGGTCGAGGCCGATCTCGCGCATTCGTTCGGCCTCGAGACCCGCGGTCGAGAAGAACCCCCACAGCTGCGAGGACAGGGCGGAAATCGTGTCCTCGGTCAGGCCCATGGCGCGGCCCACCTCGCGGATGGCGCGCTTGCCGCGATAGTGGATCACCGTGGCGCACAGCCCCGCGCGGTGGCGGCCATAGCGTTCATAGATGTGCTGGATCACCTCTTCGCGGCGTTCATGTTCGAAATCCACGTCGATGTCGGGCGGCTCGTCCCGCGCCTCGGAGACGAAGCGTTCAAAGACCATGGTGCCCATCTCGGGGCTGACCGAGGTGACGCCCAGGCAATAGCAGACCACCGAATTGGCCGCCGAGCCGCGCCCCTGGCACAGGATCCCGCGGCCGCGGGCGAACTGCACGATGTCGCGGACGGTCAGGAAATAGGGCTCGTATTTCAGCTTGCCGATCAGGGTCAGCTCATGCGCCAGCATCGCCTTGACCTTTTCGGGTGCGCCGGCGGGATAGCGCCAGGCCAGCCCCTCATGCGCCAGACGGTGCAGGCGCTGGGTGGGGGTTTCGGTGCCGCTGACCTCGCTGGGGTATTCATAGCGCAGCTCGTCCAGCGAGAAGGTGAGTTCCTGGCTGAGCGCATACGCGCGGGCCACGGCGCCTTCGTGCCCCTTGAAGATGCGCAGCATCTCGGCCTCGGACCGCAGGCGCTGTTCGCCATTGGCCAGCGCGTGACGGCCCAGATCGTCCACCTTGCGGCGCAGCCGGATCGCGGTCAGCACATCGGCCAGCCGGCGGCGCGAGCCGTGATGCATCATCGGCGCGGCGCTGGCGATGGTGAGCAGGCCCAGATGGCGCGATTCAGTCTCTAACAAATGGAAAAACATCGAATCCGCCCCGTCATAGCGCGGATGCATCAGCAAATGCATGCGCCCGGCAAAGCGGCGCGTCAGCTGTTGCGCCTGTGTCCGCCATCCGCTCGCGCCGCCGGTCGGACGGCCCGCCTGTGGCCAGAGCAGCAGGTGGAGGCCGTCGGAAAACTCCAGCAGGTCGGACAGGTGCAGGATGCAGTCGCCCTTGGCCGCGCGCAGCCGTCCGGTGGACAGAAGGCGGCACAGGCTGGCCCAGCCCTGCCGGTTGAGGGGCAGGGCGGTGACGGGCGGGGCGTCGGTAAAGATCAGCCGCGCCGCCGGGATCAGGCGCGGCACCGCATGCACCGGGAACGAGGGCGGTTTCGGGATGTGATCGGGGCAGGGCGGGCCGATGGGCGTGTTCCGCTCCTCCCACGCGCGGCGTTCGCGGACCTTGCGGGCGATCTCGCGCGCTTGGGTGTGGGCGCGGACGATGCCGGCCACCGAGTTGTCATCGGCGATGGCGATGGCGGGCAGGCCCAGGGTGACGGCGCGCTCCATGTACTCCTCGGGGTGCGAGGCCCCGGTGAGAAAGGTGAAGTTCGACGTGATCGACAGCTCGGCATACATGGCGAGTCGTCATTATATTCTTGTTTTGTTCTTTTTCGAGTCCTTGTCTGCATTGCGCAGGAATTGGGTTGTCGATTCAGGTGCGGTGAAGGTTTGGTTCGAGCCCACAGCGGATAAAGGTGCTTCCTATTGATCTTATCCAGTAATCTGTATTTGATTCGAACTCGAATTGGAGCACGGCCTTTGAAAAAAAACTTTATCCTGATCGACTTCGAAAATGTTCAGCCGAAGAACCTTGAACTCCTCAGTGGGCATGACTGCAAGTTAATTGTCTTCGTTGGCGCTAACCAAAAGAGTGTACCTTTTGACTTCGCAAAAGCACTTCAAAGCTTAGGAGAAAGTGCTGGTTATAAGAAGATAACAGGTAACGGCTCAAATGCCTTAGACTTCCATATCGCTTTTTATTTGGGAGAACTCGCGGCCAACAATGCCGATGCATACTTTCATATTATTTCTCGTGACAAGGGCTTCGACCCTTTGATTGCACATTTGCGACAAAGGAAGATCCCTGCTCTCCGTCATATTGACATATCCGAAATCCCATTCGTCAAAATCTCGAACGCAAGTTCGTTAGATCAAAAAATTGATGCGATTGTTGACAGTTTGCAGTCTAGAGGAACTTCGCGTCCAAGGAAGATCAAAACCCTAAAAGGAACGGTGAATGCCCTTTTTCGAAAGACCTTGGAACACGAAGAACTAGAAACGCTAGTTGGCGAGTTAATAAGACGTGGTCATGTTGTCTGCTCTGACCAGTCAGTCAGCTACGGCCCCCGTATAGTCCGACACTGACCTGCATCTCGGCTGGGAATTGCGTGTTCTGGATGACCGCTTGGCTCGCAATGCCGTCACTCAAGGACGGCACGGCGAATGGACTTATGATGTTCGAAAAAAACCTCATCTGACCATGCCAAAGTGGCACGGGGTATGGTCACAGCTTAACCCGGTGCAGGCCCCGGCGCGGCTGGTCCTGATCGTCGGCCGGGGCATCGTCGGAGCGTGAGGAGGTCAGGGCGAGGAAAACGTCCTCGAGGTCGGCCTCTTCGGTGCGTACGTCGCGGATGCGGATGCCGGCCTGACGGACCGCCTCGAGCACCTGCTCGGCGCTGGTTTCCGGGCTGCGGTAGTGCAGGGCCAGGCTGCCGTCGTCGCGCAGGCTGGCCTGAACGCCGGGGGCGGTGGGCAAGGCGGTCACGGCGGCCTCGGGGGTGATGACCATGGTTCGGCCGTCCATGCGGCCCAGCAGGTTGGCGGTGCTGTCCTGCGCCACCTTCTCGCCGTGGTTGATGATGGCGATCTCGTCGCACATCTCCTGCGCTTCTTCCAGATAGTGGGTCGTCAGGATGATGGTCATGCCCTGCTGGTTCAGCTTGCGCACATTGGCCCACAGCATCTGGCGCAGTTCGATGTCCACGCCGGCGGTGGGTTCGTCCAGCACCAGGATTTTCGGGTGGTGCACCAGCGCCTTGGCCAGCAGCAGCCGCCGCCGCATCCCGCCCGACAGCGTGCGGGCATAGGCCTCGGCCTTGTCGCTGAGGCCCACCATTTCGAGGATCTCGTCGCTGCGGCGTTGCGATTTCGGCACGCCATAAAGCCCCGCCTGCACTTCGAGCGCGCCACGGGGGGTGAAGAACGGATCGAGGTTCAGCTCTTGAGGCATCACCCCGATGGCGGCGCGGGCCTGGCGCGGGTTGCGGTCCTGGTCATAGCCCCAGATCGTCACCTGGCCTGCGGTCTTAATCACCAGCCCCGCCAGAATGTTGATCAGGGTCGATTTGCCGGCCCCGTTCGGCCCCAGCAGGCCAAAGACCGATCCGCGCGGGATCTCCAGATCGATGCCCTTCAGCGCATGTTTCTCGGGCTGGCCCTTGCCGCCGCGATAGGTTTTGCGCAGGCCGCGAAGGCTGATCGCTGCATCGGTCATTGCTGGCTCTTGCCCCCGGTTTCTTGATCGCTCATAAACGCACCTAATGCATGCCCGCGAGGCCGACAACCAGTGAAGGATCGCACGCCGTGACAATCGAAGCTCCGGAAACCAAGATCGTCGAGACAAGCCGTGTCGCCTGTGATGGCGGCGAGGGCGCGCTGGGCCATCCGCGCGTCTGGTTGCAGATCCCCGAGGATCAGGGCTGGGTCGAGTGCCCCTATTGCGATTGCAAGTATGTTCTGAAGGACGCACAGCAACACTGATTGCCTGCCCAACCGCGGTCCGCCCAAATCTCGCCGCGATTTTCACCTAGTGCGTTGGTGTGACCAACGTGGGTGCGAATGATGACCGATATGACTGCTGCTGATACCGGCAATCCGGTTTTTGGATGGGCTGGCTTTTGCCTTGCGGCACTGGCCCTGTTCGCAGCCTTGTTCGTGTTCTGGGCAGGGCCGTTTGCGCCGCAGCAATCCTCCGGCGTGACGCTGGGCGAACTGGCCGCCGAGTTGGGAAAATCGACCCTGCGGGCCGCGGCGGGGATGGAGCAGCCCGCGCCGGTCGCGCCCACCCGCGATCTGGATGACTTTCTGCAGATCGGCGTCGCCATGCTGGGCGGGCTGGCGATCGTCGTCTCGGTCGTCGGCATCCTGCGGCACGAAAAACGCCGCCCGGCCATCGCCGGTGTGGTCATCGGAACGGGTGCGATCCTGTTCCAGTTTTTCGCGATGGCGTTTTTCGCGTTTCTCGGCGCGCTGGTCATCATGTCGCTGCTGAACAGTTTCTCGGATGTTTTCAGCGGCCTGTTTGGCGGCTAGGGCGCGTTCCTGACTGGTCACCCGGCTGCCCCTGTGGCAGAACCGTCCCTGACCGACAGGGAGAGCGCGCATGAGCAAATTCGGAAAAGGCTGCCATCTGCATCTGATCGACGGATCGGCCTTCATCTTTCGCGCCTATCACGCCCTTCCGCCGCTCACGCGGAAATCGGACGGGCTGCCGATTGGCGCCGTTTCGGGCTTTTGCAACATGCTGCAGCGGTACGTGGATGGCGACCACGGCCCCGATGCGCCGACCCATCTGGCAGTGATCTTCGACAAGGGCTCGCACACCTTCCGTAACGACATGTACGACCTCTACAAGGCCAACCGCGAGGCGATGCCCGAGGACCTGCGCCCGCAGATCCCCCTGACCCGGCAGGCGACCGAGGCCTTCAACATCGCCTGCAAAGAGCTGGAGGGGTACGAGGCCGACGACATCATCGCCACGCTGGCCTGCCAGGCGCGCCAGGCCGGGGGGCGGGTGACCATCGTCAGTTCCGACAAGGACCTGATGCAGCTGGTGGGCGACGGTGTCGAGATGCTGGATGCCATGAAGAACAAGCGCATCGACCGCGAAGGGGTGTTCGAGAAATTCGGCGTCTATCCCGAGCGCGTGGTGGATGTGCAGGCGCTGGCCGGCGACAGCGTCGACAACGTGCCGGGTGCGCCGGGGATCGGGATCAAGACGGCGGCGCTGCTGATCAACGAGTTCGGCGATCTGGAGACGCTGCTGGACCGCGCCGAGGAGATCAAGCAACCCAAGCGCCGCGAAACCCTGATCGAGAAGCGCGACCAGATCGAGTTGTCGAAGAGGCTGGTGCAGCTGGATTGTGAGACACCGCTGGACTTCACGCTGGATGATCTGGAGCTGCGCGATCCCGATCCGGACAAGCTGATGGAGTTTCTGGCCGAGATGGAGTTCCGCACTCTGACCAAGCGGATCGCCGACAAGCTGGGCGTCGAACCGCCGGTGATCGCGGACACTCCGGCGCCGGCGGCAGATGAGCCGCAGGCCGAGGACATTCCGTTCGATGCCAGCAAATACGAATGCGTGCGCGATGCGGCCGCGCTGCGGAAATGGATCGATCAGGCCTATGAGCGCGGCTGGCTGGCCGTGGACACCGAGACCACGGGCCTGAACGAAATGATCGCCGATCTGGTCGGCATCTCGCTGTGCATCGAGCCAGGCGAGGCCTGTTACATCCCGCTGACCCACCGCGACGGGGCCAGCGACGACCTGTTCGGCTCGGACGCGCTGGCCGAGGGGCAGATGCCGCTGGATGAGGCGCTGGAGATGCTCAAGCCGGTGCTGGAGGATCCGTCGATCCTGAAGATCGGGCAGAACATGAAATATGACGCCAAGATATTTGCGCGCTATGGCGTGGGTGTGGCCCCGATCGACGACACGATGCTGATGTCCTATGCCATGCATGCGGGCGAGCATGGGCATGGCATGGACACCCTGTCCGAACGCTACCTGGGCCATACGCCGATCCCGATCAAGCCGCTGCTGGGCTCGGGCAAATCGGCGATCACCTTCGACAAGGTGCCGATCGACGAGGCCACCGCCTATGCCGCCGAGGATGCGGACATCACCCTGCGCCTGTGGAAGCTGTTCAAGCCGCAGCTGCACCGGGTTCAGGTGACCACCGTCTATGAAACGCTCGAGCGCCCCCTGGTGCCGGTTCTGGCCGAGATGGAGATGCATGGCATCAAGGTCGACCGTGACGTGCTGAGCCGAATGTCGAACGCCTTTGCACAGAAAATGGCTGGTTTAGAGGCTGAAATCCACGAGCTGGCCGGAGAAACCTTCAACGTCGGCTCGCCCGCGCAGCTGGGCGAGATCCTGTTTGAAAAGATGGGTCTGGAAGGCGGCAAGAAGGGCAAGACCGGCAAGTATTCGACCGGTGCCGACGTGCTGGAAGATCTGGCGACCGAGCATGAACTGCCGCGCCGTGTGCTGGACTGGCGGCAACTGTCCAAGCTGAAATCGACCTATACCGACGCACTGCAGACCCATATCAACCCCGACACAGGACGGGTGCATACGTCCTATGCCATCACCGGGGCGAACACGGGGCGTCTGGCCTCGACCGACCCCAACCTGCAGAACATCCCGGTGCGCACCGAAGAAGGCCGCCGCATCCGCGAGGCCTTCATCGCCGAGCCGGGCAATGTTCTGGTGTCGCTGGACTATTCACAGATCGAGCTGCGCATCCTGGCCCATATCGCCGACATTCCGGCCTTGAAACAGGCCTTTGCCGACGGGCTGGACATTCACGCCATGACCGCGTCGGAAATGTTTGACGTGCCGCTGGACGAGATGACGCCCGAGATCCGTCGCAAGGCTAAAGCGATCAATTTCGGCGTGATCTACGGCATTTCGGGCTTTGGCCTGGCGCGCAACCTGCGCATTCCACGGGCCGAGGCGCAGGGCTTCATCGACCGCTATTTCGAACGCTTCCCGGGCATCCGGCGCTACATGGATGACACCATCGCTTTTGCCAAAGAGCATGGCTATGTGCAGACCCTGTTTGGTCGCAAGATCCACACGACAGAAATCAATGCCAAGGGGCCGCATGCGGGGTTTGCCCGCCGGGCGGCGATCAACGCGCCGATCCAGGGCACGGCGGCGGACGTGATCCGGCGGGCGATGGTGCGGATGCCCGAGGCGATCGACGGGCTGCCGGCCAAGATGCTGCTGCAGGTGCACGACGAACTGCTGTTCGAAGTGGCCGAGGATGCGGTGGACAAGACCATCGAGATTGCGCGCGACGTGATGGAAAACGCGCCCGATCCGGCGGTGAAGCTGGACGTGAAACTGACGGTGGATGCGGGCAAAGGCGCCAACTGGGCCGAGGCGCATTAGGCAAGCGCCGTGCCGCTCTTCAGGCCCGGCGGGCCATCTTCGCGGCAGGTCAGGCCTCGGGCCTGACCAACAGCGCGACCAGCCGCCGGGTCAGCGGGGCCATGACCAGAACCACCGCAAACGCCACCGGCCAGCTGATGCTCCACGCGCCCATCCAGCTGGCAAAGGTCTCGGGGCCAAGCCCGATCTCTTTGACCGTTGCGATGCAGGTCACGATGCAGGACATCAGCCCCGACAGGATCAATCCGAACAGGACGGGGGCAAAGCGGGCGGGGATCATGCGGCTGTTCCTCTACTGAATTGCCGCTTCGTATGCGATATCCAAGATGTGATTTCCAGTGCGCAGGTGCACAGGCCTATCGCATCCAGTGCAGAGAGGCGTCGGTGCGCCGCGTCGAGGGCGTGTATTCGGCGCTGACCCAGCCATCATAGCCGCTGTCGTCGATCGCTGCGAACAACGCGGGGAAATCGGTCTCGTCCCGGCCAGGTTCCGACCGGTCGGGGGCCGATCCGATCTGAACATGTACGATCCGGTCGCGGAATCTGTCCCAGATGGCCTGTGCATCGCCATGGATCATCCGGGCATGAAAGCTGTCGAATTGCAGGCCCACATTCGGACGGTCGATCCGGTCCAGGCAAGCGGCGGCCAGATCATAGTCGTTGAGGAAGTATCCGGGCTGCGAGACCGGGTTCAGCGGTTCGATCGTGAACCGTTGATGCGGCGCAAAATCCGCAGCCCATTGCAGATTGCGCACAAAACAGTCCCGTGCGTCCGCCCCCGAGGCATAGCCCGCCATCACGTGGATCAAACCGGGCTTCAGCGCCTCGGCATAGCGCAGGACGCGGCGGATGTCGGACTGGAACCGCCCTTCGCCCCCCGGAACAGCCGCATAGCCCGGCTGGCCGCCGGTATAGTTGGGCGGCGGCGCGTTGATCAGCACCAAGTCCAGACCGTTGGTCATCAATGCGCGGCGTGTTTCCTTGGCCGCCAGGTCATAGGGAAACAGGATCTCGACTGCCTTGAACCCGGCATCCGCGGCCGCCTTGAACCGGTCGAGGTAAGGCAGCTCGGCAAAGAGCAGCGAGATATTGGCGGCAAATCGGGGCATTGTCCTCTCGGTCCGATGGCGTGCTGACCTTAGTCGTGGGCGGCGCGCAGAGAAAGGGTTTGAAAACGACAATATGTCGAAAATCGGCCAGACCGGCGCGGGCCGAATGTGAAGGGTCGGGGTATTGCAGCGAATCATTTTCGTAGCGCTGCACCAACAAAAGGATCGAAACCGATGGCCATGAGTCCGGACCCCGTTCGCGGGCCCAGTTTCGCTGTGCCCGGTGCGCGGCAATCCGCCTTGTCCGGAAACGGGCTGGCGGTGGCGTCGATGCTGACCTGGGCGGCCGGATTCCCGGCGGCCGAAATCCTGCTGCAGACCTGGCCGCCAGTTGCCTTGCTGGCTGCGCGGCTGATGCTGGCGGTGGCCGTGATGATCCCGATCTGGCTGTGGATCGATGGCGCAGATGCGGTGCTGCGGGCGCGTTGGGCCCATGCGATGAGAGTGGGCGGGTTTGGACTTGGCTTGGGCATGTTCCTGATCATCCTGGCGCAGAAACTGACCGATCCCGTAACCGTTGCCATCATCGCCTCCTGCGCGCCTTTGATTGCGACACTGCTCGAGCTGGCTGCGGGAACGCGCAGATTGCGGTGGAACTTCGCGCTGGGGGTTGCCGTTTCGATCATAGGCGGCCTGATCGCAACCAGCGCGGTGGCGCCGGCCCAGCTGGGACTGGGCGCGCTTTGCGCAATCGCCTCGACCGCGCTGTTCTGCTGGGCCAGCATGGCGACCGCGCGGGACTTCCCGGACCTCAGCCAAACCGGACGTACCACGATCACGCTGATCGGCGGCACGTTCATGGCCGGCGCGCTGTTCTATCTGTCGAGCGTCCTCGGGTTCGAAGTCTGGCCATCGTCGCCGATCGACCCGCAGCAGGCAGGAATGCTGGCGATCTACGCCGTGATCTCTCTCGGCCTCAGCCAGGTCCTGTTCATCGCTTCGATCGGCCGGCTGGGTGTTGCTCTGGCGTCATTCCACATCAATGTGGCCCCGTTCTACGTGATGCTCATCATGGTGGTTCTGGGTTCGGAGTGGAACTGGACCCGGGCGCTGGGCGCCGGAGTCGTGGCGCTGGCGGTTGTCCTTGCGCAAGACCGTCCCGCAAGACGGGTTGCCTAAGGCGTTTCCTCGGCGCGACCCAAGACAAAGAACTGCCCGCCGGACCAGACCCCGACCTGCCCGGCGCGTTCCGTCGCAATGTCCACAAGGCGGTAGAAACTCTTGCGGTCGATCCGCGCCTCGAGGTTTGATCGCACCAATATATAGGGTCTGGGTTCGTTTGTTTCCGGGTCGATGGCCACCCGTATCGGGTGATCCGGACCCGCCGACACCGTATCGCCGACATGGGTGGTAAAGGTCAGAACCTGATCCGCGTCCGCGCCGGTCCGGTCGAAATCGACCGCCACAAACGGCGCGTCTTCGACCGTGATGCCGACCTTTTCGACCGGGGTGACCAGAAAATAGGCGTCCCCTTCTTTCTTAAGAATTGAGGAAAAAAGCTTCACAAGCTCGAACCGGGTGATGGGCGACCCTAGGTAATACCAGGTGCCATCGCGCGCGATGCGCATGTCCAGATCGCCGCAGAACGGAGGATTCCAGCTGTCGACAGGGGGCAGACCCCGCGGTTTGGCCGCCTTGACCGAGGCCGCCAGACCCTCAGGGGACGGTTTCACAGGATTTTGTCCGCTCATTGTTTTTGCCATTTCCTCTCAGCGCGATACACTTCAACCATAATAAGTCCACGGAAGGGAAAGTCATGACCGAACCTGCCGACCTCGTCTCCGAGATCGAAGCGCTGGAAGAGAAACTGCAACAGGCCAAATCCTCGATCACCCGCCGCTTCATCGGGCAGGAGAGGGTCGTCGACCTGACGCTGACAGCGCTGCTGTGTGGCGGTCATGCCCTGCTGATCGGGCTGCCGGGCCTCGGCAAGACGCGGCTGGTCGAAACCCTGTCGACGGTCATGGGCCTTCATGGCAACCGCATCCAGTTCACCCCTGACCTGATGCCGGCCGACATTCTGGGGTCTGAGGTTCTGGACACCGCCGAGGATGGCAGCCGACATTTCCGATTCATTCCCGGCCCGATCTTCTGTGAACTCTTGATGGCGGACGAGATCAACCGCGCCAGCCCGCGCACCCAGTCGGCGCTGCTGCAGGCGATGCAGGAACGCACGGTGACCGTCGCGGGCGAGGATCGCGCGCTGGGCGTGCCGTTCCATGTGCTTGCCACCCAGAACCCGATCGAACAGGAGGGCACCTATCCGCTGCCCGAGGCCCAGTTGGACCGTTTCCTGGTGCAGATCGACGTGAACTATCCCGACCGTCAGACCGAGCGTGACATCCTGCTGGCCACCACCGGCGTGGCCGAGGAGGAGGCGCACCAGATCTTCACCAAGGAAGAATTGCTGGCCGCGCAGGTTCTGTTGCGCCGGATGCCGGTGGGCGAGTCGGTGGTCGAACTGATCCTGGATCTGGTGCGCGCGTTCCGCCCTGAAGAACCCGGCGTGTCCGAGCGTGTGTCCGAGACCGTCGCCTGGGGCCCGGGTCCGCGCGCGGCGCAAGCGCTGATGATGACGGTGCGGGCGCGGGCGATGCTGCAGGGCCGGCTGGCCCCCAATGCCGAAGACGTGCTGGACATGGCGCGCCCGGTGCTCAGCCACCGGATGGCGCTGAACTTTGCCGCGCGGGCGCGCGGTGACAGCCTGGCCGACCTGATCGAAACCACCGCGGCCGGGCTTGTCCGGGCCGAGGCGGCGGCGTGAACGCGGCCCGCACCCTTCGCGAAAGATCCGAGGCCGAGGCGTCCCGGCTGCCGCCGCTGTTGGCGCGGGCCGAACATCTGGCCGGAACCGTGCTGCTGGGCGATCACGGCCGGCGGCGTTCGGGGTTGGGCGATGATTTCTGGCAATACCGGCCGGCGCAGATTGGCGACAGCCGGCGGATGATCGACCATCGGCGCTCGGCCCGCGGCGATCAGCAATATGTGCGCGAACGCGAATGGCAGATCGCCCAGTCGATCATGCTGTGGGTCGATCAGGGCGCCTCGATGCGCTTTGCGTCCGACAAGTCGCTGCCGACCAAGGCCGACCGCGCCCGCCTTCTGGGGCTGGCCACGGCGATCCTGCTGGTGCGCGGGGGCGAGCGTGTGGGCCTGACTGGAACCACCCTGCCGCCCCGGCGCGGCAACGCCCAGATCATCCGGCTGGCGCAGGCCCTGTCCGAAGATACCGAGGCCGATTATGCCCCGCCCGAGCACCGCGCCATGATTCCCCATGCCCGTGCCGTGTTCATCTCTGACTTCCTCGGCCCGCTGGACGAGGTCGAACTGGCCCTGACCAAGGCCGCCGATCGCGGCGTGCGCGGTGTGCTGCTGCAGGTCCTGGACCCGGGCGAGGAGAACTTCCCCTATCGTGGGCGCACCATCTTCGAAAGCGTCGGCGGCACGGTCCGGCACGAGACACTGAAGGCCGGCGACCTGCGCGAGCGCTATCTGGCGCGGCTGGCGCGGCGAAAGGATGACCTGACCCGCCTGTGCCGCGTCACCGGCTGGCAGCTGGGCCTGCACCATACGAGCGACAGCGCGCAGGCGGCCCTGTTGTGGCTCTATCGTGCGCTGGACGGAGGGGCGCGATGACGGTTCTGGCGGGCATCGGCTTTACCGCACCATGGGTGCTGCTGGGTCTTCTGACCCTGCCGATCCTGTGGCTGATCCTGCGCGCCGTGCCGCCCGCGCCGATCCGCCGGCTGTTCCCGGCGGTGACCCTCTTGCTGGGCCTGAAGGACGACGAGAGTGTATCCGACCGCACCCCGTGGTGGCTGCTGCTGCTGCGGATGCTGGCGGCGGCGGCGATCATCATTGGTCTGGCCGGCCCGGTGCTGAACCCGTCGCGCGACCAAACCGGATCGGGGCCGCTGCTGCTGGTGCTGGATGCCAGCTGGGCCGGGGCCACGCGCTGGCCCGCCACGCTGGAGCAGATCGACGCGCAGCTGACCGAAGCCGGGCGGGCCGGGCGCCCGGTGTCGATCCTGCGACTGACCGAGCCGGAACCGCCGGTTTTCCAGGCCGCCGAAGCCTGGCGCAACCGCCTGCCCGGGCTGGTTCCGCAGCCGTGGCAGCCGGACGCGGCGCAGATCGAACAGGCGCTGGCCGACCTGTCGGCGGTCGAGGGCGGGTTCGACACGCACTGGTTCACCGACAAGCTGGACTATCCGGGCCGTGAAACCCTGCTGTCTGCACTTCAGGCGCGGGGCGCGGTCACGGTCTATCGCGCGGCGGCGCCGATCCTGGCGCTGCGGCCGGCCACCTATCAGGACGGGGCGATCCGGCTGACCGCGGTGCGCGCCACACCCGGTCCGGCGCAGACCGTCACCATCAATGCGCAGGGGCGCGACCCTGCGGGCGTGATGCGCCTGCTGCAATCGGTCGAGGTCAGCTTTGACAGCGGCGCGACCCAGGCGCAGGCCGATCTGGCGTTGCCGTCCGAACTGCGCGCCCGCATCACTCGGTTCGAGCTGCAGGGCCAGCGGTCGGCCGGGGCGGTGTCGCTGACCGATGACAGCCTGCGCCGGCGCGAGGTCGCCCTGATCGCCGGAACCGTCAATCGCGAGGGGCTGGAGCTGTTGTCGCCGCTGCACTACCTGACGCAGGTGCTGATCCCCACCGCCGATTTCGTCGAGGGCGGGCTGACCGAGGTTCTGCCCGCCAACCCGGATGTGATCGTGCTGGCCGATGTGGCCAAGCTGACCCCCAGCGAACAGGCCGGTTTGGTCGAATGGGTCGAACAGGGCGGGCTGTTGCTGCGCTTTGCCGGTCCGCACATGGCAGGCAGCGATCTGGGCCGCGATGCCGAAGACACGTTGCTGCCGGTGCGGCTGCGCAGCGGTGGCCGCTCGGTCGGCGGCGCGATGAGTTGGGGCGAAGCCAAGGGGCTGGCGCCTTTCCAGGAAGGCTCGCCCTTTTACGGGTTGCGCATTCCAGACGACGTGACCGTCAGCACCCAGGTGATGGCGCAGCCCGACCCGAACCTGGCCGACCGGGTGATCGCCGCGCTGTCGGATGGCACCCCGCTGGTGACGCGCAAGCCACTGGGCCTGGGTCAGGTGGTGCTGTTCCACGTCACCGCCGATGCCGAATGGTCGACTCTGCCGCTGTCGGGCCTGTTCGTCGAAATGCTGGACCGGCTGGCCGTGGCCTCGGCCGCCAAGACGCGGCAGGTCGAACAGCTGCAAGGCACCACGTGGGAGCCGATTCAGGTGATGGACGGGTTCGGAACCCTGTCTGATGCGGGCAATCTGGCCGGTGTCGATGGCCCGGCGCTGGTGTCCGGCGCCCTGGGGCCCGACCTGCGCCCGGGTCTGTATGAAAGCGGCAAGCAGAAGCTGGCCCTGAACGTGTTGAACGAGGATAGCACGCTGCGCCCGATCAGCTGGCCTGCGGATGTTCCCATCAAGGGGCAGGAGGTCAGCGCCGAAACTCCTATCGGGGGCCTGCTGCTGAGCCTGGCCCTGATCCTGCTGACGGCTGACGTCGTGGCCTCGCTGGCGCTGTCGGGGCGTCTGGGGCTGGCGCGGGCGGCGGCGGTCGCACTTGGCGCGCTTCTGATCGCACCGCAAGCGCAGGCGCAGACGCCCGAGGAGACCGAATTCGCGCTGCAGGCAACCAAGGAATTGGTGCTGGCCCATGTACTGACCGGCAATGCCCAGATTGACGACGTCGCCCATGCCGGGCTGCGCGGCCTGTCGCAAACTCTGTTTTATCGCACGTCCGTCGAACCGGCCGAGCCTATGGGCGTGGACCTCGAACGTGATGAACTGGCCTTCTTCCCGCTGCTCTACTGGCCGATCACACCGGATCAGCCCCAGCCTTCGGCCGAAGCTTATGCCAAGCTGAATGGATATCTGCGGTCGGGCGGGATGATCCTGTTTGACACGCGGGACGCCAACATCGCCGGGTTTGGCGCCTCGAGCCCCAATGGCCGCAAGCTGCAGCAACTGGCTGCTCCGCTGAATATCCCTGCGTTGGAGCCTGTTCCGCGCGATCACGTCCTGACCCGTGCGTTCTACCTGTTGCAGGATTTCCCCGGTCGCTTTGCCGGAACCGAGGTCTGGGTCGAGGCCGCGCCGCTGGACGCCGAACAGATCGAAGGTATGCCCTTCCGCAACCTCAACGACAACGTCACCCCGGTGGTGATCGGTGGCAACGACTGGGCCGGGGCCTGGGCAATCGACGGGAACGGGCAGGCGCTGCTGCCGGTCGGGCGCGGCTATGCCGGAGAACGCCAGCGCGAGCTGGCCAACCGGTTCGGCGTCAACCTGGTCATGCACGTGCTGACCGGGAACTACAAATCCGATCAGGTGCACGTGCCTGCTCTGCTTGACAGGTTGGGCCAATGACCGGTTCCGTCATCTTTGACCCGCTGATCCCGTGGCCCGTGCTGGTGGTCATCGGTTCGATCGCTTTGGCCGCGACGGTTCTGGCGCTATGGCGCGGGCTGTCGGGTTGGGCGTTGCGCGGACTGGCGGCGCTGGTGCTGCTGGCGGCTTTGTCCGGCCCTGTCTACCAGATCGAGGACCGCGCCCCGCTGACCGACATTGTGTTGATGATCGAGGATGAAAGCGCCAGCCAAACCCTGTCGGACCGCGCCGAACAGACCGCGCAGACCGCCGAGGCCCTGGCCGCCGAGATCGAGGCCCGCGACAACACCGAACTGCGCCGCATCACCGTGGGCGACGGCGACGGGGACGAAGGCACCCAGGTGATGGCGGCGCTGAATGCCGCGCTGGCCGAGGAACCGCGCGCCCGGATCGCCGGAATTCTGGTCCTGTCTGACGGCATCGTGCATGACGTCGATCAGGCCCCCGACCTGCCTGCGCCGATGCACCTGTTGCAGACCGGTCGCGCGCAGGACTGGGACCGCCGCCTGATCGTGCGCAATGCGCCGGCCTTTGCCATCATCGATGAGCCCGTCACTCTGACCTTGCGGGTCGAGGACAGTGGCGCGGTGCCCGCCGGTCCGGCGTCCGCCCCGCTCGAGATTGCGGTGGACGGGGGCGAGCCGCAGCAGTTCAGCATCCCGATCGGTGTGGATGTCGAACTGCCGGTGACCTTGCCCCATGGCGGGCGCAACGTCATCCAGTTCACTGTGCCACAGGCCGATGGCGAACTGACCGACCGCAACAACACCGCCTTGATCCAGATGAACGGCGTGCGCGACCGGCTTCGGGTTCTGTTGGTCTCGGGCGAGCCGCATCCGGGCGGACGAACCTGGCGCAATCTGCTGAAATCCGACAGCTCGGTCGATCTGGTGCATTTCACCATCCTGCGCCCACCCGAGAAACAGGACGGGGTTCCGGTGGACGAACTGTCGCTGATCGCATTCCCCACGCGCGAGTTGTTTCTGGAGAAGATCAACGATTTCGACCTGATCATCTTTGACCGCTACAAGCGGCGCGGCATTCTGCCGGCGATCTATCTGGACAACGTGACCAACTACATCAATGACGGCGGTGCTGTGCTGATTGCGGCCGGGCCTGACTTTGCCACCGCCGACAGCATCTTCCGTTCGCCCCTGTCTGCGATCCTGCCGGCGCAACCCTCGGCCCGGGTCATCGAAGAGCGCTACGTGCCCACGGTGACAGACCTGGGCCAGCGTCATCCGGTGACCGCCGATCTGGGTGAGACGGGAGACTGGGGCGCATGGCTGCGGCAGATCGACGTAAAACAACGCTCGGGTGAGTTGCTGATGACCGGCGTCGACGACCGCCCGCTGTTGGTGCTGGACCGGGTGGGGGAAGGGCGCGTGGCGCTGCTGGCCTCGGACCACGCCTGGCTGTGGAGCCGTGGCTACGAGGGCGGTGGCCCGCAGTTGGAATTGCTGCGCCGCCTTGCCCACTGGATGATGAAAGAGCCCGAGCTTGAAGAAGAGGCGCTGTGGGCCGAGGCCAACGGGCAGTCAATGCGCATCATCCGCCAGACCCTGAACGAAGAGGTGGGCCCCGTCACGGTCACCCGACCCAATGGCGACACGCTTGAAGTGCCCTTGCGCGAATTGTCCCCCGGTCGGTTCGAGGCGCAGTATTTCGGCCCTGAAATTGGGCTTTATCGCCTGCAGGAAGGTGAGCTGTCCTCGGTCATCGGCCTTGGCCCTGCGGCGCCGCGGGAATTCGAACGCACCATCGCAACAGCCGAAATCCTTGAACCGGTCATGGCCGGGATGCGCGGCGGGGTGATCCGGGTCGAGGACGGGCTGCCGGCAATCCGCAACGTGCGCGCCGGGCGTCCTGCGGCCGGGCGTGGCTGGATCGGTCTGACCCCGCGCGAGGCATATGAAACCCGTGACGTGACCCAGGCCGGACTGTTGCCTCCCTGGCTGGTGCTGCTGCTGGCGGGTGGCTTCCTGCTGGCGGGCTGGCTGCGCGAAGGACGGCGCTGACCGGCCTTTGGTCTTAAACAGATTTTCACGGTCTGCGGGAATGCTGATCCCGAACCGACCGGGAAGATGACCATGAGTCTTGCAGAAAAACTGGCACAGGAACGGCGGGCGCGTCTGGCCGCCGAACGCTTGCTTGCACTCAAGCAGAGTGAACTGTCCGAGGCCAATCGCAAGCTGGGCGAATATGCGATGGCCCTGACCAAACGTATCGGCGAGACCGAGGCCGAGGTCGAATCCGTGCGTGGCGAGAATGAAAAGGTCAAATCGGACCTGACCGTTGCAAATGCCAAGATCGAAGTGGCCGAACGCCGCCTCTGGCATTCGATCCAGACGATCCAGGACGGTTTCGCCTTCTTCGACGGCAGTGATCGGTTGATCAGCGCAAATACGGCCTATCTGAGCGTGTTCGAAGGACTGGACGAGGTCGCGCCCGGGATTTCATACCCCCGCATTCTTGATCTGCTGACCACAGAGGGCATCATCGATATCGGGTCGGAACCGGCCGAGGCGTGGAAAACCCGCATGATGCGCCGCTGGACCCGGATCAACCCGCCGCCCGAAGTGATCCAGCTGTGGAATGGGCAATATATCAAGCTGATCGACCAGCGCGGCCAGGGTGGCGATGTGGTCAGTCTGGCCCTGAACATCACGGCCTCGGTCCAGCATGAGGCGCAACTGCAGGCCGCGCGCGAAAAGGCCGAGGCCGCCAACCGGGCCAAGTCGGCTTTCCTTGCCAATATGAGCCATGAGATCCGGACCCCGATGAATGGCATCGTCGGGATGACCGACCTGCTGTCGGAAACCCCTCTGAATGAGGAGCAGAGGCTTTATGTCGAGACAATCCGAAATTCGGGGGACGCGCTGCTGGTCATCATCAATGACGTTCTGGACTATTCCAAGATCGAAGCGGACAAGCTTGTGCTGCATCCGGAGGGTTTCGATCTTGAGCGTTGCATCCTCGAAGTTGCGATGCTGCTGCAGCCCACGGTGCGCGACAAGGGGCTGACCTTGCTGGTCGACTATGACCTGTTCCTGCCGACGCTGTTCGTGGGTGATCCGGGCCGGGTGCGTCAGGTGCTGACCAATCTGGTGGGCAACGCGGTCAAATTCACCGCCCAGGGCCATGTTCTGATCCGGGTCACCGGAGTACCGCATGCCGATCAGAAGACCTGCGACATCCACATTGCGATCGAAGACACCGGAATCGGCATCGAAGCGGACAAGATCGAGCACATATTTGGCGAGTTCAATCAGGTTGAAAACGAAAAGACCCGCGCCTTTGACGGCACTGGCCTTGGTCTGGCCATCACCAAACGCCTGATTACCTTGATGGGTGGCTCGATCTGGGTCGAGAGCGAGGCCGGCAAGGGATCGTGCTTTGGGTTCCGCATCACGCTGCCCACCGCCGAAGGCCCTCAACCGGCTCCGCCTGCCTTGGCGGACAGGCTGAAACATGTCCTCGTGGTCGAGGATCTGGCGGTCAATCGGGCCATTCTGAACAAGCAGCTGCGGCGTTTGGGGGCCGAGGTAACGGTTTGCGCCACAGGCACCGAAGCGCTGAGCGCGGTGGATGCGTCGGTCGACCTGATCCTTTGCGATCACGATCTGCCTGACATGGACGGGCTGGATTTGGCGGAAACTCTGCGCAAGCGAAGCTGGTCCGACGTTCCGATCGTGCTGATGTCCGCAAACCCGGCCATCGTACACGCCGATCCGAACCATCGGCTGATACAAGGGGTGGTTCAGAAACCGATCCCTCGGGCCGAGCTGTTCTCGCGGCTTCAGGCGCTGGGCGCGGCTGTGTTGCCTGCGCCTGTTTCCCCGCCCTGCCGCGCAGAGCCGGCCCAATCGTCCGGCGGAAACACGAAGCTGCGCAAGATGCGGGTTCTGGCTGCCGAGGACAATCGCACCAACCAGTTGATCCTGAGCAAGATGACCAAGGATCTGAACATAGACCTCAAGCTGGTGGCCAACGGGCTTGAGGCTGTCGAAGCCTTTGCGGAATTCGCGCCGGACCTGATCCTTATGGACATCTCGATGCCCAAGATGGACGGAAAGCAGGCCACGGGTGAGATTCGCCGACGCGAAATCGGCACAGGGCAGCATGTGCCGATCGTGGCGCTGACCGCTCATGCTTTGGCCGGTGACGAGCACAGCATCCTTGGGGCCGGGTTGGATCACTACCTGACGAAACCGCTTCAGAAGAAGCTGATTTGCGAGATGATCCAGTCCAACTGCCCGACGGATGCGCAACCTGTCATTGTCGAGCCGGCCGGTGCGGTCTAGGCTGACGCCATGTCACAGGAACGAGGTTTTCGCCCCCGCGCTTTGGGTGAAATCGCAATACGCTGCGCCGACATGGCAGCAATGGTTGATTTCTATGAAAACGTCATCGGGCTGACCCGCCTGCACGGCGGCCATAACAGCGCCATCACATTCTTTCGGATTGCGGATGGGTTCGAAGGACACACACAGGTTCTGGCGCTTTTTCACCATGGGGCAGCGCCGCGGCCGGGTTTGCACCCCACCGGTGCCGACAAACCCGTGACCGGGGCGCAATCGTCGCTGCACCATGTCGCCTTGTCTCTTCCCTTTGCGGAACAGGAGGCCGTCATGCGCTGGTATGACCAAATCGGCCAGCCCTATCGCGTCGAACGGTTCGGCTGGATCGGTTGGCGCGGAGTATTTACTGCGGGCCCCGAGGGCAACACGGTCGAACTGGTGGCGTATGATGCCTCGATGCTGGATCAGGCCTGATAGGGGCGCACGAATACCGGTTTGTCCGGTTCCGATAAATCAGACCGGTACACATAGCCGCCGGTGTCGAAATCCCGCAGGCCCTTCGGATCGGTCAGCCGGTGCTGGATGATGTACCGCGCCATTGAGCCGCGAGCTTTTTTGGCAAAGAAGCTGACGATCTTGGGTGCGCCGCCCTTGTCCTCCATAAAGACCGGGGTGATGACCCGCAGTTTCAGCGCCTTGGGGGCCACCGCGCCGAAATATTCCTGGCTGGCGCAGTTCACCAGCGTGTCGGTGCCGATCTCCTCGGCCTGCGCGTTCAGCGCCTTGCTCAGCTGGTCGCGCCAGTAGTCATACAGGGTCTTGCCGCGCCGGGTCTTCAGCCGGCTACCCATTTCCAGCCGATAGGGCTGAATGGCGTCCAGCGGGCGCAGCAGGCCGTAAAGCCCCGACAGGATGCGCAGATGATCCTGCGCCCAGGCCAGTTCGTCGGCGTCCAGCGAGGCGGCCTCGAGCCCCTGATAGGTGTCGCCCGCAAAGGCCAACGCGGCCGGGCGGGTGGTCTCGGGCGGCGGGGTATCGGCAAAGGTGCGGAACCGGTCGCGGTTCAGCCGGGCCAGATCGTCGCTGAGGCTCATCAGCTTTTTTAGATCTCCCAGCGTCAGGTTGCGCGCGGTTTTCGCCAGCCGGATCGCGTCGTCCTGAAAATCGGGCTGGGTCGGCGTCGCGTCCCGTTCTGCCCAGTCCAGCCGTTTGGCCGGAGAGATCACCACCAGCATATCTACCCCCTTGTACGTGCCTGCCCGCCGATACCTAGCCCGCCGCGCGCAGCACGTCCAGAAAGGCGGCCGCGAAACGTTCGGCGCGGCGGTCGCCCAGAATCTGCTCCAGCGCGCGGTCGTCGTCGGGCCGCATCTGCGCAACCTTCGCCAGTTGCGCGGCCGAACAGCTCAATGGTTTGTCGATCCCGTCCGGGCCTCGGGCCAGCTGTGCCTGCACCTCGAGCAGACGGTCGTAGATATTGCCCTGTTCACGCCCGGCCAGCTTGCGGCGCGCCGGGTGGACCGCCTGCGCCTCGCCCGCGATTACTTCGAGGAAGGTGTCGCCATAGCGGTCCAGTTTTTTTGCGCCCACGCCGCCGATCCGGGCCATCTCGTCCAGGGTCATGGGGCGTTTTTCCGCCATCTCGATCAGCGTTCGGTCAGGGAAGATGACATAGGCGGGCACGCGGGCGGCCTCGGCCAGGGCGCGGCGCTTGGCCTTGAGCGCCGACAGCAGGGGCGCATCCTCTTCCGAGACCATCATCTTGACCGCGGGCCGGCGGGTGGCCTTGCGCAGCGTATCCTTGCGCAGGGTGATCTGCGCCTCGCCCTTCAGGATCGGCTTGGCGGCCTCGGTCATGCGCAGGGCGCCGTGGCGTTCAGGGTCGGGGCGGACCAGGTCATGGCCCATCATCTGCCGGAAGATCGCCTGCCATTGCGGGCGCGACCAGTCCTTGCCGATGCCATAGGTGGGCAATTCGTCATGCCGCCGGGCGCGGATCTTGTCGGTGTCATTGCCCAGCAGGATGTCGATCAGGTGGCCCGAACCGAACCATTCCTCGGTGCGCAGGATCGCCGACAGGGCCATGCGCACCGGGGTGGTGCCGTCGAACAGCTCGGGCGGGCTGTCGCACAGATCGCATTTGCCGCAGGGCTGGGCCTCTTCCCCGAAATAGCCCAGCAGGGTCTGCCGGCGGCAGTGCAGCGCCTCGGCCAGACCCAGCAGAGCGTTCAGGCGGGCATGGTCGGCGGCGCGGCGTTCGGGCGGGGCCAGCCCCTCGTCGATCTGGCTGCGGCGCAGGCGGATGTCGTCGGGGCCGAACAGGGTCAGGGTCTCGGCCGGGCCGCCGTCGCGGCCGGCGCGGCCGATTTCCTGGTAATAGGCCTCGATCGATTTGGGTAGGTCCGCATGGGCGACCCAGCGGATGTCGGGCTTGTCGATGCCCATGCCAAAGGCCACGGTGGCCACCACGATCAGCCCGTCCTCGCGCGCGAAGCGGGTTTCGACGATGCGGCGGTCCTCGGCCTCCATCCCGCCGTGATAGTGGCAGGCGCTGTGGCCCTGTTCGCGCAGGGCCTGCGCCAGCACTTCGGTCTTGTTGCGGGTGCCGCAATAGACGATGCCCGACTGGCCGCGACGGGCATCGGCGAAATCCAGGATCTGCTTGCGCGGGCTGTCCTTGGCGGCAAAGGCCAGATGGATGTTCGGCCGGTCGAAGCCGCGCAGGAACTTGCGCGGGGGCGTGCCGTCGAACAGTTTCTCGACGATCTCGTCCTGTGTTTCCGCATCCGCCGTGGCGGTGAAGGCGGCCAGGGGCACATTCAGCGCGCGCCGCAGCTCTCCGATCCGCAGGTAGTCGGGGCGGAAATCATGGCCCCACTGGCTGACGCAGTGCGCCTCGTCCACGGCGATCAGGCTGACATTGATCCGCCGCAACATGCCCAGCGCCGAGCCAGCGGCCAGCCGTTCGGGCGCCATATACAGCAGTTTCAGCCGCCCGGCCTCGAGCGCCTCCCACACGGCATCGGTTTCCTCGGGCGTGTTGCCCGAGGTCAGCGCGCCGGCCTCGACCCCGGCCTCCTGCAGCCCGCGCACCTGGTCGCGCATCAGCGCGATCAGCGGCGAGATCACAACGGTGACGCCGTCACGCAGCAGGGCAGGCAGTTGATAACACAGAGATTTGCCGCCCCCGGTGGGCATGATCGCCAGCACGTTCTCGCCGGCGGTCACGGCATCGACGATCTCTTCCTGCCCGGGGCGGAACTCATCGAATCCAAAGACATCTCGCAGCAGAGGCGCGGCGTCGAACATGTGCGGGGGTGCCCTGTTTCAAGATTTGACTGCTCTTGAACGGACAATCACACAGTCGGAATCGGGGAACAAGAGGTCAGTAGAAATAGACCGCGTTGTTGATGAGGATGATCCGCAGCGCATAGACCCCGATCAGCACCACCAGAGGCGTCAGGTCCAGACCGCCCATGTTGGGCAGAATGCGGCGGATCGGGCCGTAGATCGGTTCGAGCAGGCGGTTCAGGCCGTACCAGATCTGGGCGACCAGCTGTTGATGCAGGTTCAGGACCTGGAAGTTGATCAGCCAACTCATGATCACATGGGCCAGGATGATGAACCAGACGATGTCCAGGATCAGCAGCAGGATTTGGATCAGCGACAGCATGGGCACCTCGTTTTCCGTACGGCCTGAGACCTAAGTGCCCAAGCGGCAATAGGCAAGCCCGCAGTCACAGAACGCTTGCGAAATGGCCCAAAGGCCCGTCTTATGAAATCAAAAGCAGGCAAGGGGCAGAGATGGCAGTGATTTCCAAGCGCAGGCGCATCTGGGGCTGGTGGTTTTTCGACTGGGCCAGCCAGCCGTATCACACCCTGTTGGTAACCTTTGTCTTTGGCCCGTATTTCGCCGGCGTTGCGGCCGAATATTACGCAACCGCCGGGATGGATGCCGAGGCCGCCGCCGCGCAGGCGCAGACGGTCTGGGCCAACTGCCTGACGATCACGGGCCTGATCATCGCTTTCGGCGCGCCGCTGCTGGGGGCGATGGCCGATGTCTCTGGGCGGCGCATCCCGTGGATCTTTGCCTTTTCGGTGATGTATGCCGTGGGGTCTGCCGCGCTGTGGTTCACGCTGCCGGACGGGTCGAACATGTGGCTGATGCTGTCGGCCTTCGGTCTGGGCTTTGTCGGGGCGGAATACGCGCTGATCTTCATCAACTCGCAATTGCCCGATCTCGGCGATGACAACGAGGTGGGCGAGATCTCGGGCTCGGGCTTTGCCTTCGGCTATTTCGGCGGGCTGATTTCCCTGGCGATCATGCTGGCGCTGTTCGTCGAGCAGCCCAACGGCAAGACGCTGATCGGAATGGAGCCGCTGTTCGGGCTGGACGCCGGCGCACGGGAAGGCACGCGTTTTGTGGGGCCGTTCACCGCCGGGTGGTTTATCCTGTTCATGGTCCCGTATTTCCTGTGGGTGCGCGACGATCCCGCCGCCGACAAAAAGGGCAGCGTATCCGAGGCGCTGCGCCTGCTGGGCAAATCCGTGGCCGCTTTGCGGTACCGGGTCAGCCTTGCCAGCTATCTGGGGTCATCGATGTTCTACCGGGACGCGCTGAACGGGCTGTACAGTTTCGGCGGCGTCTATGCGCGGCTGGTGTTGGAATGGGACCTGATCAAGATTGGCGTCTTCGGCATCATCAGCGTGCTGGCTTCGGCGGTCTTCGCCTGGATCGGCGGCAAGCTGGACCGGAAATTCGGCCCCAAGCCAGTGATTCTGACTGCGATCTGGGTTTTGATCCTGGTCTGCACCACCATCGTGTCGATGGACCGGACGCAGATCTTCGGCATCGCCCTGCCCCAAGGCTCGGGCCTGCCGGACATTGTATTCTTTGGCTGCGGCATCCTGATCGGCGGGATGGGCGGCATCCTGCAATCGGCCAGCCGGTCGTTGATGGTGCGCCACACCGATCCGGCCGCCCCGGTCGAGAGCTTTGGCCTCTATGGTCTGTCGGGCCGCGCCACCGCTTTTGCGGCGCCTTTGATGATCGGAATTGCAACAACCGCGACCGGCAGCGCGCGGTTGGGGGTGTCTCCGATCGTCGGGTTGTTTATTCTGGGATTGTTCCTAATGCGCTGGGTCAAACCGGAAGGGGATCAGAGCAGATGATTTCATTACGTTTTTTGGTGTTTTTGGCAGGAATTGCGCTTGCCGGGGCGGCCGGGGCCCAACCGCTGGCCAAGCAGTTGTTCGGGGCTCAGAAGGACAGTTCGCAACAAAAGCCGGCCGCTTTCGGCAGTTATTCGCGCGGATGCGCCGCCGGATCGGTGCAACTGCCCGAGACCGGGCCCACTTGGCAGGCGATGCGTCTGTCGCGCAACCGCAACTGGGGCCATCCGCAAGCCATCGACTTCGTGCAGGACCTCAGCCGTTTTGCGGCAAGGCAACCGGGGTGGAACGGGCTTTACATCGGGGATATCAGCCAGCCGCGGGGCGGGCCTATGACCTCGGGCCACCGCAGCCACCAGCTTGGCTTGGACATCGACATCTGGATGCTTCCCGGTGACAACATGCGCCTGTCGCGCAAGGCCCGCGAGAACATCTCGTCCATCTCTCTGCGGCGCTCGAACGGGGCCTATGTGAACGGCAACTGGACGAAACAGCACCACGCCATCCTGCGCGAGGCGGCCAAGGACAAACGCGTGGCCCGCATCTTCGTGTTTCCGGGCGCCAAGGTGCAGATGTGCAAGGAAGAAAAAGGCAACCGCGCCTATCTGCGTAAGATCCGGCCCTGGTGGGGGCATCATTATCACTTCCACGTCCGGCTGAACTGCCCGCGCGGCTCGCGCGGGTGCGTCAATCAGGATCCGCCACCCAAGGGTGACGGCTGCGCCGAGGCCGAACAGTGGGTGCGCAACATCCTGAACCCGCCGCCGCCCGACCCCAACGCGCCGCCTCCGAAGAAACGGCGTGAGTATGTTCTGGCGGATCTGCCCCAGCAATGCGCCGCCGTCTTGCAGTCCAACTGATCGCCAGCCTGTTTCTGGCCGGCTCCGCCTGGGCGGTCGAAGTCAAATCGACCGAATATCTGGGCAGCTTTGCATGGCGCGCCGGCCATGACTGGTTCGGCGGGTTTTCCGCCATCCATGTCTCGGATGACGGGCAGCGCGCATGGGTGCTGAGCGACCGCTCCACCCTGGCATCGGTCCGCATCGAGCGGGATGGCGATGAGATTGTCGGCATCCGTATTGTTGGCCACTGGCCGGTTCTGTCCAGCCGGGGACGGATCATGCCCGGCAGCTCGGGTGACTCCGAGGGGCTGGCGCTGGCGCCGGATGGCAGCTTCTACATTTCGTTCGAAGGCGTGCATCGCGTGGCCCGTTATGCCGCGCCCGGTGCCCATGCTCAGGTGCTGCCGCGCCCCAAGGCCTTTGACGGGCTCGACCAGAATGGTTCGTTCGAGGGGCTGGCCATCGACGCGCAGGGTCGCCTGTACACGCTGCCCGAGAAAAGCCGCACGGCAAATGGCGACATTCCGGTCTATCGCTGGAACGGGCGCGCCTGGTCCACGCCCTTCGTCCTGGCGCAGCGGGACGGTTTTCTGCCCGTAGCGGCCGATTTCGGCCCGGACGGGCGGTTCTACGTACTGGAACGCGCGGTCTCGCTGACCGGGTTCCGGTCGCGTCTGCGTCGGTGGCAGATCGCGGGTGATACACCTGCGGCCGAGGAAATCCTGTTCCAGGCCAGAACCGGAACCCATGACAATCTCGAGGGGCTGTCGGTCTGGCGCGACGGGCAGGGGCGGTTGCGGGTCACGATGATCTCGGACGACAACTTTCTGGCCCTGCAGCGTACCGAACTGGTCGAGTATCTGCTGCCGGATTGACACGGGCCGATCCCGGGTCTAGAAGCGCGGCTTGCCTTGGGACGGTCCCTTGGCCAAGTCGCCGCTACCTTGTCAAAACGGGCATCAGAACATGCAACGCAACTTTATCCCCGGCATTCTTGCCATGGCCGCCATCGTCGTGGCCTCGAACATCCTGGTCCAGTTCCTGATCTTTGATGGGCTGTTGACCTGGGGTGCCTTCACCTACCCGCTGGCCTTTCTGGTCACCGACATCATGAACCGCGTCTATGGCGTGGGCCCGGCCCGCAAGGTCGTGTTTGCCGGCTTCGTCACCGGCGTGATCTGCTCGCTGATCGGCAGCCAGATCATGCTGCAGGGCGACGGCTTCACCTACGCCGCCGTGCCGTTGCGCATCGCCGTGGCTTCGGGAACCGCGTTCCTGATCGCGCAGCTGACCGATGTCACCGTGTTCAACGCCATGCGCGAAGGCCGCTGGTGGCGCGCGCCGCTGGTATCCACACTGGTCGGATCGGCGCTGGATACCGCGATCTTCTTCACCATCGCCTTCTCGGCCTCGGTGACCTTCTTCGGCGCCGATGCGGATGCGGCCATCAACTGGGCGTGGGAGCCTGTGCCCTTCATGCTGTCGGGCCCCGAGGCGCCTCTGTGGGTGACGCTGGCAATTGCAGACTGGCTGGTGAAGCTGTCGCTGGCTTTGGTCGCGCTTATCCCCTTCAAGGTGATCGTCGCGCGCCTGACCGCACAGCCCGCGTAAAAAACGCTTTGAGAATGGCACAAGTTGTGTCACCATCCTTTTCAACCGCAACAGATAGAAAAGGAGGTGATCCAGTGTCGAGAAAGAGATTGGAGAGAGGTGTCGGAACAACCGGGGGGACCGCCTGCTAGGGCAGCCCTTGGCGGAGCGCGCGCTCCGGCTGGTCGATTGATCTAACCGACCCGACCTCCTGAACTTTCGAAGGGCCGTCCCGCCGGGGCGGCCCTTTCTGTTTCCGGGTGGCGCCTGTAAGGTCGCGCCCATGTTGCGCATCACCGAAGATATCACCCTGCACGATTGGGAAATGACCGAGAGCTTCATCCGCGCTTCGGGGCCCGGCGGGCAGAACGTGAACAAGGTCTCGACCGCGGTCGAGCTGCGCTTCGAGGCGGCGCGCTCGCCCTCGCTGCCCGATCCGGTCAAGGCGCGGCTGAAACGGCTGGCCGGGCGGCGCTGGACCAAGGATGGTGCAATCATCATCCAATGCGACGAAACCCGCAGCCAGGCCCGTAACCGCGAGATCGCCCGCGCCCGTCTGGCCGAGCTGATCGGCAAGGCGCTGGTCAAACCCAAGCGGCGGATCGCCACGAAACCCACCTATGGCTCGGTCAAGCGCCGGCTGGCGGCGAAAAAGGCTCGATCTGACGTCAAGGCGCTGCGCGGCAAGGTGGCGGAAGATTGATCTGGCATCTTTCCCTGCCGTTGCTAGTCTGACCGCGACAGGCGGCAGGGAGGCAAGGCTATGAGGCTGGAGGGAAAAACCGCAATCGTGACCGGCGGCGCATCCGGGTTCGGGGCCGGGATCGTGCAGAAATTCCTGTCCGAGGGCGCACGGGTGATGATCGCCGACATCAACGGGGATGCCGCGCGTCACATGGCGGCAACGCTGGGCCCTCTGGCCGACCACTGCCAGGTGGATGTCTCCGACGGCGACTCGGTCCAAGCGATGGCGGATGCGGCGCTGCGACTCTACGGCCATCTGGACATCCTGGTGAACAATGCCGGTGTGACCCACCTGCCGACGCCGCTGGAGGAGGTCAGCGAAGAAGACTTCGACCGCGTCTATCGTGTGAACATGAAGTCGGTCTTTCTGACTGCGCGGGCGCTGGTGCCACATATGAAATCGCGCGGGGCGGGGGCGATCCTGAACGTCGCCTCGACCGCCGGATTGTCGCCGCGCCCGAATCTGAACTGGTACAACGCCTCCAAGGGCTGGATGATCACCGCGACCAAGACGATGGCGGTCGAACTGGCCCCCTCCGGTGTCCGCGTGAACGCGATCTGCCCGGTAGCGGGGGAAACGCCCCTGCTGAAATCCTTCATGGGCGAGGACACGCCCGAAATTCGCGCCAAATTCCTGTCGACCATCCCGTTGGGCCGGTTCTCGACCCCGCAGGACATGGGCAACGCCGCCTGTTTCCTATGCTCGGACGAGGCCAGCATGATCACCGGTGCCGCGCTTGAGGTGGACGGGGGCCGCTGTATCTGAACACCCCTTCATCTGGCCCGAAATATCCCCGCCGGAGGCAGCGCGCACCAGCGCGCTTTCCCGCAGTAAAGGACAAATCCGCATGACCCCCGGACCCAGAAACCTGATCACCGACGTACCCGGCCTGCTGGTGGGCAACGCTCAGGGCGCGGCTCTGAAATCCGGTGTCACCGTCCTGACCGGAGATCAGCCCCTGCGGGCCTCGGTTCATGTGATGGGGGGCGCCCCCGGCACGCGTGAGACCGATCTGCTGGCGGCCGACAAGACCGTCGACCGGGTGGATGCGATCGTGCTCTCGGGCGGCTCGGCCTTCGGGCTGGATGCCTGTTCGGGCGTGATGGACGCGCTGCATGCACTGGGACGCGGGTTTCAGGTGGGGCCGGCCGTGGTGCCGATCGTACCCGGGGCGATTCTGTTCGACCTGCTGAACGGCGGCGACAAGGCGTGGGGTGAAAACCCGTACCGCGCCTTGGGCCGGGCCGCATTTGACGCCGCGGCGGAGACGTTCGATCTGGGCAGCGCCGGGGCCGGAACCGGCGCGCTGACGGCCATGTGCAAGGGCGGGCTGGGCTCTGCCTCGGCGGCGTTGCCTGGCGGCGTGACCGTGGGTGCGCTGGTTGCGGCCAACCCGCTGGGCAGCGTCACCACTCCGGGCGACCGGCATTTCTGGGCCGCCCCGTTCGAGATCGGGGCCGAGTTTGGCGGGCTGGGGCCGGATGCGGCGTCCGGTCTGGGGGACCCCGCGCCCAGCCGCAAGGCCCGGGCGATGGGCCATCCCCCGCCCGACAAGGCCAACACGACCATCGCCATCGTCGCCACCGATGCCGCCCTGACCAAACCGCAATGCCAGCGCATGGCGGTGGCCGCCCATGACGGGATCGCCCGCGCCATCCTGCCCGCCCACACGCCGGGCGATGGCGACCTGGTGTTCGGCGTCAGCACGGGACGGATCCCTTCGGCCGAGGCCGATCTGGCCCTGCTGGGTCACGCCGCGGCTCTGTGCCTGACCCGTGCCATCGCACGCGCGGTCTACCATGCGAAACCGGCGCCAGGCGACCTGTTGCCGTGCTGGTCGGATCTGCAAAATACGCCTTGAAAATATACCTTTTCGGCTGCGTCAGGTCGCCGCCGCGCGTCAAATTGCGCATTGACTCTGCGTGCGTTTGATACTGGTTAAAGGGCAGCCAATTCATATCGGAGCAACGCCAATGAAACGTATCATCGCGACTGCCATCGTCGGCCTGCTGGCTGTGCCGGCCCTGGCCGAAGGCGACGCCGAAGCCGGCGCCAAGACCTTCAACAAGTGCAAGTCCTGCCACATGATCGCAACGCCGGACGGCGAAGCCATCGTCAAGGGCGGCAAAACCGGGCCGAACCTCTACGGCATTGCAGGCCGTACCGCCGGCACCGAGGAAGGCTTCAAATACGGCGACAGCCTGGTTGCGGCCGGCGAAAAAGGTCTGGTCTGGGACGAAGAAAGCTTTGTCGCCTATGTTCAGGACCCCAAGGCGTTCCTGAAAGACTACCTGGGTGAAACCTCGGCCAAGTCGAAGATGACCTTCAAGCTGAAAAGCGGTGGCGAGGACGTCTTTGCCTATCTGCAGAGCGTTTCGGCCGAATAAGCCGCACTTGCCAAAAAATCGGAACAAGTACAAAAGGCCGCAGCCCTGCGGCCTTTCGTGCGCTTGATTGAAACGTCGATCATCGCCAGTTTTGACGCAGACCAACAAAACACTGCGCCCAACCCGCCAGAGCATCGCACCCAGTTACCGATGCCGCCAGATCGACGCAGTCACATCAGGAGAGGACAGATGGGAATCATGATCCCGGCTTGGGTTCATGGCGAGCTTACACCCGTGGACAAGCTGGAAGCCCACGAAAAGGGGCTCAAGCACAAGGCGGTCTCGGTCTTCGTCGTGCGGGGCACCGAGATTCTGATGCAGCGCCGCGCGCTGGGCAAATATCACACGCCCGGCCTGTGGGCGAATACCTGTTGCACCCATCCCGACTGGGACGAAAACTCCTCGGACTGCGCCGTGCGCCGCCTGCGCGAGGAGTTGGGCATCACCGGGCTGTATCCCGAATACCGGCACCGGCTGGAATATCACGCGGATGTCGGCAACGGGATGGTCGAGAACGAGGTCGTGGACGTGTTCCTGGCGCATGTACGCGGGCCGCTGAAGATCGAGCCCAATCCCGACGAGGTGATGGAGATCCGCTGGATCGACTACCACGATCTGCTGGCCGAAGTGCGCCGTCATCCCGAACGGTTCACCCCGTGGCTGAAGATCTACCTGCACAACCACGCCGACACGATCTTTGGCCCCGACCTGATCATCTCGGCCAAATCCTGACGCGCCCATCTTGCAAGGGCTGACGAAGCCGCATACATCACGGCGTCATGGCCAAGCAGAAGACAGACCCCAACTACAAGGTGATCGCCGAAAACCGGCGGGCCCGCTTCGATTACGCGATCGAAGAGGATATCGAGTGCGGCATCGTGCTGGAAGGGTCCGAGGTCAAGTCTCTGCGCGCGGGCGGGGCCAACATCGCCGAAAGCTATGCCGCGGTCGAGGATGGCGAACTGTGGCTGATCAACAGCTACATCGCGCCCTACGAACAGGCCAAGGCGTTCAAGCATGACGAGCGCCGCCGGCGCAAGCTGCTGGTGTCCCGCAAAGAGCTGTCGAACCTGTGGAACGCCACGCAGCGCAAGGGCATGACGCTGGTGCCGCTGGTGCTGTATTTCAACCACAAGGGCCGGGCCAAGCTGAAGATCGGCATCGCCAAGGGCAAGAAGATCCACGACAAGCGCGAAACCCAGGCCAAGCGCGACTGGTCTCGCCAAAAACAGCGCCTGCTGAAGGATCACAGCTGACCCGGGCTGCGCCGCGGGTCAGACTGAATCAGAATGCCATGGTGGCCTGCACCGCCCGTTTCCAGCGCGCATAGGCCGCCTCGCGGTCAGCCTCGGGCAGGATCGGTTCGAACCGCTGGTCCAGCGCCCAGGTGTCGGCGAATCCCGCCTGATCGGGATAGACCCCGGCCTTCATCCCGGCCAGCCAGGCCGCGCCCAGCGCCGTGGTTTCCTGCATCACCGGCCGGTCGACCGGCGCGCCCAGAATGTCCGACAGACCCTGCATCGCCCAGTCGGACGCGCTCATCCCGCCATCGACCCGCAGGATCACGTCGGCCTCGGCGCCCCAGTCGCCCTGCATCGCGTGCCAGAGGTCGCGGGTCTGGAAAGCGATGCTCTCCAGCGTGGCCCGTGCGATCTCGGCCCGGCCCGAGTTGCGGGTCAGACCGAACATGGCGCCGCGGCAGTCGGGCTTCCAATAGGGCGCGCCCAGCCCGGTGAAGGCGGGCACCAGAACCACATGCTGGTTGGGGTCGGCCTGCGCGGCCAGTTCGCCGCTTTGCGGGGCCGAGTCGATGATCCGCAGCGCGTCGCGCAGCCACTGCACCGCCGCGCCCGCGATGAAGATCGAGCCTTCCAGCGCATAGGTCCGCTGACCGTCCAGCTGATAGGCGATGGTGGTCAGCAGGCGATTTTTCGACTCCACCGGCTGCGTGCCGGTGTTCAGCAGCGCAAAACAGCCCGTGCCATAGGTCGATTTCATCATCCCCGGTTGGAAACAGGCCTGCCCGATCGTGGCGGCCTGCTGGTCGCCGGCCACGCCCAGAATCGGGATTGCTCCGCCGAACAGGCCGGTCTGGCCGAAATCGGCCGCGCAGTCGCGCACCTCGGGCAGCATCGACAGCGGCACGTCCAGAAGATCGCAGATCTCGGCGCTCCAGTTGCCCTTGTGGATGTCGAACAGCAGGGTACGCGCGGCGTTGGTGGCGTCGGTGGCGTGGACGCGGCCCTCGGTCAGGCGCCAGATCAGGAAACTGTCGATGGTGCCGAACAGCAGCTCGCCCGCCTCGGCCCGGTCGCGCGCGCCGGGCACGGTGTCCAGCAGCCATTTGACCTTGGTGCCCGAGAAATACGGGTCGAGCAGCAGGCCGGTCTGGGCGGTCACGTCATCCTCGCAGCCCGCGTCGCGGAACCGCTGGCAGATCTCGGCGGTGCGGCGGTCCTGCCAGACGATGGCGTTGTGGATGGCCTTGCCGGTCGTCTTGTCCCAGACCACGGTGGTTTCGCGCTGGTTGGTGATGCCGATCCCGGCGATCTGGTCGGCCGCGACGCCCACCTCGTCCATCACCTGCCGGCAGACGTTCAGGACGCTGTCCCAGATTTCCTCGGGGTCGTGCTCGACCCAGCCTTCCTGCGGGAAATACTGGGTGAATTCCTGCTGTGCGGTGCCCACGCGCTGCATCTGCGCGTCGAACAGGATCGCGCGCGAGGACGTGGTGCCCTGATCGATTGCCAGAATATAGGTCATGCCAGTGCTCCCCCCGGTCGTCATTTTCAGGGGACATTAGGCGATTGGTCGGGGCCGTTCCAGACCCCAGTTTCAGGCCACCGGCACGTCGATATTGTCGATCAGGCGCACGCCCTCCAGCCAGGCGGTGGCGAACAGGCGCGCGGGGCGGGTGGCGGCGGTCAGCGGCGCAAGCGTTTCGGCGCAGCGCAGGTCGATATATTCCACCTCGGAAAAGCCCGCCGCCAGCAGCGTGTCGCGGGCCGGCCCCACCAGATCGGCGAACGCGACGCCCTGCGCCAGCTGCCCGGCCATGTCCTGCATCACCGCATGCATCAGCGCCCCGGTCGCCAGCCCCTGGTCCGACAGGCGCAGATTGCGCGAGGACATCGCCAGCCCCGAGGGCTCGCGCACGGTGGGGCAGCCGATCACCTCGATCGGGATGTCCAGATCGCGGGCCATGCGCTGCACGACCATCAACTGCTGATAGTCCTTTTCCCCGAAATAGGCCCTGTCTGCCTGCGTCTGCAGGAACAGTTTTGCCACGACGGTTGCCACGCCGTCGAAATGTCCGGGGCGGAATTCGCCCTCCATTACGTCGGTCAGGCCGGCGACGGACACGGTGGTGACGAACCCGTCCGGATAGATCTGGTCCGGGTCGGGGACATAGATCGCATCGACCCCCAGCGGCGCCAGCTTGGCCGCGTCGTCCTGCTCGGTGCGCGGGTACTTGGCCAGATCCTCGGGGTTGTTGAACTGCTTGGGATTGACGAAGATCGTCACGATCACCCGGTCGCAATCGGCCCGCGCCGCCTGTGCCAGCGACAGGTGCCCCTGATGCAGCGCGCCCATGGTGGGCACCACGCCGATGGTCTGGCCCGCCCGGCGCCAGGCCCGGGTCTTGGCGCGCAGCTCCGAAAGGGTGCGCAGGATGGGCGCGGTCATGACTTGCCCCCCTTGGCGGGCGCCTGATCGGCAAACACATGCTCGGCCGCGGGGAAGGTGCGGGCGCGCACCTCGGCGGCGTATTCGGCGATGGCGGCCTCGGCCAGCAGGCCTAGATCGGCATAGCGTTTGACGAATTTCGGTTTGAAGGCCGTGAAAAAGCCCAACATGTCGTCAACCACCAGGATCTGACCGTCACAGCCGGCCGAGGCTCCAATGCCGATGGTAGGGATGGGCAGCTCGGCGGTGATCCGGTCGGCCAGACCCTGCGGAACCTTCTCGAGCACGACCGAAAACGCCCCGGCCTCGGCCACGGCGCGGGCGTCGGCCAGCACCGTCTCGGCCTGTTCGTCGCGGCCCTGCACCTTATAGCCGCCCAGCGTGTTGATCGATTGCGGCGTCAGCCCGATATGCGCCATCACCGGGATGCCGCGCTTGACCAGAAAGCGGATCGTCTCGGCCATCTCGACCCCGCCTTCCAGCTTGACCGCGCTCGCGCCGGTCTCGGCCATAAGCCGGGCCGCGTTGCGGAAGGCCTGCTCGGGGCTTTCTTCATAGCTGGCAAAGGGCATGTCGATGACCATCATCGCCGTCTCCAGCCCGCGCGCCACGGCCTGCCCGTGCAGGATCATCATCTCCATCGTCACGCCCAGGGTCGAGCTCAGCCCGTGCAGCACCATGCCGACGCTGTCGCCCACCAGGACGAAGTCGCAATGGGGGTCCATCAGCCGGGCCATCGGCGTGGTATAGGCGGTCAGGCTGACCAGCGGATCGCCCCCTTTGCGGGCGCGGATATCCTCGGCATTCGGGGCTGTCTTGCGGGCGGTGGCGCTCATGCTCGCTCCTCGCGGGGTTCATGTTGCAGCGCGGCATAGCAGATCGGCAGGGGCCAGAGAAACCCCGGTTGCGCGAACATTTCCTTGAATGACCCAAGGTTTGCAGGGACATTGTTACCGTCAGGGCCGCGTCAGCCGCCGCCCATCCGCACATTCTGGGAGGGAATTTACATGACCAAGCCGTTCTTTCGTACCTTTGCCGGCGTCATGGCGCTGGGCGTGGGGCTGCTCGCCTCGCAGGCCATGGCCCGGTCGGACATCACCATCGCCATGCAGCTGGAGCCGCCGCATCTGGACCCGACCAGCGCCGCCGCGCAAGCCATCGATTCGGTCGTCTACACCAACGTGTTCGAAGGGCTGACCCGGTTCATGGGCGATGGCTCGGTTGTGCCCGGGCTGGCCGAAAGCTGGGAGATCTCCGAGGACGGAAAGGTCTATACCTTCACGCTGCACGATGGCGTCACCTTTCACGATGGCACCACGATGGATGCCGAGGACGTGAAGTTCAGCCTCGACCGTGCCACCGCCGAGGACAGCGCCAATGCGCAGAAGGCCCTGTTCGCCGGGATCGAAAGCGTCGAGGTCGTGGACCCGCTGACCGTCAGAATCACTTTGGCGGAACCCAACGGCAACTTCCTGTTCAACCTGGCCTGGGGCGACGCGGTGATCGTGGCGCCCGAAAGCATTGAGGGCATCAAGACCAACCCGGTGGGCACCGGCGCCTACAAGTTCGCCGAATGGGTCCAGGGCGACCGCATCACCTTGGAGCGCAACCCCGATTACTGGGGCGATCAACCCGCGCTGGAGAAGGCCACGTTCAAGTTCATCTCGGACCCCACCGCCGCCTTTGCCGCGATGATGGCCGAGGACGTGGACGTGTTCGACAATTTCCCCGCGCCCGAGAACCTGCCGCAATTCGAGGCCGACCCTCGGTTCCAGGTGCTTGTCGGTTCGACCGAGGGCGAGACCATTCTGGCGACCAACAACAAGACCCCGCCCTTTGACGACGTGCGGGTGCGGCAGGCGCTGGCCCATGCGATCGACCGTCAGGCCATCATCGACGGCGCGATGTTCGGTTATGGCACTCCGATCGGCACGCATTTTGCTCCGCACAACCCGGCCTATGTCGATCTGACCGGAAATTCGGCACATGACCCGGACAAGGCCCGGGCACTGCTGGCCGAGGCCGGTTTTGCAGACGGGTTCGAAACCACGTTGCATCTGCCGCCGCCCTCCTACGCCCGCCGTGGGGGCGAGATCGTGGCCGCGCAGCTGGCCGAGGTCGGCATCAAGGCCGAGATCATCAACGTGGAATGGGCGCAGTGGTTGGAAACCGTGTTCAAGGGCAAGGATTTCGCCCTGACCATCGTCAGCCATACCGAGCCGATGGACATCGGCATCTATGCCCGGCCGGATTACTACTTCCAATATGACAACCCGGACTTCCAGACCCTGATGGCGACGCTGAACGCGACCACCGACCCCGACGAACGCACCCGCCTAATGGGCGAGGCGCAGCGCATGATCGCCGAAGATTACGTCAACGCCTATCTGTTCCAGCTGGCCAAGCTGGGCGTGGCCACGGCCGGCGTTCAGGGCCTGTGGGAAAACGCGCCCACGGCGGCCATTGACCTGACCGCGATCAGCTGGGCGGAATGAGCCCTGCGGGTCCGCCCTGCGGGCCCGTTTCCCCCAATTTAGGGTCTTTTTCAGATGACACGTTGCCTGGTTTCGGTGTTTTTCTTCATGGCCGCCCTGGCCCTGTCTGGGCCCTCGGGCGCGCAAGGGTTGTTTCAGGATGGCCACAGCGCGCTGTTGGGCACCCCGGAAAACCCGGTCGAGGTCGGCGTCGGCATCAGGATCGATCAGATCACCTCGGTCGATCAGAAGGCCGAGAACTATGGCGCTGTGGTCGTGCTGCGGTTTGAATGGAGCGATCCGGCCCTGGCGTTCGATCCGGATGAACTGGGCCGCGATTTCCGCGTATTCGATCCGCCGGCCTTCGTGCGCCATGCGGCCGCCCGGGATGCGGTGGTTCCGGCCTTCGTCATCCACAACCAGCAATCCAACCGCTGGGTGCACGAATCCGCGGCCGCTCTGCGCCATGATGGGCATGTGACGTTTGTCGAGAAATCCTCGCTGACGCTGCAGGCGCCGCATTTCAACTTCCTCAGGTTCCCCTTCGACACGCAGGAGTTCCACTTCGAGGTCGTCTCGGTCTTTCCGTCCGACTTCGTGCACTACTACGCGCTGGACCAGTTCTCGGGGCTGGGCGACACGCTGGGCGAAGAGGAGTGGATTCTGGGCAACGCCCGTATGCTGGCCTCGACCACGACGGGCCTGTCGGGCAATGAAAGCGATCAGGTGTCGCTGGTCTTCGAGGGCAAGCGCCACCTGACCTACTATGTCATCCGGGTGTTCCTGCCCATGCTGGTGCTGGTTCTGGTCGGCTGGGCGCTGTTCTTTCTGGACGAATACCGCAAGCGGATCGACATCGCCGGGGCCAACCTGCTGGTCTTTGTCGCCTTCAACTGGGCGATCTCGGCCGATCTGCCCAAGTTGGGCTATCTGACCTTTCTGGATTTCATCCTGCAATGCATGTTCCTGATGACCGGGGCGCTGGTGGTGTTCAACGTTATGCTGCGGCGGCTCAAGGTCTCGGGGCGCGAGGACACGGCGCGCAAGCTGGACAACTACGCGATCAAGTGGATCTATCCGCTGGGCTATGCCGCGATCGTGGGCTATGCGGTCTGGGCGTTTCTGATGCAGTCCTGACGCGCTGTGCCGCTGGACCGGCGGCCAATCCCGGCCTAACGTGGCGGCAATGCTCCGATATGCGCTCAAACGTCTGATTTCGCTGGCACTCAGCCTGGCTATCGCTTCGGTGGTCATCTTCGCGGTGATCGAGGTGGCGCCGGGGGATCCGGCCTCGTTCATGCTGGGGGTGAACGCCCAGCCCGAAACGCTGGCCGCCCTGCGCGCCGAGCTGGGCTTGGACGTGTCACGGCCGCAGCGCTACCTGAACTGGGTCAGCGGCATGCTGGCCGGAGATTTCGGCACCTCGTATACCTATCGCACGCCTGTGGCGCAGATGGTGGCCGACCGGCTGTGGGTGTCGTTGCCGCTGGCGCTCTATGCGCTGACACTGTCGACGCTGATCGCCTTTCCGGTCGGCATCTATGCGGCCGCGCGCCGGGGGAAACCGGGCGATCTGGCGGTGATGGGGGCCACGCAGTTGGGCATCGCGGTGCCGAACTTCTGGTTCGCGATGATGCTGGTGCTGATCTTCGCGATCAATCTACGCTGGTTCAACGCGGGCGGGTTCGCGGGGTGGGACAACGGCCTGTGGGCCGGGCTGCACTCGCTGACGCTGCCGGCCATCGCGCTGGCCCTGCCGCAGGCGGCGATTCTGTCGCGGGTCATGCGCTCGGCGCTGCTGGACATTCTGGGTGAGGATTTCATGCGCACCGCCCGCGCCAAGGGGCTGTCGCGCCGCCAGGCGCTGTGGCGGCACGGGGTGCGCAATGCGCTTATCCCAGTGCTGACGATCATCGGGCTGCAGTTCTCGTTTCTGCTGGCCGGGTCGATCATCATCGAGCAGGTCTTCTACCTGCCCGGGCTGGGGCGGCTGGTGTTTCAGGCGATCTCGGCGCGGGACCTGATCGTTGTGGAGTCGGTGGTGATGCTGCTGGTCTTTGCGGTCATCACGGTGAACTTCCTGGTCGATCTGGCCTATGCCGCGGTCGATCCCCGGTTGCGGAGCCGCACATGAGCCGCGCGCTGATCCTTGGGGCGGGGCTGACCTCGGTGGTGGTGCTGATGGCCCTGCTGTCCTTCGTCTGGACACCCTATGATCACGCCGCGCTGAACATCCCAGACAAGCTGCAGCCGCCCAACGCACAGCACTGGTTCGGTACCGATCATTTCGGGCGCGACATGTTCTCGATGATCATGGTGGGTGCGCGTACCTCGATCGCGGTGGCGCTGGTGGCGGTGGGCATTGGCATGGGGTTCGGCGTGCCATTGGGCCTGACGGCCGCGGCGCGCAAGGGGTCTTGGCTGGATGAGCTGATCATGCGCGGCAACGATCTGGTCTTTGCCTTCCCTTCGCTGGTGATTGCTATCCTGATCACCGCCGTCTTCGGCCCCGGTGCGGTGAACGCGATCATCGCCATCGGCATCTTCAACATCCCCGTCTTCGCCCGCATCACCCGCGGCGCGGCGCTGTCCCTGTGGGAGCGCGAGTTCATCCTGGCGGCCCGTGTCGCGGGCAAGGGCGCGGCGCGGATTTCGGCCGAGCACATCCTGCCCAACGTCGCCAACCTGCTGATCGTGCAGGGCACCATCCAGTTCAGCCTCGGCATTCTGGCCGAGGCGGGCCTCAGTTATGTCGGTCTGGGCGCGCAACCGCCCACGCCAAGCTGGGGCCGGATGCTGGCGGATGCGCAGACGATGGTCAGTTTTGCCCCTCATTTGGCTCTGATTCCGGGGCTGGCGATCATCGTGACGGTGCTGGGGCTGAACCTGCTGGGCGACGGGTTGCGCGATTGGTTGGACCCTCGAATCCGGGTGGCCCGCGCGTGAGCCTGCTGGAAATCCATAACCTGTCGCTGTCGATCCACGGGGTCCCCGTTCTGGACCAGGTCAGCCTGTCCATCGACCCCGGTCAGATCGTGGCCGTCACCGGTGAGAGTGGCTCGGGCAAGTCGATGACGGCGCTGGCGGTGATGCAGTTGCTGCCCGCAGGGGCCGTGGCCAGCGGCTCGGTCCGCCTTGACGGGCACGAGGTTCTGAACAGCCCCGAGGACGAGATGTGCCGCCTGCGCGGCGCGGCCGTCGGGATGGTGTTTCAGGAGCCGATGACGGCGCTCAACCCGGTGAAGACCATCGGTGATCAGGTGATGGAGACCATCCTGATCCACAAGGCCATGCCCGCCGACGCCGCCCGCGCGCGCGCCCAAGAGGTTCTGACCCGCGTCGGCCTTCCGCCTGATCGCTTTCCCCTGTCGCGCTATCCGCACGAACTGTCGGGCGGGCAGCGGCAGCGGGTGGTGATCGCCATGGCCATCGCCCTGCGCCCCAGGCTGCTGATCGCTGACGAGCCGACAACCGCGCTGGACGTGACCACGCAGGCGCAGATCCTCGACCTGCTGCGGGGGCTGGTCACCGAATACGGCATGGGCCTGCTGATGATCACCCACGATCTGGCGGTGGTGGCCGACATGGCCGACCGGATCGTGGTGATGCAGAAGGGGCGGGTGGTCGAAACCGGGGCCACCGACCACCTGCTGCGCCACATGCAGCATCCCTATACGCGGATGCTGTTTCAGGCCTCGGGCCGCCGGGTCGCATTGCCTGCGCCGCCCGCGCCCGCGCCGTTGCTCGAGGTCCGCAACGTGGTGCGCGACTATCGCCTGCCGCGTGCGCGGCTGTTCGAAAAGCCCGGCCATCATCGCGTCGTGGACAATGTGAGTTTCACGCTGAATCGGGGCGAACGCCTTGGGCTTGTGGGCGAGTCCGGTTGCGGAAAATCGACTCTAACGCGGGCCATTTTAGGGCTCGAGGAGGTGCAGGGCGGGCAGATCCTGCTGGACGGCCAGCCGGTGTTCACCGGGCACAAACCCAATCTGGCGGTGCGTCGTAAAATGCAGGTGGTGTTCCAGGACCCGTTCGGCAGCTTCAACCCCCGCCACCGTGTCGCCCGCCTGATCACCGAGCCTTTTCACCTGCTGGGAACGCCGCCCACCGGGTCCGAACGGCAGCATCGGATCGCCGAGATGCTGACCGCCGTAGGCCTCTCGCCGGACGATGCGGGGAAATACATCCACGAATTCTCGGGCGGGCAGCGCCAGCGCATCGCCATCGCCCGCGCCCTGATCATCCGGCCCGAGCTGATCCTGTTCGACGAAGCCGTCTCGGCACTCGACGTGTCCGTGCGGGCGCAGATCCTCGACCTGCTGGCCGAGCTGTGTGCGGCCTATGACCTGACCTACCTGTTCATCAGCCATGACCTGAGCGTGGTGCGCACCATCACCGACCGGGTGATGGTGATGCAAGCAGGCCGGATCGTCGAGCAGGGCGAGACCGAGCGCGTGTTCGCGGACCCGCAGCACCCCTATACGCAATCCCTGATCCAAGCCGTGCCGAAATTGCCCGAGATCGGGCAGGGCGCAGCATGAAATCCCATTGTTAGAGCCTATTTTGGAGGCAGATATGCTAAATCCCATCTGGTTTGACCCCACCCTGTGCCTGATCGGCGGCGATTGGGTCGCAACCGACGACACGCTTGATCTGACCAACCCGTCCGACGGCACGCCGCTGTGCCGGATTGCGCGCGGTGGGGCGCCGCAGATCGATGCCGCCGTGCAGGCCGCGCAGGCGGCGCTGGACGGTGATTGGGGCAGGACGACCGCGCTGGAGCGGGGCCGCATCCTGACCCGGCTGGGGCAGTTGGTGCGGGACAGGACCGAAGAGCTTGCGCTGCTCGAAGCGTTGGACGTTGGCAAACCGCTGACCCAGGCGCGCGCCGACGCACTGGCGCTGGCGCGGTATTGCGAATTCTACGGCGGTGCGGCGGACAAGGTGATGGGTCAGACCATCCCCTATCTGGACGGCTACACCGTCTATACCCTGCGCGAGCCGCATGGCGTGACCGGCCATATCGTGCCGTGGAACTACCCGATGCAGATCATCGGCCGCTCGGTCGGGGCGGCGCTGGCCATGGGCAATGCCTGCGTTCTGAAACCGGCCGAAGAGGCCTGTCTGACAGCACTGGCCTTTGCCCATCTGGCCACCGAGGCCGGCCTGCCGCCGGGGGCGCTGAACGTGGTGTCCGGCATCGGGTCCGAGGCGGGCGCGGCCCTGTCGGCGCATCCGAGTGTGCATCATATCTCGTTCACCGGGTCCGTGGCGACGGGTGCGCTGGTGCAGCAGGCGGCCGGGGCCAACGTGGTGCCGGTGACGCTGGAACTGGGCGGGAAATCTCCGCAACTGGTGTTCGATGATGCCGATCTGGAGGCCGCGTTGCCGTTTCTGGTGAATGCGGGCATCCAGAACGCGGGTCAGACCTGCTCGGCCGGGTCGCGCGTTCTTGTGCAGCGCGGGGTCTATGCCGAGGTCAAGGCGCGCATGGCCGCTGCCTATGCCGACCTGACCGTCGGCCCCGCGACCGAGGATCTGCGAGTCGGACCGCTGATCTCGGACCGGCAGAAGCGGATCGTGACCGGCTTTCTGGCGCAGGGGGCCGATCTTGAGATCGCAGCACAGGGCCGGATCGTGGATCACGCGCCGCCGGGCGGGGCCTATGTGCGCCCGACGCTGTTTGGTGACGTGCCGCCCGATCATCCGCTGGCGCAGCAGGAAATCTTTGGCCCGGTCCAGGTTCTGATCCCCTTCGACACCGAGGAGCAGGCCATTCAAATCGCCAACGACACCGATTACGGGCTGGTGGCCGGTGTCTGGACGCGGGACGGCGCGCGGCAGATGCGGCTGGCCAAACGGCTGCGCGCTGGGCAGGTGTTCATCAACAATTACGGCGCGGGCGGCGGGGTCGAACTGCCGTTCGGCGGGGTCGGAAAATCGGGCCATGGCCGCGAAAAGGGGTTTGAGGCGCTGTATGGGTTTTCCCAGTTGAAAACCGTGGCCGCCCATCATGGCTGAGCCGGGCTAGACGATCACTTCGATCGCTTCTTGGTCCCCCACGCCAAAGACACGCTTGTAGCGCTCGATCTCGTCTTTCGGCCCCATCGCCTTTTCGGGGTTGTCCGAAAGTTTCACCGTCGGACGCCCATTGGCCGAGACCGCCTTGCACACCAGCGAGAACGGCGCCAGCGCATCCCCCGGCACCAGCCCGCGGAAATCGTTGGTCAGCAACGTGCCCCACCCGAACGAGACCTTCACCCGGCCCGCGAATTGGCCATGCAATTCGCGGATCTTGTCCACGTCGAGCCCGTCCGAGAAAATGATCCGCTTCTGGCTGGGATCCTCGCCGCGCGATTTCCACCAGTCGATGGCGATCTCGGCGCCCTTGGCCGGATCGCCGCTGTCGATGCGGATGCCGGTCCATCCGGCCAGCCAGTCGGGCGCGCGGTCCAGAAACCCCTTGGTGCCATAGGTGTCGGGCAGGATGATCCGCAGGTTGCCGTCATGTTCGTCATGCCAGTCGCTCAGCACGTCATAGGGCGCGCGGGCCAGTTCTTCGTCGGTTTCGGCCAGCGCCGAATAGACCATCGGCAGTTCATGTGCATTGGTGCCGATCGCCTCGACCTCGCGCCGCATGGCGATCAGGCAGTTCGACGTGCCGGTAAACGCCGGGCCCAGCCCTTCGATCATCGCCTGCACGCACCAGTCCTGCCACAGGAAGGAATGCCGCCGCCGGGTGCCGAAATCGGCGATGCCGAGGCCCTCGATCGCGCGCAGCTTTTCGATCTTTTCCCAGACGCGGGTCATGGCGCGGGCATAGAGAACCTGCAACTCGAACCGACGCATGTCATTCAGAACCGCGCGTGAGCGCAGCTCCATCAGCACCGCCAGGGCCGGGATCTCCCACAGCATGACCTCGTGCCATTTGCCCTCGAATGTCAGCTCGTACTGGTCGCCGCGGCGCTCCAGGTGATAGGGCGGCAGGCGCAACCCCTCGAACCATTCCATGAAATCGGGGCGGAACATCTGGCGTTTGCCGTAGAATGTATTGCCTCGCAGCCAGGTGCTTTCACCCCGGCTGAGGCTGAGCGAGCGGATGTGATCCAGCTGTTCGCGCAACTCGCCCTCGTCGACCAGCTTGGCCAGTGGAACGTGATTCGACCGGTTGATCAAGGAAAACTCGACCGTTGTTTGAGGTCGGTTTCGAAACACTGACTGGCACATCAGCAGTTTGTAGAAGTCTGTGTCGATCAAAGACCGGACAATCGGGTCGATCTTCCATTTGTGATTGTAGACACGGGTCGCGATGTCGACCATGGGGAACTCCTGCCATTTCCGTTGTTAGATCAATCGGGGCGGTGAATGGCAAGAGTCGCGGATTTGGTAACAATGCCAAGGACAGGCCATAATGCGGGCATAATGTCTGTTCTTTTCGCGGTCTAGTTAAACGGTGGGATGGTACGAGAAGGTAGTAGTTGGTTGAATGGTTCTGGCTTACGACTTTGATATTGTAACGATTGCAAAAGATGGGGGCGATTGCGGTTCGTCGGCTAAGACCGAGCCGAAAACCGCAACGGTCTGTGCGCGTTTTCGCGACGTGAAGACGGCCGATGCTCTGAGGGGGGCGTCACCGAAGCTGCGTCAGGTGTTCGTGGATGCCGGGTTCATTCTGGACAGCCACGGCAGTGGTGAATCGCGTGGTTTCTATCCGCCCGAAGACGCCGCGGCCCGCGAAAAGATCCTGCGCCAGCTGTTTGCAAATATTCGGGCCACGGGATTGCGCGGCCAGTATTGCGGTGAATTCGATCTGCGCGACTTTCTGCGCCATGTTCGCAGCGCGCAGCCTGGGATCGGCATCAAACGCCGCGATCCGGTGCGCCGTCCGCAGCCGGCCACACCTGCGCCCGCAAAACCTGACCGAAGAACCGTGCCCGGGCGCATTGGCTTCGCCCTTGGCCTTGCGGTGATCGTGTTCGTACTGCTGAAATACCTGGCTGCGGCCGGAGCGACGCCCTGAACCGCTAGGCCAGCGTAACACCCGCGTCGCGCATGGCCTGTTCCGCCGCTGCGAGCGATCCATCCAGATCGATTGCGCGGCAAACGTCGGTTCTGACGGTCACGTCAAAGCCCAACCGGGCCGCATCCACTGCCGAATAATGCACGCAGAAATCGGTCGCCAGGCCCACCAGCGTCAACCGGTCGATCTCGCGCGTGCGCAGATAGCCTTCCAGCCCGGTGGCCGTGGTGTGGTCGTTTTCGAAGAAGGCCGAATAGCTGTCGATCGCGCTGCGGAAGCCCTTACGCAGGATCAGGTCGGCATCGGTGCGCAGGTCGGGGCGGAATTCGGCGCCGGGCGTGCCCTGAACGCAATGGTCGGGCCACAGGACCTGCGGGCCATAGGGCATCTCGACCAGATCATAAGGTGCTTTGCCCGGATGGGATGACGCGAACGAGGAATGACCCGCCGGGTGCCAGTCCTGCGTCAGGATCACCGCATCGAAATCGGGCATCATGGCATTGATCGGGGCGACGATCTCATCCCCGTTGGGAACCGCCAGCGCACCGCCGGGGCAGAAGTCGTTCTGGACATCGATCACGATCAGGGCATGGGTCATGGCGGCCTCCTTTGCGTGTCCTATCGGTAGGGGGGCGGGCAGGGGTCGTCAATGCGGTGTCTTGCGTTGCGGGGGGCCGCGCATTAGATCGCGGCCATGTACACGATCGCCGCACTGTATCACTTCACCCGTTTTGCCGACCCGAACGCCCTGCGCGCGCCGCTGTTGGAGCTGTGCCGCGCGCAGTCGGTCAAGGGCACGCTTCTGCTGGCGCATGAGGGCATCAACGGCACCATCGCCGGCCCACGCGCCGGGATCGACGCGGTGCTGGCGCATATCCGGGCGCTGCCGGGCTGTGCCGATCTGGAATGGAAAGAGGCCACCGCCAGCCAGCCGCCCTTTGGCAAGATGAAGGTACGCCTGAAGAAAGAAATCGTGACCATGGGCCAACCGGATGTCGATCCGCGCGCCCGCACCGGCCACTATGTCGAGCCGCAGGATTGGAACGATCTGATCCGCTCGGATGATGTGGTGGTGATCGACACGCGCAACGACTATGAGGTGTCGATCGGCACGTTCGACGGGGCAATCGACCCTAAAACGGCCAGTTTCCGCGATTTTCCTACCTGGTGGGAGCAGAACAAGGACCGGTTCCACAACAAGCGCGTCGCCATGTTCTGCACAGGCGGCATCCGCTGCGAGAAATCAACCAACTATCTGCTGGGGCAGGGGGTCGAGGATGTCTATCACCTGAAGGGCGGCATCCTGCGCTATCTCGAGGAGGTCCCGCCCGAGGACAGCGCCTGGAAGGGTGAATGCTTCGTGTTCGACAACCGTGTCTCCGTAGGGCACGGGTTGGTCGAGGGACCGCACCAGCTGTGTCATGGCTGCCGCCGCCCGATCCTGCCCCAGGACATGAAGCGCCCCGAATACGAGCATGGCGTGTCCTGCCACCAATGCATCCACGAAACGTCCGAGGCCGACAAGGCCCGGTTCCGCGAACGGCAGAAACAGATCTCGCTGGCAAGGGCGCGGGGCGAAGAGCATATCGGCGGCCAATAGCTTCGAATCCCGCAAAAAAGCTTGCGATGATGCGCCCGGCGTTAAAAAATGGCCGGTACCCGTGCTTGGGAGGGGGGACGATGGCGCATGATCCAACCACATTGCAGGATTGGAAGCCCACGCTGATCGCAGCGATGGGCCTTGTCATGCTCAGTGCGCTGGCTTGGTACATCCTTTCACACCTGACCGAATCCGCCGCCGGCGACACGATCGGAGCCGCAGCCACCATCGGGCTGGCGATTTGGCTGTTCTCGCAAACCTGGTACTACATTGCGCTTGTGCGCTCGCCCAAGCGGCAGTTGCTGCTAATGGGGATTTCCTTCATCCAGGTCGTGCCGTTCCTGTTCGCTGCAGTCTACGGGTCATACGGGTACTACGATCTGTGCGTTGAAGGCGCCCGCGGTCCGGCGGATGTCCTGTATTTCTCGTATGTTACCTTCACGACGGTTGGTTTTGGTGACTTGCGGCCAGTTGGCGTGTGCCGCGCCCTTGCCGTGGCTGAGGCGATTACCGGCTATATTCTACTGGGCCTGTTCGTGGCAGCGGCCGTAGGGCTGTATGGTCGGTCGCATCGCCATCGCCATGACAAAGACGCCTGAGCCCGCCGGCCCCATTTCTTCACTTGTTCTGATCAATCCATCGCGACATCGCGCGTTTGTCGCGGAAGCACTCGCTGGGGATCGGGCGGCGTTTGGTGCGCGAGATCCGCTCGGCAAAGGCCACCTGTTTGCCCGTCGGGTAGTCGGCAAAAGGGGAGGGATCGTGCGGCTTGTGCGCCGAGATCCAATCGGACATGGATCGCCGGTCGCGCTGCGCCTCGACCGGAATCTCCAACGCGGACTGCTGGGCGATCGCGCGCGCATAGCGCATCTGACGGTCCGTGACGGGCAGAATGTGGTAGTCGTTGGTCGGCCCCATCGGGGTGGTTTTGCGCAATGACTGTTCCATCGGGTGATCCTCCGATCATGTAGAACAGAAATGGAACATTAACCATTTTTTTCAAGAGGCCCCCTTTTTTTGTTGGCAAGAATTCGCCCAAAGCAGTGCTTTATTGACTGATCAATCAATAATCATTACCTGCGGATGAAACCGACCGGCACCGGTTCCCCGGGGCCCGAGTAAAAAGGATCCGCGATGAAAATTCAGCCCAAGGCCAGCCACTTTATTGATGGCGAATATGTCGAAGACACCGCAGGCACCCCGATCGACGTGATCTATCCGGCCACGGGCGAGGTCATCGCCCGCCTGCACTCGGCCACGCCGCAGATCATCGAACAGGCTCTAACCAGCGCAAAACGGGCACAAAAGGCCTGGGCAGCGATGACCGGAACCGAACGCGGCCGCGTCCTGCGCCGCGCCGCCGACATCATGCGCGAGCGCAACCGCGAGCTGTCGATCCTCGAAACCCATGACACCGGCAAGCCGTTGCAGGAAACGTTGGTGGCCGATGCGACCTCGGGCGCGGATGCGTTGGAATATTTCGGCGGGCTGGCCGGGTCCCTGACCGGTGAGCACATCCCGCTGGGTGGCGGCGATTTCGTTTATACCATCCGCGAGGCGCTGGGCGTCTGCGTCGGCATCGGCGCGTGGAACTACCCCACCCAGATCGCCTGCTGGAAGGGCGCCCCGGCGCTGGCCTGTGGCAATGCGATGGTGTTCAAACCCTCGGAAACCACGCCCCTGTCGGCGTTGAAAGTGGCCGAGATCCTGATCGAGGCCGGCGCGCCCAAGGGCATCTACAACGTGGTTCAGGGCTATGGCGACGTGGGCGCCGCGCTGGTCACCGACCCGCGCGTGGCCAAGGTGTCGCTGACCGGCTCGGTGCCCACGGGCCGCAAGGTCTATGCCGCCGCGGCCGAGGGCATGAAACACGTCACGATGGAATTGGGTGGCAAGTCGCCCCTGATCGTGTTCGACGACGCCGACATCGAAAACGCCGTCTCGGGCGCGATCCTGGGCAATTTCTACTCATCCGGTCAGGTCTGTTCCAACGGCACGCGGGTCTTTGTGCAGAAGGGCATCAAAGAGGCCTTCCTGGCCCGTCTGACCGAACGCCTTGCCAACGTGAAGATCGGCGACCCGATGGATGAGGCCGTGAATTTCGGCCCGATGGTCAGCGAAAACCAGATGAACATCGTTCTGGGCTATATCGAAAAGGGCAAGACCGAGGGCGCACGGCTGGTCCATGGTGGCGCGCGGCTGGATCTTCCGGGCTTCTACATTCAGCCCACTGTCTTTGCCGACGTGACCGACGACATGACCATCGCCCGCGAGGAGATCTTCGGCCCCGTCATGTCGGTGCTGGATTTCGAAACCGAAGACGAGGTGATGGCCCGTGCCAACGCCACCGAGTTCGGCCTGGCCGCCGGCGTGTTCACCAACGACCTGACCCGCGCCCATCGCGTGGTGGCCGGGTTCGAGGCAGGCACCTGCTACATCAACACCTACAACCTGGCCCCTGTCGAGGCCCCGTTCGGCGGGTCGAAAATGTCAGGCGTCGGGCGCGAGAATTCGAAGCTGGCGATCAACCACTATTCGGAAATGAAAACCGTCTATGTCTCGATGAACGACGTCGAGGCACCCTACTAGACGTTCCCAAATCGGGATTCCGGTCCAACTTGCCCTGTTCCCGACATTTGGGGTCGGGAACAGAGCATACGGTGTGCAGGTCCTGTGGCTGACTTCTGAGGCAGAGGGGTGACGCGTCCCCGCCAGTCAGGAGAAAAGCCCAATGAGAACCCATGCACAGGCCGTCGTGATCGGAGGGGGCCTTGTCGGTTGTTCGATCCTCTACCACCTTGCCAAGCTGGGCTGGACCGACGTGATCCTGCTGGAACGGGACGAACTGACCAGCGGTTCAACGTGGCACGCTGCGGCCAACATCCACGGGCTGCACGACAACAACAACGTTACGCGCATCCAGCACTACACGATGAACCTGTACAAGCAGCTGGAGCAGGAAACCGGGCAGGGCTGCGGCGTGTTCCAGCCGGGATCGCTGTATCTGGCCCAGACCGAAGCGCGCGAGCACCAGTTGCGCCTGCAAGAGGCCAAGGCGCGGTTCTACGGCTTGAACTTCCATGAGATCAGCCGCGAACAGGCGATGGAGCTGCACCCGCTGGCGCAGTTCGATGACATCCGCTGCATCATGTATGAACCCGACGGCGGCAACGTGGACCCTTCGGGCGTGACCCACGCCTATGCGGCCGGCGCGCGCGCGCTGGGGGCCGAGATTCAGCGGTTTTGCCCCGTAATAGGGACTGAACAGCAGCCTGACGCCTCGTGGATCGTGCGCACGGAAAAGGGCGACATCCACACGCAATGGGTGGTCAACGCCGCCGGGTTGTGGGGACGCGAGGTGGCCGCGCTGGCGGGACTGGAACTGCCGCTGCAACCGACCGAGCATCAGTATTTCGTAACCGAGGCGATTGACGAGGTCGCCGCCCTTGGCCGCCGTCTGCCGTCGATCGCCGACCGCGACGGCGAGTATTACTTCCGGCAGGAAGGCAACGGGTTGCTGATCGGCGCCTACGAGAAAGACATGCGTTTCTGGGCCGAAGACGGCACGCCCCTGGATTTCGCCCATGACCTGTTTCCCGACGATCTGGACCGGATCATGGAGAACGTGATCCGCGCGACCGAGCGTGTGCCGGTGGCCGCGACCGCAGGTGTGAAACGGGTGATCAACGGCCCGATGATCTGGTCTCCGGATTCCAACGCCATCTGGGGGCCGGTGCCCGAACTGCGCAACTATTTCTGCTGCACCGGTATCATCCCCGGCTTTTCGCAATCGGGTGGGCTGGGCCTGCTGGCCGCGCAATGGATGATCGAGGGCGAGCCGCAATACGACATGTTCGCCTGGGATCTGGCGCGGTTCGGCGAATGGGCCGACAAGAACTTCACCAAGGCGCGGGTCGCCGACCAGTATTCCCACCGCTTCGCCATCCATTTCCCGAACGAGGAACGCAGCGCCGGCCGTCCGGCCCGCGTGCGCCCTGCCTACGAGTTGCAGAAGCAGATGGGCGCGGTCTTCGGCCTGAACTGCGGCTGGGAACACCCGCTTTGGTTCGCCGATCAACCCGGAACGGTCGAGACCACTGGCTTTACCCGTCAGAACTGGTTCGAACCAGTGGGGCAGGAGGCCGGGATGCTGCGCGAGCGCGTGGGCGTGATCGACATCTCGAACTTTGCCAACTACGTCATCAAAGGGCCGGGCGCGCGTGACTGGCTGGATCGGCTGGTGGCCAACCGGGTGCCGACCGAAGTGGGACGTTCATGCCTGACCCCGCTGATTTCCGTGCGTGGCGGCGTGGCGGGTGATTTCACCATCACCAAGACGGCCCAAGACGACTACATGATGATCGGCTCGGGTATGGCCGAACGCTATCACCAACGGTTCTTCAACATGGTGGACCTGCCCGAGGGCACCACCTTCGAAGTTGCCACCAACCGCATCGCGGGCTTCAACATCGCTGGCCCGAAATCGCGCGAGGCCTTGCAACGGCTGACCAACGCCGATCTGTCGAATGAGGCGTTCCGCTTCATGCGCTCGGCCACGATCGAGGTTGCCGGGGTCACCTGCCTTGCCATCCGCGTCAGCTTCACCGGCGATCTGGGGTGGGAGCTGCACTGCGCCGAAGAGGACCAAATCAGACTCTATACAGCGCTTCTGGACGCTGCCCGCGCCTGTGGTGGTGGGCCGGTCGGCGGCCGTGCTCTGGGCGCGTTGCGGATCGAAAAAGGCTATGGCTCATGGGGGCGCGAGTATTCGCAGGAGTACTGGCCGCACGAGGTCGGTCTGGATGGGTTGGTCAAGCCAGACAAGGATTTCCTGCACAAGGCGGCCTGGCTGGCGATCAAGGACAATCCCGCGCGCGAGGTGCTGTCGATTTTCGAGGTCGATGTCACCCACGATGCCGATGCCAGCGGGGGCGAGCCGATCTTCACCCCAGATGGTACGCCCGTCGGGCGCGTCACCTCGGGCGCTTATTGCTATACGGTCGGCAAGTCGCTGGCCATCGGATACGCCAACCCAGCCGTGGCCCAGCCGGGCGACGAGGTGCACGTCTTCATTCTGGGCAAGCCGCACAGGGCGCGGATCCTGCATGCGCCTCCGTTCGACCCCCAGGGCCTGCGCCTGCGAGACCAGAAACCGGCGATGGAGGGCGCCAGGTGACCGAAACCTTCGCCCGCGTTGCCGAGTTTGTTCTGAACCGCCCGGCGGACCAGATGCCCGACAGCTCGCGCGAAGCGGCGACCCTGATGCTGCTGGATACTTTGGGCATCGTGATCGCCTCGACCCCGATGGAGGCCGGCGTGATCGCGCGGGACACCGCGGCGCTGCTCTACGCCTCGACCGATCCGCGCTTCTCGGCGCGGATGCTGTGTGATGGGCGTCGGGTCAGTCTGGCAGGCGCGGCCTATGCGGCCGCCACGCAGACCGATAACCTCGACGGGCACGACGGCTACAACCCGACCAAGGGGCATATCGGCGTGGTGGTCGTGCCCGCGCTGTGCGCATTGGCCGAACACTGCCCTGATCTGTCCGGACCCGATGCATTGGCCACCGTCATCACAGGCTACGAAATTGCGGGCCGCGCCGGTATCGCGCTGCACGCCACCGTCAATGACTATCACACCTCGGGGGCCTGGAACGCGCTGGGCGTGGTTGCCATGGCGGCCCGCTTGCGGGGCCATTCACCGGATCAGCTGCGCCAAGGTCTTGGCATTGCTGAATACCACGGCCCCCGCAGCCAGATGATGCGCGAAATCGCCAACCCCACGATGCTGCATGACGGCTCGGGCTGGGGCGCGCTGGTGGGCATGTCGGCGGCAATTCTGGCCGAGCGCCGCTTTACCGGCGCCCCCGCCATCACCATCGAGGAGGATCGCGCCGCACCCTATTGGCAGGACCTCGGCACGTTTTGGCAGATGGAACATCAATATGTGAAACCCTATCCGATCTGCCGCTGGGCGCATGCCGCCATCGACGGGCTGCGCATGGTGATGAACTCGCACGGTCTGACCCATGACCAGATCGCCCGCGTCGAGATCCACAGTTTTCACGAAGCGGTTCAACTGTATTCGGGGATGCCCGAGACAACGTCGCAGGCGCAATACTCGCTGCCATTTGCCGTCTCGACTTTTGCAGTACACGGGCGGATCGGGGTAGAGCACATCAGCGGCGATGGACTATCCGATCCGATCGTCGCCGATTTCCTGAACCGCATCACCGTATCCGAGTCGGACCTCCATAATTCCCGCTTTCCCGCCGGGCGCTGGGCCGACGTTCAGGTAACGACGCAAGACGGTCGCGTTTTCCGCTCGGGCGACATCCATGCCCGGGGCGGGCCTGAGTCTCCGATGTCGCGACAGGACGTCATCGACAAGTTTGTCGAATTTTCTTCTCGGGAAATCGGAGGGTCTGCTGCCAAGAATCTGAGCAGCGCGGTTTTGAACCTTACCGATCCAGGCACCCGGTTTAGTGACATGGTGCAGCCTCTCTACCGGTCGGCCAAGTCGTCAGCCTGACCGGACCAGCCTTGCAACTGCAGAGGATAGGTCGACAGCGTTTCATATCGTGCGCCGTCCGGCCGAAGTGTCGAAGAGTTCAGGTTGAACTGGGTCACCACCATGGTGTCTTGGGTAACTGGGATATGCAAAAAGGGCTTGTTTAGAGACGATTCAATACCCCGAACTATGGTGATATGCGGTCGAAAGCGGCGGCGTTGCAGCTTCAGCCCGGCCCGCCTAATGCACTGCAGGACGCTTTCATGCAGGCGCAGGAGTTCGGGATCGGGCTCTACCACCATGTGCAGCGAGTTTCCGAAACTACCCAGCCCGGACAGTCTGATGGAAAAGGCCGGGCGCTTCAGCGCTTCGAGGTGATCATTCAATTCGATCAAGACGTTTCGGGTCTGGTCACCCAGGAAAGCCAGCGTCAGATGAAGGTTTTCAGCGGGCAAACTTCGACCGCAATGTGCCGCGCGCGCGACGTCGGCGCATAGCTGGGCGATTTCGGAAGATACGGGAATGGCGACAAAACATCGAATGAGCGCTCCGGACATCCGTTGCCCCTGACCTGGGTAAGGTTGAATTTGCTGGGCAGTCTGCCGGTGCTTGCTCTTTCAGACAAGCGCACGCTCTCAATTCGAGGCGCGCAAGCCGGCCGTTCGTCGCGCGGGTCCTGACTATTCCAATTCAGTTGTCACGTTCAGCAATTCGGCTATCTTCTGCCGCGCGTCGGCGCTGGCCTCAAGCAGCTGTTCAGCGTCCGAAATCGGCTTGTCCGGTTCTCGCTGCACTGGCGCACGCAGGGCCGAGCTCAGATCTATGACCTGCCCTAGCGCGGTGTCCTTCGCCCCAACTTCTTCCAAGTTGAACCCCGCCCACCATGACAGGCGCGCGGCGGTATCCTCATCCCCTATGTCTCGCCAAGCCTCAACAGCGGCCGCGTAATTTCCCATATCGGTCAGGGCTTGGGCCCGCAGCCTTTCAGCGTCATCGGAGGGATCCTCGGCCAATTCGCGCAGGGCCAGATCCGGTCGGTTTTCCAGCAGCGCGGCCCGCGCCCGAAGGATGGCGCGTTCGCGCCTGCGTGTCCCATCCGAACCTGCACCCGTCAAGTCTCGGGCTTGCTTGGCAAAGCCGAGGTCCGCAAAACGCTTGGCGAGCAACAGCGAAGTCTCGGTCGAAATAGACTCTAGTTCATATGGTTTCAGAGTACTTGAATACAGCAGAAAGGTCAGGTCATCCGCGCGCTCTGCTGCCAGATGCAAGATACGATTGCGCGTGCCGGCCCAGGTCTCGTCTCCGCGATGGGCATCAAGGATACTGAAGGCCGCAGAAAACTCGCCGCCCAGGGCAAGCGCCAGGGCGTGACCGCGGGCCATGACCGGGCCCAATTCAGAATTGCGCAGTTCGATCGCGTAGCCCGAGATCAGATCGATTTGCCGTCGCGAAACGGCCCCACCCTCTGCCCACTTCTTTTCAACGAGCCGGGCCAGGGCAAGCGGGGCTTCCAAATCCGAGCTTGGGTTGTCGATGACGTCGTTCAACAAAACGTCGCTGGTGTCCGCATCTCCCTCAGCGGCAGCAACAGTTGCCTGCGCGAGTGTCGCCTCGGGGTGTTGCAGAGTTTGGACGCGATCCACCGAACGCAGTACCCGCCGGGCGGCCTCAAGCTGGCCGGAGTTGACGAATATCTCGGCCAGCCGGGGGCCAAGGATCCGGCGTAGATGCTCAGGAAGCCTCAGGTACGCCTGTTCCATCCGTTCCTGCTGCGCATCATCCTGCAACTGGCCATCCGCCATCGCGGCCCACATGGCAACCGCGCCGTCGCAGCGTTGCAACCCCCGCAGTTTGTTAGGCTCTGATACGGGCTGATCATCAATAATTTGCGCGACCGCTCGAACCCATTCCTGTTCCGGCGATGCATCTTCCATCAACTGCAGAACCTGAATGGCCTCTGAACCAAAACCCCAGTGTGCCAACAGCTTTGCGAGCTTGAGCGCGATGGATCTGTCGACCCTGTCGAACTCCCGGAACAGCCCTGCGCGCAGCTCAGCAACCTGATGCGCAAAGGGCCGACCGTCAGACCAGGCGTCGAACCCCAATTCCGCATCCGAAATACAGGCTGGCAGCGACTCCAGAGGTTGCAGTGGTGGCTCTCCCAGTCTGCCCAACTCGTCAAGGATCGAGTTTACCTGGATATGGGCAGGCAGATCCCGCGCGATGTCCGGAAGCGCTTCCGGCGCCGAGGCACGCGGACCCGGAGGTGTGACGTTCAGGTCCACAAGCTCGCGATCCGAGCCTTGCAACAGACGGGTCGAAAGGCGCTGCTGCAGGCCATCGCGATCCAGTTGCAGAAGGGGGGCAACGATTTCAATTGATGGCGCTTCGGCCTGTGGGCGACGTTTGGAAGTCTGTTCTGGGATCACAATCGATGGAATGTCCAGACTTGGCGGAGGCAAGGCTTTTTGCGCCGCTATGTCCACAACGATCATCCTATCCTTGTACAAAAAAGCGGTCGCCGCGCAATCACAGCCGAAGTCCAGCTCAAGCGGTGCGCCGGGATCGGCCTGCGATATCGCCTCAAGCCGGCCTGCGGACAATCGTGCAAAGACCGATCCGGTCTTGAACACCACGTCGTCCAATTCGACGGCCAGGCGCGCGCCGTTTTTTCGGTGGGCGAGGCTCCAGTTGGTGCCCGCAGGAACGCTGAGAACAAGCCGCGTGAAACCGTCATGTTCGCCGGACCGCACCGGAACGTCCTTCGCCAGCACACCAGTTGCCAATGCGTTCAGGCCAAGGGTCAGGAGCAAAATCCGGATCATGCTGCCGCCTGCTTGATCTCTTTCAAGGCTTCTTCCAATTCGGTGAAGCCGGGGCGATTGTGGGTCGGCGTGTTCTGGCGACCAACCTCGATACACATTGCAGGGTTGTGATTGTGCAGGTTGGCAACCAGAACTTCCCGGATCAGTTGATAGAAGTGATTGTCTTCCTCCACGACCGCTTTCAGCTTTCCGGCGAAGGGGCCGACCAGCCCGTAGGCCAGAAAGACGCCCAAGAAAGTCCCGACAAGGGCACCTCCGATCAACTTGCCCAAGACCTCAGGCGGTTGGTCGATCGAGCCCATGGTCTTGATCACGCCGAGAACCGCCGCGACGATCCCCAGTGCCGGCAGCCCGTCCGCCACGGTTTGCAAGGCGTGGCTGGAATGCATGGCGTGGTGGAAATTGGCATCCATCCGCTTTTCCAGAACCTCTTCAACCTGATGGGGATCGTCATAGTTCATCGCCGCCGACCGCATGGTGTCGCAAATCAGGTCCACCGCCTCTTTGTCCGCCTGTATCTTGGGGAAGGCTGCAAAAATGGCTGAGTTTTCATGGTCTTCGATGTGCTGCTCGAGCTCGACCGGATTTGAACGGGCAAGCCGGATTAGCGAGAACAGAAGGCACAGCAGATCGCGGTAGTCTTCGGGCTTCCACTTCGGGCCTTTGAAAACCTTGCCCAGATCCTTGATCGTGTGTTTGACCGCCGACATGTCATTGCTGATCAGAAAGGCGCCGATGGCGGCCCCGCCGATCATCATCATCTCGAATGGCAGAGATTTGAGGATGATGGCCATCTTGCCGCCGGCGGCGAGGTAGCCGCCAAATACCATTACGAAAATAACGACGATTCCAAGAATTCCGATCATGTGGTCTCTCCGGCAGAGCGGTCTTTGAGGGTGGGGCTCATGGCGGCTACTCAGTGGGGGCGTTGGCGTTGCGTCCGGCCATTACGACACTGATGGTATAGGCGGCCTCGGGGCTGAGACCGGCCATCACACCCGCAGCAGCCTCAGGCGGCATACGCGACAGGAAACCGGCAGCAAAAACCGGATCCATCGTTTCGAACAGCGCCGCGGCGTCCTTGGGCTTCATGTTCTGATAGACATCGGTCAGACGGGTGAGGTCGGTTTCAGCCGCCTTGTCCGCCACGGCCAATGTCTCGCGCAGCGATGCCTCGGCCTCTTGCAAATCAGAGAGGCGCGTCGCAATGGCCTCGTTGGCAATCTCCAGGGCGCGCTCCCTGTCGCGCAGCGCGCTCTCACGCTGTTTGACGGCTGCTTCCCGACGCAGCAATTCGGTCAGCAAGGCTTGCATGTGCGGCTTTTCGTCCGACCCGGCGCTGTGTGTCGAGACTTCCGAGGGGTAAGGCCCCCTTGCCAAAGCCGGCCCAGCCTCAAGCCCCAGCCGTATGATGGCGGAACTGATCATCAAGGCTGAAATGAGGGTCAGAACGCCACCACGTGGTCGACGTTGGGCAGGTTGCAGGCTGCGCATCAGAATCGGGCCTCGCTACCTTGCGCCTTGTGCCTGAAAAACAATACGCCCTTGGGAATCGGGCCCGGATCCTCTGCGGGGTCGTTGGTGGATTTGACCTCGGCTTCCGGCCTGGATGGAATTTGTTCCACAGCCGCAGGCTCGGCGGGTTGCTCGGGTGCTTGAGACCGGGATTCCTCTTTCAGCGAGACCGGTTCCGCCTCGAGAGGTGACGGCTTTTTGGTTTCGGCCGAGGAATTTGCAGGGTCTTCAGCCGCGGGTTTGTCCTTGGGGATCACGTCGTGCATCGACGCCATGATCAACTCAAGCCGCTGTGCGACTGACTCGGCGCGCTCGGTCAGATCCTGCAGTTTGTGTCCGGACTGGTCAGATGCAGCACGCGCGGCATCCAGGGATTTTTTCAGTTCTTCCACCTGTGCGGACAGCACGGAAACCGCGCCACCGACGCCCCGCTCTAGGTCCGTGAACCGCCTGAGGCGTCGGGCCAGAACAAAACAGTACAACCCGGCCCCCAAGGCGCCGGCGACCAGCAAAATGTCCGAGATCAGTTCCAATTTCGCCTCCTAGTTCAATACGAATTCCGTGACCAGAACGTCACGTACCCGACCTTCGCCAACGACGATGCCGATGCGCCGCAGCAGATGCCCGCGGATGCGAACCAGAGCCAGCGAGTCTTCGAGGTCGGACAGGTTGATGGCCCGGAGATAGCCGTTCATCACGTCCACGATGCGGGGAATCATCTTTTCCACCTCGGCCTCGTGACCGGCGGCCACCTCAAGTTGAGCGTGGAATTTCAGATGGCGCGAATCGCCGGAATTCACGGACACGATCACGGGCGGTAGGTCGACGAACCCGACATCCGGCAACGCATCGATCGCATGTCCGGCGTCCGCATTTTCCGCTGTTTTTCCCTCGGCCTCTGGGGCTTTGCCCAAAAGCCCGGACGCGGTCACATAGTACCCGCCCGCAGCACCCAGCAGCGCCAGAACCGCGCCAATCATCAGTCCCTTTTTGCCCGACTTCTTCGGGCCTTCTGCCTCATCCACGGTCGCGTCTGTCATGGCGTCCTCATTCTTGCGTTCGGCACCCGTCATAACCCCGCAGGGACTAACCGATTGTTAAGGGCAATCGTTCAAACAGGGCACGAGCCGCACAGAATGTCGGCGAGTCGGAGGTGAGCGTGCAGCAGATCGGAACTGTCTGGGCAAGTTTGGGCAGGCGCAAACAAATCATCGTGGCGGGCGCGGCTGTCGTCGTGTTCCTGAGTGTCCTGGCGATGTCGCGGTTGGCGACATCGCCGTCCATGACACTCCTCTATGCGGGGCTGGAAAGCGGGGCAGCGGGGGATATCGTCCGGGCCTTGGATCAACGCGGTGTCACCTACGAGATTCGTGGCGGCTCAATCTATGTTCCGGGCTCGCAACGCGACGAGTTGCGCATGACCCTGGCAAGCGAGGGTCTGCCTGCAAATGGCAACCGGGGTTATGAACTGCTGGACACGCTGAGTGGGTTCGGTACGACCTCGCAGATGTTCGACGCTGCCTATTGGCGCGCCAAAGAAGGTGAACTGGCGCGAACCATCGTCAGCAGCCCTCATGTAGGGCAGGCGCGGGTTCACATTGCCAGCGGGTCCACAAGCCCGTTCCAGCCCAGCGTTTCGCCAACCGCTTCGGTCTATCTGGTGCCATCCGGGGCCAAGATCACGGTCGAACAGGCCAAGGCGATCCGTTTTCTGGTGGCCTCCGCAGTGACCGGCCTCGCGCCCGAGGATGTTGCGGTGATCGATTCCAACGGTGCGGTGATCGGCCCGAAAGAGACGGCGGTTGCCGCCGACACTGCCGATGACAAGGCCAAGGTCCTGCGCGACCGCGTCCTGCGGCTGGTCGAGGCACGCGTCGGACCCGGCAATGCGGTGGTCGAAGTCAGCGTCGACACGGTCACCGAGACCGAATCCATAAGAGAGCGGCGGTTCGACCCCAAGGGCCGCGTCGCAATCAGCACCGATGTCGAGGAACGGTCGGATACCTCCCGCAATCAGTCGTCTGATGTGACGGTCGCGTCCAACCTGCCGGACGGGGACGGCAATGGCAGCGATGAATCGAATTCTTCAGCCACGCAAACCCGCGAGCGGATCAACTATGAGGTTTCAGAGACCGAGCTTGAAGTTCTGCGGGTGCCGGGCGCCATCAAACGCCTGACGGTTGCCGTGCTCGTCAACGGGACCCGCAAAACGGACGCCACCGGTGCCGAGGTTTTTGAACCGATGGCACAGCCGGAACTGGATGCTCTGGAAGAGCTTGTCGCCTCGGCCGTGGGCTTCGATGCGGATCGCGGGGATGTCATCACGCTGATATCCTTGGAACTGCCCAATGTCGAACCGCAGGGAACACTGGCGACCGCTTCGGTCTGGCAAAGCATCCATCTGGATACGATGTCGCTGATCCAGATGGCAGTGTTAGCCATCGTCTCGCTGGTCATGGGGCTGTTCGTGATCCGGCCGATCCTGACCGGTTCGGCCGCAGTGCCAGCCTTGCCGCCTGTCGCAGCCTCCGCCGATGGCGGCGCGCCATTTCTTGTCGGTGAAATCTCAGAAGCTGATGGACAGGAATTCAGCGCTCTCACGGGCCAGGGTGAAAACGGAGGCTCTGTGCCTGCGATCGGGTCCACGGCAAGCGAAGATGCGGTCGGACGTCTGCGCGCCATGATCGGGGACAAACAGGAAGAGACGGTTGAAATTCTGCGGAGCTGGCTGGAAGAAAACGAGGAGAAGGTGTGATGTCGATCGCCCACCTTCTCGAGGATTTCACGGCTCAGGCTGACGGCGCGAATCTGCGGTTGCTGGACGAAGAAGCTTTGGAGGAAGAGCGGCTCGCCGCTTTCGAACGCGGATATGGTGAGGGGTGGGAGGATGCGCTGCAGGTTCAAGCCCAAGATCGCGCTGCGCTGACCGAGGATATGCGGGCAGCCTTCTCCGACATGTCCTTCACCTACCAGGAAGCTCTGACCCGGATGACCTTGTCGCTTGAACCGATGTTCAGCGCTCTGGTTCAGACCGTTCTTCCCCAGGCGTTGGATCGGGGGCTTGCCGCCCGCGTGATCGAGCAGTTGAGCGAAATGGCCAATGCGCAGGTTGCACAACCGATCCTTCTGTTGGTTCCACCCGGTGTTGAAGGGGATGTCGAGGCGTTGTTGCCCGTCGACATCACGCCCCTCCCCAAGGTCGTCGCGGACCCCGAGTTGCTGCCGGGTCAGGCGCGGTTGCAGGTCGGCACCGCCCGGTCCGAGGTTGATTGCACCGCGCTGCTGGACGCGATCGCCGCCGCTTTCGACGCATATGTTTTTGAGGCAAGAGAGGCTTTGTCAAATGAGTGACGTACCTGCATCCAAACCTGAAAGACCCAATCCGTTCGAAGCCGTTCCCATCGAGGTGACGGTTTCCGTCGGTCGGGCGCGCCCTCTGATACGCGACCTGTTGAGCATGGGTGAGAACGCCGTTCTGACCTTGGACAAACGGGTCGAAGATCCGGTGGATCTGTATGTCGGCGACCAATTGGTCGCTCGTGGTCTGCTCGAGGAAATGGAGGGGGACAATGCCGGTCAATTGGCGGTGCGTCTGACCGAGATTTCGGATTTCCAGAACGGACTTGGATGATGCGCCGGGCGGCCTGGTGTGCATTGGCGATCCTTGTGCTGACACCAGCACTGGCATCGGCACAGGAGCTGTCGCTGTCATTGGGCGACGGCGGATCCATATCGGCGCGAACCATTCAGTTGATCCTGCTGATCACGGTGCTCAGCTTGGCACCCGGCCTTGCGATCATGGTGACCTGTTTCCCCTTTTTGGTCACGGTACTGGCCATTCTGCGGCAGGGGATCGGGTTGCAACAGTCCCCGCCCAACATGTTGATCGTCAGCTTGGCGCTGTTTCTGACCTACTTCATCATGGAGCCGGTCTTTACCCAGGCTTGGGACACCGGGATCCGACCGATGGTCGAAGAAACACTTGCGGTAGAGCCTGCATTGGAACGTGCGATGGTGCCGTTCCGCGCGTTCATGGTGGCGCGGCTGGATGGTGACACGTTTCGGGCCATGGCGGCCTTGCGCCCCGACACCGCGTCGATGCAGCTGTCGCCGGAGGCGCCACTGTCGGTTCTCATGCCGTCGTTCATGCTGTCCGAGGTTGCCCGCGCGTTCCAGATCGGATTCCTGATATTTCTACCGTTTCTGATCATCGATCTTGTAGTGGCCGCGGTACTCATGTCGATGGGGATGATGATGGTGCCGCCCGCCACGGTTTCGCTGCCGTTCAAACTGGCGTTTTTCGTGATTGCAGATGGGTGGTCCCTGATCGCCAGTGCCTTGGTGCGAAGCTATTCCTAGCCTGCGTGTGGACGGTCTCAGCGCCGGATTTGCAGCCGTGCCCGCAGACCCTGATCACCCGCTTCAAAGCGCAGCGAGCCGCCATGCTGCTCTGCCACGGTTGCAACGATTGTCAGGCCCAGCCCGAACCCGTCGGACGACCCGATGTTCGAACCGCGCCGGAACGGGGCCATCAGCGCTTCGATGTCCGAGACGGACAAGTTGGTTCCCTTGTCTTCGACGACAATCGTGGCGGTTTCCGCGTCGGTTTCCAGTTCAACCGTTGCGTGGCGCCCGTATTTCAGCGCGTTGTCGATCAGGTTCGTCAACGCCCGTTTCAATGAGATCGGTCGCGCCATGACAAGGATGCGGCGGGTTTCCGGAAGCGAGCCATGCCCGCGCCGCGACATGAAGAGCGACGCCGCGCCCTCTACCTCGACCGGGGCGACTTGTTTCAGGGTCACAGGCAGATCCATGTCCTGATAGTCGGCAACCAGCGACTCGACCAGTGAGGTGAGAGAGATCTGGCGCGGGTCCTCGATGCTCAGTTCCGAGCGGGTGTAGGTCAACACGCTTTCGATCATGCCGGTCATCTGGTCGACATCGGACTCCAGCTTCTCTCGCAATTCGGCGTCCGGAATCAGCGCCGCGCGCAGACGCACGCGGGCCGCTGGCGTCCCAAGGTCGTGGCTGACGCCGGACAGGACCGTGGCACGCTTTTCCAGCTGTGCGCGTTCGTCCTCAAGATGCGTATTGACCGCCGATACGATGTCGCGCAGTTCGGCCGGCCCGGACATGTCGTAACTGTCCGGACCCCCGCTGCGCCGGCGGTCACGCAGCGACTGGGAGAACCGCGAAAAGCTGTCTGTCACATTGCCGACTGATGTCAGAATGATCGCAAGTGCCACGACCGCCAAAAAGATCGCGGGCAGGCGCAGGTCGGCCGGGGCCGCATCGCACCCCCAGACCTGCGTACCGTCGATCTTCTGCCACGCGCCCTGTCCGAACCGGGCCACCAGAATGGGTTCGCTGCAATAGGTGGCCAGCAGGCGTGTCAGGTTGCCCATCTTCTGCGGCCCGGTCTGGTCGCTGCCTGACACGATGTCGGATACCGGATAGACCAGCCGGTCGGACAAGACCGCAAGCGCCAGGTTCCGCCCGCTGAGCGGTGCGGAGCTGTCGGTCAGAATGGACAGGTTGGTCAGAAACCGGCGTCCTGCAAGGTCGGGCAACTGCTCGAATTCACCGGCATCTGCAAGACTTGCGGCCTCGGGCGGCAGTGGCGTGATAAACACGTCGGGATGCGAGGCGCGACCTGTGCGCAGATCTTCGTAGACCGAGAACCCGGCAACATAGGCCCGGGTCAGATAGGCGTCCCAGTTGCGAACGGATGAAAACCACAGTCCTGCCGCCAGCAGCCCGGCAGCAAACGCACCCAGGCTCCAGGCCCAGCCCAGATCCCGCAGGCGCAGGGTCATGCCTCCTGTTCCACGGTGACCTCGCAGGCGAAGACATAGCCGACACCGCGGGCCGTGCGCAGCATCTGCGGATCTTTGGGGTTGGCCTCGATTTTGGAGCGCAGCCGCCCCACCAGAACGTCGATGGCCCGACCCTGCGCTTCGGGCTTGTCACCGGTGCCGGTCACGTCCAGCGCGGCGGCGATCTCGTCGCGGGTCAGCGGAATGTGCGGGTTGGCCAGCAGCACCTTGAGCAACGCGGTTTCGCGCTGCGACAGCGACACCTGGTACCCGTCCGGGGCATGCACCTCGTCGCGTTTGCCGTCATAGACCCATCCGCCAAAGCGGAACGTGCGGATCCGTCGGCGATAGGCCAGCGATGGCGTGCGCCGCGCGCGCTGCATCACCGCGCGCACACGCGCCAGCAGCAGTTGCGGGTTGAACGGCTTGGCGATGTAGTCGTCGGCGCCAACCTCGTACCCGGCCATCCGCTGATGATCGGCAGACAGGGCCGACACGAAGATGATCGGCACGTCCTGCTCGCGGCGCAGGCGGGCGCAGATATCGACTCCGTTCTCGTCACCCAGCATGACGTCCAGAAGGATCAGGTCGATGCGACCTGACTTCAGGTGTGCCTGCACCTCGCGCTCGGTGGCTGCTGGCAGGGCAATGAACCCGTTCTGGTGAAAGAACTGGGTCAACATCGACCGGATTTCCGGATCGTCATCCACAACCAGCAGACGTGGAATGCTCACACTGTTCCTCCCCGATTTCCCCCTCGACGCTGCCCTCAATTGTAACGGACTGCAACAGATTCAAGGTCAACGTAACACGCTGTAACAAAAGGCGGGAAAATTTGCAGCCCGCGCCGGATACATGGGAAATTTGCCATTGCCAGACGGCAAGCGGCTACCGGTAATGTCCCGCATCGCTGCCCCGCGGCAGCAAACAAGGATCTGGGAGGATACCAAACATGAAACGTTTCGCACTCGCCACGGCGTCGTCGCTGGCCGTTCTGGCTGGCACGTCGGTGATGGCCGAACCGCAGGCCGAAGTTCTGCACTGGTGGACATCGGGCGGCGAGGCCAAGTCGGTCGCCGTTCTGCAGGAAGAGTTTGCGGCCAATGGCGGCACCTGGACGGATATGCCCGTTGCAGGCGGCGGCGGAGACGCGGCGATGACCGCGCTGCGCGCCCGCGTTCTGGCCGGCAACGCGCCGACCGCCGTTCAGCTGAAAGGCCCGGCGATCCAGGAATGGTACGAAGAGGGTGTTCTGGCGGACATCTCGAACGTTGCCGAGGCCGAGGGCTGGGCCGAAGTCCTGCCCGCCTCGATCGCGGCGCATATGCAGTGCGAAGGCACCTGGTGTGCCGCACCGGTCAACGTGCACCGCATCGACTGGATCTGGGCAAATGCCGACATCCTGGCCGCCAATGACATCGAGATGCCGACCACCTGGGACGAGTTCAACGCCGCTGCCGAGAAGCTGCAGGCCGCAGGCATCATCCCGCTGGCCCACGGTGGTCAGGCCTGGCAAGACGCAACCGTCTTCGAAGCAGTTGCGCTGGGCATCGGTGGACCCGAGTTCTTCAAGAAGGCCTTTGTCGATCTGGACCCCGAGACTCTGACCTCGGACACGATGGTTCAGATTTTTGACCAGATGCGCACCCTGCGCGGGTTCGTTGATGAGAACTTCTCGGGCCGCGACTGGAACCTGGCCACCGCCATGGTCATGAACGGTGAAGCCGCCTTCCAAATCATGGGTGACTGGGCCAAGGGTGAATTCCTGGCCGCGGGCAAGGTCCCCGGCGAAGACTTCCTGTGCGCCTCGACCCCCGGTGACGGCTATCTGTACAACGTCGACAGCTTTGCCATGTTCGACGTGGACGGCGACGACAAGCGCGCCGGTCAGGAACTGCTGGCCAAGCTGATCGTCGCGCCCAAGTTCCAGGAAGTGTTCAACCTGAACAAGGGTTCGATCCCGGCGCGGACCGACGTGGCGCTGGACAAGTTCGACATCTGCGCCAAGATCTCGGCCGAAGACATGGGCGCTTCGTCCGCCAATGGCTCGCTGCTGCCGTCCTACGCGCATGGCATGGCGCTGCGCGGTGCGCAGGCTGGTGCGATCACCGACGTCGTGACCGCGCATTTCAACTCGGATATGTCCTCGGCTGACGCGGTTCAGCAACTGGCGGACGCGGTGGCAAACAGCTACTGATCCAACACGCTCTGCCCCCTATACTGCGGGGCAGAGCATCTTTCCCCGGAGGAAAAAATGTCCGAATGGCTGGAAAACCACCTTCCAAAGGTGGTGCTGGCACCGTCGTTCATCGCCGTATTGATCTTTGTCTACGGATTTATCGGATGGACCGCCTGGGTGTCGCTGACCCGATCGAAACTGCTGCCGAAATACGAGATCAAGGGCTTCATCCAATATGACCGCCTGTTTGACTCGCCCCGCTGGGACACGGCGATCAACAACCTTTACGTCTTTGGCGCGCTGTTCATCGTGATCGCGATGGTGCTGGGCCTGCTGCTGGCGATCCTGCTGGATCAGAAGATCCGCGTCGAAGGCGCGATCCGTACGATCTACCTGTACCCGATGGCGCTGTCGATGATCGTGACCGGCACCGCGTGGAAGTGGATCCTGAACCCGGGTCTGGGTATCGAGGCCATGGTCCAGGGCTGGGGCTTTCCGAATTTCAAGTTCGACTGGCTGGTGAACCCGGACTACGCGATCTACACGATCGTCATCGCCGCGATCTGGCAGTGTTCGGGTTTTGTCATGGCGCTGTTCCTGGCCGGACTGCGCTCGGTGGATGGTGAGATCATCAAGGCCGCGCAGGTCGATGGCATCCCCACTTGGCGGATCTATACGGCAATCATCATTCCGTCGATGGCTCCGATCTTCCTGTCGGCCTTCATCGTGTTGGCGCACCTTGCGATCAAGAGCTTTGACCTTGTCATTGCCCTGACAGGCGGTGGTCCGGGTTACGCAACCGATTTGCCCGCAACATACATGTACGCGATGGCGTTTTCGCGCGGCGATATCGGCCAGGCGGCGGCGTCCGCGATGATCATGATGCTGGTCGTCTTTGCCATCGTGGTTCCTTACCTCTACTCAGAACTGAGGGCGAAAAATGACTGATCTGTCGATGCCCCAAACCCGAACCCGCAGCCAGAGTGCCACGGGCAAGATTGCCCTGCGTTGGTTGCTGTATGTCCTGCTTGGTCTTTTTGCGCTCTACTACCTGATGCCGCTTTTCGTGATGCTGACCACATCGCTCAAAAGCCTCGAGGAAATTCGTACGGGATCGCTGATCTCACTGCCGCGCGAGGTCAGTCTGGATGCCTGGAAAACCGCCTGGTCAGGCGCCTGCACCGGTATCCAGTGCGAAGGCCTGCGGCCCTATTTCTGGAACTCGGTCCTGATTGCGGTCCCTGCCGTGGCAATCTCGACCCTTCTGGGGGCGTTGAACGGATTTGTCGTCGCGCAGTGGCGTTTCAAAGGGGCCAACATCATCTTTTCTCTGATGCTGTTCGGTTGCTTCATCCCGTTCCAAGTGGTCCTGCTGCCGATGGCGCGTCTGCTGGGCATGATGGGGATCGCCGGAACCATTCCGGGCCTGATCTTCGTCCACGTGATCTATGGGCTTGGCTTCACAACGCTGTTCTTCCGCAACTACTACGTCACCATCCCGGCCGAGCTGACCAAGGCGGCGCGAGTGGATGGTGCCGGGTTCTTTCGGATCTTCTGGTCGATCTTCCTGCCGCTGTCGCTGCCCATCATCGTGGTGACCGTGATCTGGCAGTTCACCCAGATCTGGAACGATTTCCTGTTCGGCGTTTCGTTCAGCCAGGCGGGCACGCAGCCCGTGACCGTGGCGCTCAACAACATCGTCAACTCAACCACCGGCGTCAAAGAGTACAACGTCGACATGGCCGCCGCGATCATCGCGGGGCTGCCGACGCTGCTCGTCTATGTCGTTGCCGGTAAGTATTTCATCCGCGGCCTGACCGCCGGTTCCGTGAAGGGATAACCCATGGCTCCCATCCTCGATATCCAAAACCTGTACAAGAATTACGGCGCAACCGAGATTCTGAAGGACATCAACATCTCGATCGAACCGGGCGACTTCCTGGTGCTGGTCGGCCCTTCCGGCTGTGGCAAGTCGACCCTGCTGAACTGCATCGCCGGGCTCGAGCCGATCTCGGGCGGGACGCTGTCGATTGGCGGCAAGGACATGACTCATGTCAGCCCCAAAGACCGCGACATCGCGATGGTGTTCCAGTCCTACGCCCTGTACCCGACCATGTCGGTGGCCAAGAACATCACCTTTGGCATGAAGGTGCGCGGCGTCGATCAGGCAACTCAGGACGCCAAGCTGAAAGAGGTCGCCTCGCTTCTGCAGATCGAGCCGTTGCTGAACCGCCGCCCCAGCCAATTGTCGGGTGGTCAGCGACAGCGTGTGGCAATGGGCCGGGCTCTGGTGCGTGACCCCAAGCTGTTCCTGTTCGACGAACCGCTTTCAAACCTGGACGCCAAGCTGCGGGTCGAGATGCGGACCGAGATCAAGAAGCTGCATCAGACGCTGGATGCCTCGATCGTCTATGTGACCCATGACCAGATCGAAGCGATGACCCTGGCCACCAAGATCGTGGTGCTGAAGGGCGGCGTGGTGCAGCAGATCGGCACCCCGGCCGAGATATACAATCGCCCCGCCAACCTGTTCGTGGCCGATTTCATGGGCTCGCCGGCGATGAACCTGATCCCGGCGCGGGTCCAGCGCAACGGGACCGGCACGCAGGTCGCCATTGCGCGGGATGGGGCTGACCCGATCGTGCTGACGGATACGCGCGATCTGGACCTGCCCGAAGAAGTGATCCTGGGCCTGCGCCCCGAGGATATCGCTGAATCCGGGTTCCGCGCTGGTGCCGGTGTGCAAGAGGCCGCCTGCCTGGTCGATATGGTCGAACCGGCCGGTGCCGATACCTACGTCGTGTCGGAACTGGGCGGCAAACAGGTCACTGCGCGCCTGCATGCCGAGACCAGTGCCAGGGCCGGTCAGATGCTGAACCTGGCCTTTGACATGAGCAAAGTGTCCTATTTTGCGAAAGCGACGGGCGAACGCCTTAACTGAGCAACGAAAAACGCCGCGCAGGGATCCTGCGCGGCGTCATTATCACTCTGACCGGTTGGTTCAGCCGGTCTTTTTCAGGTCATTGATCAGCTGATCCAGGTTGCCTTTGCGCGCATCCAGCATGGCGCCGATCTCGGTCCTCTCTGTCAGCAGCAGGTTCACCCCTTCGATGAACATGTTGTAGAACTTGTCGCGACCCGACTTGTCCGACACCAGGAAGGTCACTTCGAACGGTGCTTCGCCGCGCAGCTTGACGCTGCTGCGAACCTCGTAGCCGGCCTTGATCTTGCGGGCATTCTTGACGGTGACTTCACCCCCGATGAATTCGCGGAAGCGTCGACCGTATTTGCGCGAGATATACCCTTGGAAAGCCTTGGTGAATTCGCGCATCTGGGCATTGCTGGCGCTGCGGGCGTCGGCGCCCAGCGCATAGCGCGCCATGATCGGAACGTCGGCATATTGCACGAAGATCTTTTCGAAATCGCGCAGCATGGCGCTTTCGGATTTGCCCGACTCGATCACGCGCGTGATGTCGGAAACGACGCTGTTGACCAGTTGTGTCGCGCTGGCCTCGGTCAACGCCAGGGTCTGCTGCGGAAGGCCAGCCACGGCCAGCCCGGCCAGGGCGGTGGCGGCAAAGGTACGGCGGTTCATGGCGTTATTCAGCATAGGGGTCCTCATATGGGTCCTCGTAAGGGTCAAGGTATGGGTCCCTGACCGGGTCGGTGCCGGTATCGGCGTAGGGATCGGAATACAGACCCAGATAGGCATCCTCATCGTCCCTTGCCAGTTCGAACCGGCGGTTTTGCAAATAGATCAGGCGGGCCTGAGCGTAACTGTCTGCGCTTTCGTACAGAATCGAGTCGACCGTGTCCGAGAATCTGCCCCGATCGCCCATCCGCCGTACCACCTCGGCATAGACGCCCAGGTTGTCGGCCGGTCGCGTCGGCGAGAAGTTGATCGGGTTCGAGAACAGGTTGACCACAACGCCGACCGCATCCCGGGTCGTCGAGGGGCCGTAGAACGGCAGTTCGACATAAGCCCCTTCGCCGAAGCCCCAGACATGAAGCGTTTCGCCGAAATCGGTATCAACCTGCGGCAGGTTCAACTCATCCGCCGGTTTGGACAGACCGAACCCGCCCACGGTCGAGTTGATCACGAACCGCAGCAGGGCGTTGCCCGACTGTTTCAGATTGCCCTGCAGCAGATAGTCGACGGCCTGTCCGGGCAACGAGATGTTTTCAGCGAAGTTGTTGAAGCTGGTGACCATCGGGTCGGGTACGATTTTCACATAGCCTTTCGAGGCCGGGCGGAACAGGAACCGGTCGACGCCCAGATTGAACTTGTGAATGCCGCGATTTGCGTTTTCGTAGGGGTCGAAGACCTCGCCGCGGGCCGCTGCGTCCTGGGGCTGCGACGCGCAGGCCGACAGAACCGCGAACAGCGACACTGCGACGATGTGCTTGAAACGGATCCGGTTGGACACGGTCTTGGTTACTCCCGATCGTCCGGATGTAATCCAGCCGGACACTCAATCAATACGTTTTCTCGTTGGCACAACGGACCAATTCAACGGCACATAGTCGTTTCGCACCCGAAAGGAAACTCCTAGCGTTTAACCCGCGCGCCGGACCCGGGTAAAGTGGCCTGCATTCAACACATCCGCATGAGTGGAGACCTGCCCAAATCGCGGGCAAATGCGAAATTGCCGGTTTCCGGCTTTCCGTGGGCGGTGTTCCCGGTTAGCGTCCGCCCGAGTCACATGAAGTTGAGGACAATCACATGAGCATCGCAGCCAAACTGGAATCCCTGGGCGTGACCCTGCCGGACGCCCCTGCACCGGCAGCCAATTACGTGCCGTTCGTGCGGGTGGGCAACATCGTCTATGTGTCGGGTCAGATCTCAAAGGACGATGCGTTGATCACCGGCAAGCTGGGCGCCGATATGGATGTCGCTGCCGGTGCAGCGGCGGCCCGGGTCTGCGCCATCAACCTGCTGGCCCAGGTCAAGGCGGCCTGCGGCGGGGACATCGACAAGCTGGTGCGGGTGATCAAACTGACCGGCTTCGTGAACTCGACCGCCGATTTCACCGACCAGCCGCAGGTGATCAACGGCGCATCGGACTTCCTGGTCGAGGCGCTGGGCGATGCGGGCCGCCATTCGCGCTCGGCCGTCAGCGCCGCGTCGCTGCCGTTGGGCGTGGCCGTCGAGATCGAAGGGATTTTCGAGATCCAATGACACCGTCTCTGCCTCGTGTGTTCATGGGCGCGCCGATCGCGCATCGGGCGTTGCATGACATTCGCCAGAACCGCCCGGAAAACAGCCGGGCGGCCATCCGGGCCGCCATTGCTGCGGGCTACGGGATCGAGATTGACCTGCAGTTGACGTCGGACGGCCATGCCATGGTGTTTCACGACTATGATCTGACGCGCCTGACCGGGCGGCCGGGCGCCATTCAGCAGATCACCCGGGCCGAGGCCGCGGACCTTCCGCTGCTGCACGGGGACGAGGGTATCCCTTCGCTTGAGGAAGTTCTGCAACTGGTGGCCGGCCGCGTGCCGCTGCTGATCGAGTTCAAGGATCAGCACGGTGCGATGGGGCCTGTGGACGGGCGGCTGGAGCAAGACGCGGTCGCGCTGCTGAAGTCCTATGACGGCCCGGTCGCGCTGATGTCATTCAACCCCAACTCGGTGGCCGAGCTGGCCCGGCTTGCGCCGGAGATGCCGCGTGGGTTGACGACCTGTTCCTACAAGCCCGAAGTCGAGCATCTGCCTGCCGAGGTCTGCGACCACCTGCGCGAGATCCCCGATTTCGACCGGGTTGGCGCCAGCTTCATCAGCCACGAGGTGCAGGACCTGTCCCGCCCCCGCGTGGCCGAGTTGAAGGCGCAAGGCGTGCCGATCCTGTGCTGGACGGTGCGCTCGGCCGAACAGGAGGCCGAGGCGCGCAAGGTGGCCGACAACGTGACCTTCGAGAACTATCTGGCCGCCATTCCGGGTTGAACCCGGCTGCCGGCGTCACAGATAGTTCAGGGGACGCAGGAGGGCACATGGACCAGTCACAGATCGAGATACGGGTTCTGTCGGCGCTGGATCAGATCCCGGCGGCCGAATGGGACAGTTGCGCCTGCCCCGAGGCCGCCGACGGCACCCGCCCGCTGGACCCGTTCACCACGCATCGGTTCCTGCGCGCGCTGGAAGACAGCGGCTCGGTCGGGCGGGGCACCGGCTGGCAGCCGCAATACCTGACCGCCTATCTGGACGGCCTGTTGATCGGGGCCGCGCCGATGTTTGCCAAGTCGCATAGCCAGGGCGAGTACATTTTCGATCACAGCTGGGCCCATGCCTATGAAAACGCGGGCGGGCGGTATTACCCGAAATTGCAGATCGCGGTGCCCTTCACCCCGGCCACCGGGCGGCGGTTTCTGACACGGCCCGGCTATGACGGGATCGCCATGTCGGCGCTGGTGCAGGGGGCGGTGCAACTGGCCGCCGACAATCGCCTGTCGTCGCTTCACGTCACCTTCTGCACCCAGGACGAGGCGCTGGCCGGGCAGCAGATGGGCCTGCTGGCGCGCGACTCGCAGCAGTTTCACTGGCTGAACGACGACTATGCCGATTTTGAAGCCTTTCTGACCGCGCTGTCCTCGCGCAAGCGAAAGAACATCCGCAAGGAACGGGCGCAGGCCAATGCCTTTGGCGGCGAAATCCGCACCCTGACCGGCGCCGATCTGCGCCCCGATCACTGGGACGCGTTCTGGGAGTTCTATCAGGACACCGGCGCGCGCAAGTGGGGCTCGCCCTATCTGACGCGACAATTCTTTGACATCGTTCACGAAGCCATGGCCGATGACGTGGCGCTGGTGCTGGCCGAGCGGGGCGGATACCCGATCGCGGGGGCGCTGAACTTCATCGGGCGCAAGACCTTGTTCGGGCGCTATTGGGGCTGCAACGAACATCACCCCTGCCTGCATTTCGAACTGTGCTACTATAGGGCGATCGACTTTGCCATCGCGCATGGTCTTGACCGCGTCGAAGCCGGCGCGCAGGGAGAACACAAGCTGGCGCGGGGTTATCTGCCCACGCGCACGCACAGCCTGCACTGGATCGCCGATCCCGGCTTTGCGGACGCCGTCGCGCGGTATCTCGAGGCCGAGGCCCGCGCGGTGGGGGAAGAGATCGAAATTCTGACGGATTACGGCCCGTTCAGAAAAGCCAACCCGGAGGAACAGCAATGAGCGAACTTCTGTCGACCGAGACCCGTGGCCCGCTGCTGGATCCGCTGTTCAAGAACGGCTGGACCATGGTCAAGGATCGTGACGCGATCACCAAGACCTTTATCTTCGACGATTTTGTCGATGCCTTCGGCTGGATGACCAAAGTGTCGATCTTTGCGGAAAAATGGAACCACCATCCCGAATGGTCCAACGTCTACCGCACGGTCGAGGTGGTGCTGACCACTCATGACGTAGGCGGCCTGTCGTCTCAGGACGCCAAGCTTGCGCGCAAGATGGACAGCCTGCTTTAGCCGCGGTCGCCCCGCGACCCCATGCCCCCAGCCAGCATCGCTACCTCGCCCAGACGGCGGAACTCGGCCGGGGTCACGGTGCCGTCGCTCACGTCGATGTCGCGCGGGATCCCGGCGGTGCGGTTGCCCATCATCCGTACGCTGCGCGCCGCGGGATTGATGTCCAGACAACGCGTCTGATAGCAGGTCAGACCAGCTGTATTGATCTGAATGCGCGCTTGCCCGTCCGGCCCGGTCACGACCGGCGCCTGCGGGACGTCGCACGCTGCCAGCAGAACGACCGCGCCAAGCCAATAAAATACTCTCATGCCTGCGCTCCTGTTGGTCACAGGGTCAGCCGTGCCGCGGCGCCGGGCCTCAATCCAACTGACCGTTCCGGTCTTTGTCCGCAGACAGGAAATCGTCATTCATCTGCGAGTCATACTCTGAGCGAGAGATAGTGTTGTCGCGATTGCGGTCAATCTTCTGGAACATCTTGATATCCATGAACGGCTTGGCCTCGTCCAGACCGAGCGTGCCGTTCTTGTCATCGTCCATTTCCTGATAGGCGTAATCCGAAAAGGCATCAAATTCGTCGCGCGACAGGAAACCGTCGTTGTTGGCGTCGATCGCGTTCAATTCGCGCTCATTCAGTTCGGCCACGCTGTCTGCGGCGGCAGGTGCTGCCATCATCAGGGCCGTCATCAATAGAACCGAGTGTTTCATCCTGGCGCTCCTCAGCATGCGAATCTCTGGCCTTCGACCCCGCCGGCCACGGCGCCGGCTGCGGTCAGAATATCCTTGCCCGACCCACCGCCAAACTGGTTGCCGATGGCGCCGCCGATCAACGCGCCGCCCAAGGTGCCGCCAAGACAGGCGATCTCGTGCTGGCGCGCAGCCTGTTGCTGCGGTGTTGGCGCAGGCCCGCACGCGGTCAACAGCCCCGCGCCGCCCAAAGTAATGACTGCTAGAAATCTTTTCATGAATGAGCTCCCGGTTCCCATGCAGGAACACTGGCACATTCCGAGGGTGCGGGCCAAGTTAATTGGCCTTCATCCAACGTGACCTGTGGCATGGCCCCGGTGCGCACCGGGGCCGTCCTGTCAGATGACTACGAGCAAGCCTTCGCCAGCCGAAATCTCGCAAGCGCCGGGGCTTTCCTCGAGGTTCAGTGCCACGACCTTGCCGTCTTCGACCAGCATCGCATAGCGCTTGGAGCGCGCGATCAGGCCGGCTGGCGGGGCGTCGAAATCCATGCCGATCGCCTTGGTGAATTCCGAGGCCGGATCGGCCAGCATGGTCAGTCCGGCCGCAGTTGCGCCCGTGGCCTCGCCCCAGGCCTTCATCACGAAGGGGTCGTTGACCGACACGCAGATAATCTCGTCCACGCCTTTGGCCGCAAACTGGTCCTTGGTGCGCATGAAGCTGGGCACATGGGCCGAGTGGCAGGTGGGGGTGAACGCGCCGGGCACGGCAAAGATCACCACCTTGCGGCCCTTGACCTTGCTGGAGACCCGCACCTCTTCCGGTCCGTCAGCGCCCATCTGGATCAGGGTTGCTTCGGGCAGGGTGTCGCCGGTTGAAATCATCTTCATGCTCCTGTCGATTGAAATTGCAAACTCGCTCCTTGCCGCAATATAGGTGGGCGGGTGGCACAAGCCACGGGAAATCGACAGGGGGCGGACCAGATGAGCCATATCGTCGTGATCGGAGCCGGGCAGGCGGGGTCATCCCTGGTGGCCGGGCTGCGCAAGGGCGGGTTTGAAGGGGCGATCACTCTGATCGGAGCGGAACCCGTGCTGCCCTATCAGCGTCCGCCGCTGTCCAAGGCCTATCTGCTGGGCGAGATGGAGCTTGAACGTCTGTTCCTGCGTCCCGAAAGTTTCTATGCCGAGAATGACATCACCCTTCGGCTGGGTCAGCAGGTGGACGCGATCGACCCGGCGGCCAAGACCGTGACCATCAGCGGTGAGGTGATCTCCTACGACCAGCTTGCCCTGACCACCGGTTCGCATCCGCGCCGCCTGCCTGCCGCCATCGGTGGAGACCTGGCGGGCGTGCATGTGGTGCGCACGCTGGCCGATGTTGACGCGATGGCCCCCGCCGTCACCCAAGGCGCGCGGGCGCTGATCGTGGGCGGCGGTTACATCGGGCTCGAGGCCGCGGCCGTCTGTGCCAAGCGCGGGGTGCAGGTGAAGCTGGTGGAAATGGCCGACCGTATCCTTCAGCGGGTCGCGGCCCCCGAGACCAGCGACTATTTCCGAGCACTACACAACGCGCATGGCGTGGACATCCGCGAGGGCGTCGGGTTGGAGCGGATCTCCGGCGAGAATGGCAAGGTCACCGGCGCAGTGCTGGGCGACGGGACGGAACTGGCGGTCCATTTCGTGGTCGTGGGCGTGGGCATCGCTCCGGCCACCGAACTGGCCGAGGCGGCCGGGCTTGCCATCGAAAACGGAATCAAAACCGACGCGCAGGGCCGCACCTCTGCCGCCCATATCTGGGCGGCGGGCGATTGCGCCTCGTTCCCCTACAAGGGCCGGCGCATCCGTCTGGAAAGCGTGCCCAACGCCATCGACCAGGCCGAGGTAGTGGCGCAGAACATGCTGGGCGCGGGCAAGGATTACGTGGCCACGCCCTGGTTCTGGTCGGACCAGTATGACGTGAAGCTGCAAATCGCCGGGCTGAACACGCGTTATGACCGGGTCGTAACCCGACCGGGCGAGGGGGCGACCACCTCGTTCTGGTATTACCAGGGCGATCAGTTGCTGGCGGTGGACGCGATGAACGACCCGCGCGCCTACATGGTCGGCAAGCGCCTGATCGACGCGGGCAAGACCGCCGATCCGGCGGTGGTGGCCAACCCCGCAGCGGATCTGAAGCCGCTGCTCAAGGCGTGAGGATCATTGCCGGAGATTTCCGGGGCCGGGCATTGGCCTCGGTCGGCAAGGGGGACGCGGGCGCGCATCTGCGCCCGACCACCGACCGGGTGCGCGAAAGCCTGTTCAACGTGCTGAACCACCTGATCGATTTCGACGGGCTGCGGGTGCTGGACCTATTTGCCGGCACCGGCGCGCTGGGGCTCGAGGCGCTTTCGCGCGGCGCGGCGCATGTCACCTTCGTCGATGACGGGCGGGTGGCGCAGGGGCTGATCCGCAAGAATATCGAGATGACCCGCAGTGCCGACCGCACCGCCCTGATCCGCCGCGATGCGACGCGGCTGGGCGACAATCCCCGGGAACCTTTCGACCTGATCTTCCTCGACCCGCCCTATGGCAAGGAAATGGGGCAAAAGGCGCTGGCGGCGGCGCTGAAGGGCGGCTGGCTGGCCGATGACGCGCTGGTGGTCTGGGAAGAGAACGCCCCGATGGCCGCGCCCGAAGGCTTCACGCTGCACGATGCGCGCAAATACGGCGACACCCATATCTCTCTGATGTGGCGGGACGGAACGCATGTATGATCTGGTAATCTTTGATTGCGACGGTGTCTTGGTCGACAGTGAAACGATCTCCAATCAAGTGATGGTCGACAACCTGGCCGGGTATGGGCTGCACCTGTCGCTGCAGGACTGCATGTCGATGTTCGTGGGCGGCACCATGTCGGGCGTCCGGGACTCGGCTCGCAACATGGGCGCTGACCTGCCCGATGACTGGACCGAGCAGATCTATGCGCAAATCTATGATGTGCTGCGCGCGGGAGTTCCCGTGATTCCGGGAATCCCCGAGTTGCTGCGCCATCTGGAGGAACAGCGCATTCCATTCTGTGTGGCCTCGAACGGACGTCGCGAGAAGATGCAGATCACCTTGGGCCAGAACGGGCTGTGGGACAGGTTCCAGGGCGCGATCTTCTCGGCCCATGAGGTCGGCAGCGCCAAGCCCGAGCCGGGGTTGTTCCAGACCGCAGCCCGACATTTCGGTGCGAAGTCGCCCGTCGTCATCGAGGACAGTGCGAACGGTGTGACCGCCGCGATCCGGGCTCAGATGAGGTGCCTTGCCTATGCGCCGCATGATGACGGCGCACGCATGGCCGGGCTTGGGGCCGAAGTCATCCGTCACATGAAGGACGTGCCGCGGCTTTTGGGTCATTGACCGGCCTGTGCTAGACTGCGGTCATGGATCGCGCACTCTCACGCCCGCTCTGGACCGCCCGGTTCGAGGCGCAGGCCACCTCAGGACCCGAGCCACAGGCTCGGCCCGCACCCGTGTTCATTCAGGACGCGGTGACGCCTTGGGGCCCGGACACCCTGCTGCTAAAGCTTCTGCGCGATCAGGCCGCCGATCAGGAGGAGTAGGTCGGGTGGAACTTGCCGCCTGGTGACAGGGTAAAGATATCTACCCCGTCCGCCGTCACACCTACAGAGTGCTCAAACTGCGCCGACAGCGACTTGTCGCGGGTCACGGCGGTCCAGTCATCGGCCAGCGTCTTGGTCTCGGGACGGCCCAAGTTTACCATCGGCTCGATGGTGAAGAACATACCTTCTTCCAGAACCGCGCCGGTGCCCGGGCGGCCGTAATGCAGCACGTTGGGCGGCGCGTGGAACACGCGGCCAAGCCCGTGCCCGCAGAAATCGCGCACCACGCTCATGCGGTGGGCTTCGACATAAGACTGGATCGCGTGGCCGATGTCACCGAAGGTGTTGCCCGGCTTGACCATCTCAATGCCTTTGAACAGGGCGTCGTGGGTCACCTGGATCAGCCGCTCGGCCTTGCGCGGCAGCTTTCCGGCCACGTACATGCGCGACGTGTCGCCGAACCAGGCGTCGACGATCACGGTCACGTCGATATTCAGGATGTCGCCATCCTTGAGCTTCTTGTCCCCGGGAATCCCGTGGCAGACCACGTGGTTCACGCTGATGCAGCTGGCGTGCTGATAGCCTTTATAACCGATAGTGGCCGATTTCGCGCCGGCGTCCTCGACCATCTGGGTGATGATCCGGTCGATCTCGCCGGTGGTCTGGCCGGGAAAGACATGCTCGGCAATATCATCCAGGATGCGCGCCGCCAGAGCCCCTGCCGCGTGCATGCCGGCAAAGTCAGCCTGTTCGTAGATGCGGATACCGTCCTTCGTCAGACGGCCACGATGCTCTTTCATTCGTGCGGGGCTCCAAAAAATTCTGCGCAGCATCCTTTCTACGCTGCTTGTGCAGAAAGTACCAGAGGGCGCAGGGACGCGGGTGCCTGCCCTGATCTGAATTTGGATGCGGGGGGCGAAACGTCAAGGGACGTTGCCGCGTTTTGCGCGGGTGGTCCGGCCCGGCGTCAAAAGGCCTCGACCGATGCCCGGATTTGGGGCCAAATGAATGTACACAGACTCATTTGGTCGGGAAGAGAGGAGCCGGATGAATGTCGCAGAAACGGGAACTGATATCGAATGGAAACCCCATGGAGGCGGTCGTCGGCTTCAGCCGCGCCGTCCGGGTGGGGAATTTCATCGCGGTCGGGGGGACTGCCCCGGTCGATGCGCAAGGCAAGACAGTCGGGGTCGGGGACGTCTATTTGCAGACCAAACAATGCTTTGAGATCATCAAGGATGCGCTGGAGCGTGCCGGATCGGGTTTGCAGGACATCGTCCGAACCCGCGTGATCCTGACCGATATCGACAATTGGAAGCAGGTGATCGAGGCCCGCAAGCTGTACTGTCTGGACGCGCGACCCGTGGACACGATCATGGCGATCAACCGGTTCGTAAATCCCGAATGGTTGGTTGAAATCGAGGTCGACGCCGTCGTCCCCGATTGAATCGCCACGCGGCGGAAATCGACCGGCCTTCAGTCGCTGGAGATCGTCGCCTGCGGCTGAACCCAGACGCCGTCCGGTGAAATGCGCGTACCACAGACCAAGTGTTCAACCCCATTGGCCCGGGCAGTCGAAAACGCTGCCGCATAGGCCGGGTCGATATCGGCGGCCAATGCGAAATTGCGGCAATCCGTGCGCTGAACCAGGTAGAGCAGGATGGCCCGGTGCCCTTGCGCGGCCATTTCGGCCAGTTCCCCCAGATGCTTGGTGCCCCGCGCGGTGACGCTGTCGGGAAACTCGGCCAGCCCCGGTTCGCGCGACAGGGTCACGCTTTTGACCTCGACATAGGCGTCGGGCAGCCCGGGTTGCGAAAGCAAAAAGTCGATGCGGCTGTTCTGGCCGTATCTGACCTCGGGCCGCACGGTTTCATAGGCGGCAAATGCGGGGATCTCCCGGGCTTGGAGCGCAGCGCGCAAGGCCCGGTTGGGCACCGAAGTATCGACCCCGGTGAAATGGCCGTTTTCATGATCGACCAGCCGCCAGCCGTATTTGAGCTTTTTCTTCGGGTCTTCATTAGGCTCAAGCCAGATCTTTTCGCCCGGTTCGGCCAGACCCATCATCGAACCCGGATTGGCGCAATGGGCCGTCACCTCGCGCCCGTCCTCAAGCCTGCAGTCGGCCAGAAAGCGTTTATAGCGGCGGATCAGGCGGGCGGGCACAAGAGGGGTTTGAAAGCGCATGGTTCCGGGCCTATACCTGCCGCAAAGGTCGATCAAGAGGAGAGCGTGCCATGCCCAACCCAACCGCTGCAATGCTGGTGATCGGGGATGAAATCCTGTCCGGCCGAACCCGCGACGCCAACATGCATTATCTGGCGCAGGAGCTGACCAAGCATGGCATCGATCTGAAAGAGGTCCGCATCGTCAGCGACGAGGCACCGGCGATCGAGGCCGCCGTCACGGCGCTGTCGCAGGGCTATGACCATGTGTTCACCAGCGGGGGCATCGGCCCCACCCATGACGACATCACCGCCGATTGCATCGCCCGCGCGGTCGGGGCGCAAATCGATGTGCGAGACGATGCCCGCGCCCTGCTGCAGGCGCACTACGACCAATCGGGGCTGGAGCTGAACGAAGCGCGCCTGCGCATGGCGCGCATCCCTGACGGGGCAACGCTGATCGACAACCCGGTTTCCACCGCGCCAGGGTTCACACTAGGTAATGTCCATGTGATGGCCGGCGTCCCATTGGTCTTCCAGGCGATGGTGGCCAGTGTGCTGCCCACCCTGACCGGAGGAAAACCGTTGTTGTCTCAGACCTTGCGGGTCAACCGGGGAGAAGGTGACATCGCTGCGACCCTGGCCGCCGTGGCAGAGGAATTTGGCGACGTGTCGATCGGGTGTTACCCGTTCCAGATCAACGGCGTCTTCGGGGCCAACGTGGTTGTTCGGGGCACTGACGGGTCGCGTATCGATGCGGTCACGACGCGACTGGCCAGGGAGCTTGGCCTGTGACGGTAGACTGGGCGGCAGTTGTCGATGGCACATGGCCCGCCGCAGGGTATGAGCAATTGGGTCCGTTTCTGCTGCGCGAAGGGCAGGGGGGCGGCTCGCGCGTGTCGGCGGCCAGCCGTATCGGCCCGGTCGCCCCGCCGGATATCGACGCGGCCGAGGCGGCCATGCTCGCGATGGGCCAGAAACGCATCTTTTGCCTGCGGCCGGGTGACAAGGCACTGGATGATATGCTGGCTGCGCGGGGCTATGAGATCCTCGATCCGGTCAACATCTATGCCTGCCGGGTCTCACGGCTGACGGACCAGCCGGTCCCGCCGGTCACGGTGTTCTGCCTATGGGAGCCGTTGGCGATTATGCGCGAGATCTGGGCCCAAGGTGGCATCGGGCCTGCCCGGCTGGCCGTGATGGAACGGGCAACAGGTCCGAAAACCGGGCTGTTGCTGCGTCACCGCGATCAACCGGCCGGCACCGCTTATGTCGCCATACATGATGGTATCGCCATGCTGCACGCGCTTGAGATCGTACCCGCCCACCGCCGGCAGGGGCTGGGCCAATGGGCAATGCGCGCCGCGGCCTTTTGGGCGCTGGACAATGGCGCGCATACCCTTAGCGTGATCTGCACCAAGGCCAATACCGGCGCCAACGCGCTCTACCACTCTCTGGGGATGGAACGCGTCGGAGAGTATCACTATCGCCAGCTGGTCTGAGAGGAGACAGACGTGACCGATCGAGACATGCCCACCGCGCTTGACCTGCCAATGGTGGATCCGCTGCCGCCCGAGACGCAGAAATACTTCGATATCTGCGTCGAGAAGCTGGGCATGGTCCCGAACGTACTGAAGGCAAACGCCTTTGACATCGACAAGCTGAACGCGTTCACGGGCATGTACAATGACCTGATGCTGGCGGACAGCGGGCTCAGCAAGCTGGAACGTGAGATGATCGCGGTCGTGGTCTCGTCGATCAACCGGTGCTTCTATTGCCTGGTTGCCCATGGTGCCGCCGTGCGTCAGCTGTCAGGTGATCCCAAGCTGGGTGAAATGCTGGTGATGAACTACCGTGTGGCGCCTCTGGATGCCCGTCAGCGCGCGATGCTGGACTTCGCTGCCAAGATGACCACAGCCAGCGCCGAGATCGAGGAACCGGACCGCCAGCGCCTGCGCGATGCGGGGTTCACCGACCGCGACATCTGGGACATCGCAAACGTTGCGGGCTTCTTCAACATGTCCAACCGGGTCGCCAGTGCCACGGCGATGGTGCCCAATGACGAGTATCACGCGCAGTTTCGATGATCCGATTTACTGTCCTTCTTTTCTGTCTGATCGCGGGTCCTGTGGCGGCGCAGGACCTGTCGCTGCCGGCGAGCGCGCGACAAATCAGCCAGCGCGTCAGCCCGTTGGACAGCTACCAATTGCCGATCGGCCCGTTTGCAGACAACGCCGTTCCCGCGCGCACGGTCGAAGGCCGGATCGAGCGCACCACATGGCGGCTGCAGGCCGGTTCCAGCACGACGCTGCAGATCCTCGACCCGCTGCGGGATCAGCTCAAGGCGCAGGGTTTCGAGATCGCTTTCGAATGTGAGGCTCGCATTTGCGGTGGGTTCGACTTCCGCTTTGGAACCGAGGTGGTGCCGACGCCCGACATGTATGTGGCAATCAATGATTATCGATTTCTGTCAGCCACTCGTGGAGCCGAAGCCCTGACCTTGCTGATCAGCCGAAACCAGCCCGACGGGTATGTGCAGATGATCCGCGTCACTCCGAAGGGTCAGACCCCACCGCCGCTGGTGGTCGAGGAAACGGTGATTGGCGGCGACGGGCTGGTTGCCAACCTGGTGCGGGATGGTCACGTGATACTCGGCGATCTCAGCTTTGAGACGGGCGAGGTCGCCTTGGGGGCCGGGCCGTTCGAGTCGCTGGGCCTGTTGGCTGGCTACCTGGCCGAGACCCCCGGCGCGCGGCTGGCGCTGGTTGGGCACACCGACGACACCGGCGACCTGCAGGCCAATATTGAAGTCAGCACACGCCGCGCCCAGGCTGTCCGTGCGCGATTGATCGAGGCACATGGAGTGGCCGAGGACCGCGTGCAGGCGCAGGGTGTCGGCTACCTCGCCCCGATCGTTTCGAACGCCACCCCGGAAGGGCGCGAACAGAACCGCCGGGTCGAGGCTGTTCTGCTGTTGAACTGACTACGAAAAAAAGCCCGCGCAATTTGCGCGGGCCGGTCAGTCTTCACTGGGAGGTCTTACCAATCCATCGGACCTTTTTCGGCAAAGGACTCGACAAGGAAATCAATGAACGCTCGCACCTTTGGCTGGGTGAACCGGCCCGGCGGGTACACCGCATAGACACCCTGGACTTCGTCCGGCAGCGACGGCATCGCGTCGACCACCTGGCCGGATTTAAGCGCGTCCGCGTAGAGATAGCTGGGCAGATAAGCGATTCCGAGGCCCGAGATAGCCGCGTTCAACAGGGATTGACCGTCGTTCACGCTCAGCCAACCGGCCGTGCGCACCTGCCTCTTTTCGCCCGAGGGTGCGGTCAACTTCCAGACGTTGCCCGAGGACTGGCTGGAGTAATGCAGCAGCTTGTGTTCGTTGAGGTCATCGATCTTTGCCGGGCGCCCGAACTTCTCGATATAGCTGGGGGCCGCAACCATGCGTTTGACCGTTTCGGTCAGCTTGCGGGCGCGCAGGGTGCTGTCTTCCAGCTCGCCGATGCGCACGGCCACGTCGAACCCTTCGGAAATCAGCTCGACATAGCGATTGTTCAAGACCATGTTCACGGTGATGTCGGGATAGGCCGCTAGGAAACCGGACAGAACGGGCGACAGGTGGTTCACCCCGAAATCAGTGGCCACACTGATGCGCAGCAGACCTGAAGGCGCCGATTGCATCGACGTCACCAGCGCGTCGGCTTCGCCTGCATCATTCAGCACACGGCGTGCGCGGTCGTAATAGGCCAGCCCGATCTCGGTCGGTGACACGCGGCGCGTCGTGCGGTTCAGCAAACGTGCGCCCAAGCGGGCTTCCAAGCTCGACACGTGCTTTGACACGGCTGATTTGGAAATGCCCATCTTTTTGGCCGCGTCTGTGAAACCACCTTGGTCCACCACGTTGGCGAAGGCCTCCATTTCTGTCAGTCGGTCCATTCTCGTTCCCCAGGTCGTCTGTTCGTTGTCCGACCATCGCCTCCAATCTGGGCGGAAACTAGGCAGACATGGGATAATATCAGGGTTTTGAATCGGATCGTTTGCGCTTCGGAAACGCGGAAACAGTGGTTTCCCGCCTGCATCCGCCCCCTGTTTGCGTGTTCTTTTCTGGTAATTTCTCGCAACGTGCTAAAGTCAGAATGGCATTTTTGTGACCAGGGAGGAGATCATGAAAGCCATTCTAGCAACCGTTTTTTGCCTGCTTGCCCCCTTGGCCTGGGCCGGAGGGGAGACGCCATCGAACCCCGATGCCGAGGTCTATTTCGTCAACCTGTCGGACGGCGACACGGTAACGTCACCGGTGACGGTGGTATTTGGCCTCCGCGGTATGGGCGTTGCGCCAGCCGGGACCGAAAAGGAAAACACCGGCCATCACCATTTGCTGATCGATCGCCCCCCATTGGGTCAGGGTGAGGACGGGGCCGACGAACTGGCATATGGGCTGCCGGCTGATGACAACCACCTGCATTTCGGTGGTGGTCAGACCGAAGTCACGTTGGAGCTTGCCCCCGGGACGCACACGTTGCAACTGGTCTTGGGCGATGCGGGTCATGTGCCTCACGCGACGCCGATCGTTTCCGAGGTGATAACGATCACCGTGGAGTAACCCGTACCGACCAACCGCAGCGCCGGGACCAACCCGCCGACAGCGGCGGGACGGTTTCGGTTTGATTGCATGTGCTTGCCTCGCCTATACACGATCCCGATCAGGGGCGGAGCCATGGTATTTGAATGAACGTTGTTTTTGGGGTCGACCGGAACTTTCTGTATCCCGCATTGCTGTCGGCCTATTCCGTGGTCAAGAACGCCAGCCGGCCTGTTGACGTTACCATTTTCGGTCAGGATTTCACCGCACAGGACATCGCAGCCGTCGAACAGCTGGACCGCGCCGTCGACAACGGCACGGTCCGCTATCGGGAGTTCCAGTCCGAGACGCTCGGCCGATTTTCAGAGTTCAAGACGAAATACCCGAAAATCACGCTGCTGCCGTTGTTTCTGCCAGACTTCTTTTCGGGCCGGTGTCTGTTCATTGACGCCGACACTCTTGTGCTGGGCGATGTCTGCGAGTTGCAGGATCTCGACATGAATGGCCACGGGATCGGGGCCTGTGTCGACATGGGATTGGTCACCTTGGGCGAAGGCCGCTTTCTGCGCCCATCCCTTCAGACAGTTCTGAGGCCGGGGCACGAACACCAAAAGTCGGTGACGCGCGTTTTGCGCAGCATCCGGTTGGGCTTTCTGCCCGGCGAGAACTACTTCAATGCGGGCATCCTTCTGATGGATTGCGAAGCGATCCGGAACTCACCCGCAGGCAAGGAGCTGGGCGATTTCGACAAGCTGATCCCGCATATCCACGACCTGCCCGAGCAGGATCGGATGAACCAGATTTTTGCGGGCCAGTGGCTCAGACTTCCTCAGCAGTGGAACACGCGGCCGCAGATTTGGTACGACGCGCACAGTCCGAAATTCCGGCATACCTCTGCCGAATTTCGAGACCAACTGAAACAGGCAAGCCGAAACCCGAAGATGTGGCACTATATCGGGGGCAAGAAGCCCTGGCGCGCGAAGCCAGCGTCACAAATTCTTCTGCGCCGCGCCTTTTGGGACTACCAGGAATACCTGGCACTGTTCGAGGACGAGACAGGTCTGACTTTTTCCGTTTAAGGCGGGGAATTGGCTCAACTCTCAAAAAAGCCACCCGGGCATCGTTCGGGTGGCTTTCTTTTGTCTGGGTGTTCTCGCCTTGGGGCAGTGGACGGAACGGGTCTTCCCTAAAGTGCAGCGGCCAGCCGCGTGCCCTGGTTGATCGCCCGCTTGGCATCCAGTTCCGCGGCCACATCCGCGCCGCCGATCACATGCGGGGTGATCCCGCGTTCGATCAGTGCATCGGCCAACGACCGCTCGGGCACCTGTCCGGCACAAAGGACAATCGTTTCGGCTTTGATAACCGTCGGGTCCGCGCGCTCTTCTCCGAATGAGACATGCAGCCCCTCGTCGTCGATGCGCTCATAGTTCACGCCGCCCACGAAGTTCACGTCCTTCATCTTCAGCGTCGCGCGGTGGATCCAGCCGGTCGTCTTGCCCAGCCCCTTGCCATGCGCCTGCTTCTTGCGTTGAAGCAGCGTGACCTGCCGCTTGGGCGCCTCGGGCTGCGGGCCTTCGGGCGCCAGGCCCGAGCGGTGTTGTTCAGGGTCGGCGACGCCCCATTCCTTCATCCACAAGGGCAGGTCGGTGGTGGGCGCGTGGCCTTCCTCGAGCAGGTATTCCGACACGTCGAAGCCGATGCCGCCGGCGCCGATCACGGCCACCGATTTGCCCACCGGGGCCTTGTCGCGCAGCACGTCGATATAGTTCACGACATTGTCGCGGTCCTCGCCGGGGATCTGCGGGTCGCGCGGGTTGACGCCGGTGGCGATCACCACCTCGTCGAACCCGGCCAGATCGTCGGCGCCAACCGCGCGGCCCAGTTCCACCTTGACGCCAAGGCTGTCGAGCATGGTGCGATACCAGTCCACCAAGCCCCAGAACTCTTCCTTGCCCGGCACCTGCTTGGCCATGTTAAGCTGGCCGCCGATCTCGTCGGCCTTGTCGAACACGGTCACGTCATGGCCGCGTTCCGCCGCCGTCATCGCCGTGGACAGGCCCGCCGGACCCGCGCCCACGATGGCCACGCGCTTGGGCGCGGCGGCCTTTTCGATCACCAGCTCGGTCTCGTGGCAGGCGCGCGGGTTTACCAGGCAGGAGGTCAACTTGCCGCTGAAGGTGTGATCCAGGCAGGCCTGGTTGCAGGCGATGCAGGGTGCGATCTTGGCCGACTCGCCAGCCATCGCCTTGGCCACGAAATCCGCATCCGCCAGCATCGGCCGCGCCAACGAGACCATGTCGGCGCAGCCGGTCGACAGCACTTCTTCGGCCACTTCGGGCGTGTTGATCCGGTTCGAGGTGATGACCGGAATCCCCACCTTGCCCATCAGTTTCTTCGTCACCCAGGCAAAGGCCGCGCGCGGGACGCTGGTGGCGATTGTGGGAATCCGCGCCTCGTGCCAGCCGATGCCAGTGTTGATGATCGTCGCCCCGGCCTTCTCGACCGCTTGCGCCAGTTGCACCACCTCTTCATGGGTCGAGCCATTGGGCACAAGGTCGATCATCGACAGGCGGTAGATGATGATGAAATCGGTGCCCACCGCCTCGCGGGTGCGGCGCACGATTTCCAGCGGCAGGCGCATCCGGTTCTCATAGGACCCGCCCCAGCGGTCGGTGCGCTTGTTGGTATGGGTCACCAGGAACTGGTTGATGAAATACCCCTCGGACCCCATGATCTCGACCCCGTCATAGCCCGCCTTCCGGGCCAGCACGGCGGCGTTCACGATGTCGCGGATCTGCTTCTCGATGCCCTCTTCGTCCAGCTCGTTGGGGGGGAAGGGCGAGATTGGTGACTTCACCGGGCTGGGGGCCACACATTTCGGGCCATAGGCATAGCGGCCTGCGTGCAGGATCTGCATGGCGATCTTGCCGCCCGCCTGATGCACCCGGTCGGTGACGACGGAATGATTGGCCACATCCTTGTCGCTGGCCATCATCGCCGCCCCCGGCAGGACCGAGCCTTCGAGGTTCGGCCCGATGCCACCCGTCACCATCAGCGCCACGCCACCACGTGCGCGCGAGGCGTAGAATTCGGCCACCCGGTTCCAGTCGCCGGTTTCCTCCAGCCCGGTATGCATCGAGCCCATCAGGACCCGGTTCTTCAACGTGGTAAAGCCCAGATCCAGCGGGGCCAGCAGGTTCGGGTACGCAGTCATCTTGAAACTCTCCCTCAATTCGGGGCCGACAATCGCGCCGCACCGCGCCGGTGTCACGCGAAACCTGACGTCACCCCCTTTGCCGCCGCTTTGCCAGTTGCTACAGCTTGGCCAACCACATCACGAGGCCCGCCCATGACCCCAGAACAGATCGCCAAACTGCCCTACCGCCCCTGCGTGGGCCTGATGCTGATGAACGATCAGGGCCAGATCTTCGTCGGCCAGCGCAACGACCGCTTCGAGGACGCCTGGCAGATGCCCCAGGGCGGCGTGGACGAGGGTGAATCTCCGCGCGCGGCGGCCCTGCGCGAATTGCAGGAAGAAATCGGCGTCACTCCCGACCTCGTGGAAATCGTGGCCGAGACCGACGGCTGGCTGCCCTATGACCTGCCGCATGACATCGTGCCCCACATCTGGAAGGGCCGCTTCCGCGGGCAGGAGCAGAAATGGTTCCTGCTGCGGTTTCTGGGAGCCGACGACCAGATCGACATCGAGACCGACCACCCCGAGTTCACCCGCTGGAAATGGCAGGACCCGGAACGGTTGATCGCCGAGATCGTGCCTTTCAAGCGCGAGGTCTACGAGCGGGTGATGGAGGCATTCGGCGCGCATTCTCGTCGCACTTGACGCGGGCTTGAAACAGGCGCAAGTCTTGCGCGCTTTTTTGGGCCGCGCAGCAGTAGCGGCCTTTTGCGGATGGTGAATTTCATGCGCCAGCCAAAGATTCTGACGACGCTCAAAACCTATGACATGGCTCAGTTCACGGCGGATCTGATCGCCGGGATTTCGGTTGCCATGGTGGCCCTGCCGCTGAGCCTGGCGATCGCCATCGCCTCGGGCGCGGACCCGGCGCAGGGGTTGGTCACGGCCATCGTCGCGGGGTTCGTCATTTCGGCGCTGGGGGGCAGCCGGGTCCAGATCGGAGGCCCGACCGGCGCCTTCATCGTGGTGGTGTTCGGCGTGATTGCCGAACACGGATATGACGGGTTGGTCATGGCCACCTTCATGGCAGGGTTCATCCTGCTGATCGCGGGTTATTTCCGGGCCGGGCGATTGATCTCATTCGTGCCCGAGGCCGTTGTCAACGGCTTTACCATCGGCATCGCCGTCATCATCGCCACCAGCCAGATCAAGGATTTCTTCGGCCTGTCGATTCAAAATCTGCCCGCCGAATTTCTTGAGAAAGTACCCGCGCTATGGGCCGCGCGCGACACGTTGAATCTGCCGGCCACGGGAATCGCCCTGCTGGCGGCGGTGCTGATCGTGGCCCTGCGCCGGATCGCGCCGCGTTTTCCGGGGCTGATCATCGCGGTGGGCGTTGCTTCGGCGCTGGTCGCGGTGATGGGGCTGGGGGTCGACACGATCCATTCGCGGTTCGGTGATCTGCCCTCGACCCTGCCTGCGCCCCAGCTGCCCGACCTGTCGCTGTCGCGCTTTGTCGAGCTGTTCCCTTCGGCGGTCGTGATCGCCTTTCTGGCCGGAGTGGAATCGCTGCTGTCGGCCATGGTCGCCGACCGGACGATCGGCGGGCAGCACAGGCCCAACGCGGAATTGACGGCCCAGGGCGCGGCCAACATCGCCTCGGCCCTGTTCGGAGGGCTGCCGGCCACCGGGGCAATCGCGCGCACGGCGACGAACATCAAGGCGGGCGGCAAGACGCCGGTTGCGGGCATCATCCACGCGCTGACGATCCTGCTGATCATGCTGGTTGCGGCCCCGGCGGCGGGCTATCTGGCCATGCCGGCATTGGCCGCGCTGCTGATGATCACCGCCTGGAACATGAGCGAGCCGCACAAATGGGGCGAATACGCCCGCGCCCGACCCAGCGACCGGGCGCTGCTGGTTCTGACCATGCTGCTGACCGTCTTCATCGACCTGACCGTGGCCATCGGCGTCGGCGTGGCCATCGGCCTTGCCCTGCGGCTCAACCGGCGCGAGTCGGTCCAGACGGACTGGACCCCGCCTGACCGGTGAGGACCGGACACGCTCTGGGCTGGGCAGGTTGAACGTGTTGACGTCCACCGGGGCTTGGACGTCATTTGCTGCACGACATCGAGACGGCCCCCCCGCGTTCACCGCCGGAATTGGCAGGACCCCGACCGGCTGATCGCCGAGATCGTGCCCTTCACACGCGAGTTCTACGAGTGGATGATGGAGGCGTTCGGATGGTATTGGGGGGTAGCTCTTAGTCCAGGCATTGAGAAAAACGGCGACCTTTCTCTCGATCTTCGACCAGATAAAAGCCGTGTTGATCACCATTCAGTGTGATCCCCGCGCTATATTCGTCGAACATTACGCCAGCAATGAAAGTAGCTGGCGGATTGTTCTTTCCGTAGTATGCATAAACCACTTCGGCATCCGAAATTCGCTGACCCTCATAAATTAGCTCTAGCATATCGTTGGATCTAAGACCGGTCACTTCGATGCCGCCGTCTTTGGAGCAATCCAGCGCGTATCTGCCTTCAACATCTTTGATGTCGAAGTTTTCATCGTACTGCGGAAGCCAATCCAAAAAGGATTCGCAATAAGGATCGGGCTCGTCCATTTCCCAACTCTGACACGGGCCGTCTCTCATAACGGCAAGGCTGGCTCCGGGTATCAGAAGTAAAAAAATAGCCATTGTGAGCTTTGTCACAGTCGATCTCCTAGTCTGTTTGACACTCGAAATCCGTGGAGTACTACACCTAAAAATTGTTTGATTGCAACCTAAGGCAGGTATCAAAGGGAGACATCCAATTTGATCTGCAATTTCATGCCAGCGCTTTCCAATCCAAATCTATTTCGCGAGCCATTGTGCATATGACTCTGTGCCAAGAGCCTATGCGCACGCATCAAACCAACCCCTCTTCCCGCAACAGCTCCAGCACATTTGTATCCGGCCGCGGGCCGATATGGCTGATTACTTCTCGGGCGCAGACGTTGCCGATGCGGGCGCAGGTCTCCATGTCGCGGCCCGTCGCCATGCCGAACAGGAATCCGGCGGCAAACTGGTCGCCCGCGCCGGTAGCGTCCACCGGCACAACCTTCTCGACCGGCACGTCGATGCGAATGCCGTCATGCAGAACCGCCACCCCGTCGCCCGAGCGGGTGCAGACAACCAGCGGGCAGATCGCAGCCGTGCGCCGCAGCGCCTCTTCCAAATCGTCGGTCTCGAACAGCGATTTGATCTCGGCCTCGTTGCCGATCACGAAATCCAGCTCGTGTTCGATCAGCAGCAGGAAATCGGTGCGATGACGCTCGACGCAGAACGGGTCGGAGATGGCGATGCCGGTCTTGCCGCCGCCGTTGCGACAGTCGCGCGCGGCCTCGAGGAAGGCGGTCTTGCCCTTCTCCTTGTCGAACAGATACCCCTCGAGGAACATGATCTGGCTGTTGCCCGCCACCTCGGCCGGCACGTCGGCCGAGGACAGTTCCGACGAGATGCCCAGATAGGTGTTCATCGACCGTTCGCCATCGGGCGACACGAAGATCATCGAGCGCGAGGTCGGCAGCTCGCCCCCCGGCACGGGCGGGTTCACGAAATCCACGCCGTCCTCGTTCATCGCATCGGCATAGAACCGGCCCAGCGCATCATCATGCACCCGCCCGATGAAGGCCGCGTCCAGACCCAGCGCTCCTGCGCCCGCGATGGTGTTGGCCACCGACCCGCCTGGCGTCTGCACCCGGTTTTCCATGGCCGCATACAGCACCTCGCCGCGTTCCCGTTCGATCAGCTGCATGATGCCCTTCTCGATTCCCATCATCTCGAGAAAGCTGTCGTCGGCCTGAGAGATGACGTCCACAACGGCGTTGCCGATGCCGGTCAGGTGATAGGTTTTCATAGGGTCTTGTCCTCGAATTGGCACAGGTCGCGGATCAGGCAGGTGCCGCATTGCGGCTTGCGCGCCTTGCAGTGGTACCGGCCGTGCAGGATCAGCCAGTGATGGGCGTGAAGCTGAAAGTCCACGGGAATATTGTCTTCGATGGCGCGTTCCACGGCATCCACATCCTTGCCGGGGCAGATACCCGTGCGGTTGCCGACGCGAAAGATATGGGTGTCCACCGCCTGCGCCGGGTATCGCCACCACATGTTCAGCACCACGTTCGCGGTCTTGCGCCCGACGCCCGGCAGCGACTGCAGTGCGGCGCGCGAGTTGGGCACCTCGCCGCCGTAGTCCTCGACCAGGATGCGCGACATCTTGATGACGTTCTTGGCCTTCTGGCGGAACAGGCCGATGGTCTTGATGTGCTCGATCAACCCCTCTTCGCCGAGGTCGAGCATCTTCTGCGGCGTGTCCGCGATCTTGAACAGCGCGCGGGTGGCCTTGTTGACGCCCGCATCGGTCGCCTGCGCCGACAGCGCCACGGCGACGACAAGCGTGTACACGTTCACGTGCTCAAGCTCGCCCTTGGGTTCGGGGTCGGCCTGCTGGAACCGGGTAAAGATCTCGCGGATCGTGTGATAATAAAGCTGCTTTGCCATCCGGGCCTTAATGCCGCCCGCGGTGCCGGGTGACAAGCCCAAAGCCCGCTGCACCGCCAATGCGCAAGTTTCGGGTCGCACGGTCGGGCCCGGCGCGGCTAGGATGGGACAAGCCACAGCAAGGTGAATGCCATGAACGTCCAGACATCCGAATCCGGGTACCACTACAACGTGATGCGGCGCGCGATCGATCTGATCGACCAGGGCGGTGAGTCGCTGTCGCTGGAAGAACTGGCCCGCCAGATGGACATGAGCCCCGCCCATTTCCAGCGCCTGTTCTCGCGCTGGACGGGCGTGTCGCCGAAACGCTACCAGCAGTACCTGACGCTGGGCCATGCCAAGGCGCTGCTGCGCGAGCGGTTCACCACGCTGGAGACCGCGCACAGCGTCGGTCTGTCCGGCAGCGGTCGCCTGCACGACCTGTTCCTGAAATGGGAGGCGATGAGCCCCGGCGAATATGCCCGCAAGGGGGCCGGGCTGACCATCTATTGGGGCTGGTTCGAAAGCCCCTTTGGCCCGGCGCTGGTGATGGGCACGGCCAAGGGCATCTGCGGCATGGCCTTTGCCGCCGAGACCGGCGAAGAGGTCGCGATGCAGGACATGCTGTCGCGCTGGCCCCTGGCCGACTTTGTCGAGGATCCGATGCGCCTGCGCCCGTGGGTCCTGTCGGCCTTTGGCGCGGCCAGTGACCGGCTTGAACCAACACCACTGTACCTGATCGGCTCACCCTTGCAGATCAAGGTTTGGGAGGCGCTGATGCAGATCCCCTCGGGCCAGGTGACGACCTATTCCCAGATCGCGCAGGCCGTGGGCACGCCGCAGGCGGTGCGGGCGGTGGGTACGGCGGTGGGCCGCAACCCGGTCAGTTGGCTGATCCCCTGCCACCGCGCGCTGCGCAAATCGGGGGGCCTGGGCGGCTATCACTGGGGGTTGCCCGTCAAACGCGCCATGCTGGCCTACGAGGCGGCGCAGGCCGATGCCTGATTGACTTGGGGTCTCGCGCCTGCCAAAAGGCGCGCAGGTTCGGGTCTCCTGCCGCTCGCGGCCCTTTGGCTTTGGTGAAACCCGGTTCAAACCACATCTGTTGCCCTTTCCCGGCGCGCGGATGGCAAGGCGAGCCCCGTCCAATACTCGCGCCCGTTTCTGGAAACGAGGCAAGACATGACACAGATCCGAACCATCGCCCCCGTGGGCGAGCTGAAAGTGCAGGCCAAACGCCTGCGCGAGAAACTGCGTGGCGCCGGCGTGGCCCTGAGCCATGCGCAATCGCTTGAGATGATCGCTCATCAGCACGGCGCGCGCGACTGGAACACGTTGCACGCGATGGCCGGAAACCGGCTGCACCTGAAGGTCGGAGACCGCGTGCAGGGCACCTATCTGGGCCAGCCCTTCACAGGGGAGATCCGCGGCCTGGCGATGCTGGGCGACGGTGCGCACCGGCGGATCACCCTGCAGTTCGACACCCCGGTCGACGTGGTGACCTTTGACAGCTTCTCGGCCTTTCGCCAGCGCGTCAGCGGTCAGATCGGCTGGGACGGTCGGTCAGCTCGCCATACGTCGAACGGCGAGCCACAACTGGTGGTGCGTCCGGCGTGACGCAAACGGGGCAAGGTGCCTGTCCGCGCCTTGCCCCGCATTTTGAACTTTCCTGTGCCGGGGTTATTCCGGGGTCCAGCCGCTGACGGCCTTGACCTCCAAAAAGTCCTCCAGCCCCCAGACACCGCCTTCGCGCCCGTTGCCGGACTGTTTCATGCCGCCAAAGGGCGACCCGGCGGCGCGCGACTGGCCGTTCATCTCGACCATGCCCGACCGCAGGCGCCGCGCCATGCGGTTGGCGCGGGCGCCGTCCTGCGTCTGAACATAGTTGGTCAGGCCATATGGCGTGTCATTGGCGATCTCGATGGCCTCTTCCTCGGTATCGAAGGGGATCATCGTCAGGACCGGGCCAAAGATCTCCTCGCGCGCGATGGTCATCTGGTTGTTGGCGTCGGCAAACACGGTGGGGCGCACGAAATAGCCTTTGTTGAACCCTTCGGGGCGACCGGGACCGCCGGCGACCAGGCGCGCACCCTCGTCGATGCCTTTCTGGATCAGGGCCTGGATCTTGGTCCATTGCAGCTCGTTCACGACGGGGCCGATATGGCGGCCTTCCTGCATCGCCGGCCCCACGGTGACCTTGCCCGCCACCTCGGCCGCGGTTTCCACCGCCTGGTCATAGATCGGGCGCTGCACCAGCATCCGGCTGGGCGCGTTGCAGCTCTGGCCGGTGTTGTTCATCATGTGCAGCACGCCGCGCTTGACCGCCTTGTCATCGGCATCGGCAAAGATCACGTTGGCGCCTTTGCCGCCCAGTTCCAGATGCACCTTCTTCAGCGTGTCGGCGGCGTTCTTGGAAATCGCCGTGCCCGCACGGGTCGAGCCGGTGAAGCTGACCATGTCGACGTCCGGATGCCCCGACAGTTGCGAACCCACGCCCACGCCGTCGCCGTTCACCAGGTTGAAGACACCCGGCGGGAAGCCCGCCTCGTGCATCATCTCGGCAAAGATCATCGCGTTCAGCGGGCTTTGCTCGGACGGTTTCAGAACCATGGTGCAGCCCGCGATCGCCGCCGCGCCCACCTTGAGCGTGATCTGATTCATCGGCCAGTTCCACGGGGTGATCAGCGCGGCGACGCCGACTGCCTCGTAGATGATCCGGTCATTGGGGGCATGATCGCCCAGGGGGCGCTCGAACTGGAAACTCTTGGCTGCTCGAATGAAATTCTTCAGGTGCCAGATCCCGGCGCCCACCTGCTGGGTGCGCGACATGTCGATCGGCGCGCCCATCTCCATCGACATTGCCTGCGCGAGGTCTTCGGCGCGGGTGGGGTAGATCTCGATCAGCTTTTCCACCAGCGCGATGCGCTCTTCGACCGGCGTGGCCATCCAGCCCGGCAGCGCCGTCTTGGCCGCCGCCACGGCCGCGTCGGTATCGGCCTGACCGCCCAGAGAAATCACCGTGCAGGACTCCTCGGTCGAGGGGTCGATCACATGGAAATCATTGGCTTGGCTGGGGGCGACCCACTGGCCGTTGATGTAAAAGTCGCGTTTCTCGATCATGGCGTGTCCTCTTGATCCGCATTCATTCGACCGCGCGGTCGGTTTTCCCGGGCACTCTGTCACTGCGGCCCCCTTGGGGCAAGGCAATTCTGGAAATTTGATCAAATTATTGATCGCACGTTTTTTGCCCCTGTGCCACATCAATGGTTTAACCTGAGGGCAAAGTGATTAGGTTTGCACCAACCGACTCGGGTTTTCACAGGAAAGGAGATGCATCATGGGTTTGCGCATCAACGATACCGTCCCCAATTTCACCGCTGAAACGGACCAGGGCACCATCCAGTTCCACGACTGGATCGGCGACAGCTGGGCGATCCTCTTCTCGCACCCCAAGGATTTCACTCCGGTCTGCACCACCGAGTTTTCGGCCGTGGCGCAGTTGAACGACGAATGGGCCAAGCGCAACACCAAGGTGATCGGTGTTTCGGTCGATGGGGTCGAGGACCATAAGAAGTGGAAGAAAGACATCGAGGCCTATGGCAAGGCCAACCCCGGCTTTCCGATCATCGCCGATGACGGACTGGCAGTGTCCAAGGCCTTCGACATGCTGCCCGCCGAGGCATATCTGCCCGACGGCCGAACCCCGGCGGACAGCGCCACGGTGCGCTCGGTCTTCATCATCGGGCCGGACAAGCAGCTGAAACTGTCGATGACCTATCCGATGACCGTGGGCCGGAATTTCGCCGAAATTCTGCGCGCGCTGGACGGCCTGCAGATGAGCGCCAAGGGCGTGGCCACTCCGGCCAACTGGGTGCCGGGCGAAGACGTGATCATCCCGCCGTCGGTTTCGAATGACGAAGCCAAGGAGAAGTTCGGCGAGTTCGAGACGATCTTCCCCTATCTGCGCAAGACCAAGGCGCCGAGCTGACATCGAAAGGGGCGGGGCACATCATGTCCCGCCCCGTACCGCATTGAACGTCCTCAGGCCTCAAGCGCCTCAAGCACTTTCCTTGCAACCGCAGCGGACGACGCCGGGTTCTGCCCGGTAATCAGTTTGCCATCCTGCACGGCGTGAGGTTGGAACGGCTCCACCTTGCTGAACTGTGCGCCCCTGTCTTTCATCGTATCCTCGACCAGCATCGGCACGATTTCGGTCAGGCCGACGGCGTCTTCTTCTTCATTCGTGAAACCGGTGACGGTGCGCCCCTTGACCAAGGGTGACCCGTCCGCGGCCTTGGCGTTCGCGAGAACGATCGGGGCGTGACATACGGCGCTGACTGGTTTCCCGGCCGACCAGAACGACTCGATCAGATCAATCGATTTTTCGTCCGACACCAGGTCCCATAGCGGCCCGTGCCCGCCGGGATAGAAGATTGCGTCATAGTCCTCGGCGTTCACCTCGGACAATTTCACCGTGTTGGCCAATGCCGCCATCGCTTCGGGATCGGCCTCGAACCGGCGGGTGTCGTCGGTCTGGCTGTCGGGTGCGCTGCTTTTGGGGTCCAGCGGCGGCTGCCCGCCTTCGGGCGAGACCAGCGTCAGTTCCGCCCCGGCATCCTTGAACACGTAGTACGGAGCGGCCAGCTCCTCAAGCCAGAACCCGGTCTTTTCTCCGGTGTCGCCCAGCTGGTCATGTGATGTCAGGACGACCAGAATTTTGTTTGCAGTCGAAGCCATGTGTTTTCTCCTAGTTCGGCCGGTTCACCCGGCCCGTGTCTTGTGTGATCGGGATATATGGCTGTTGCTGCTTGTTGATTAGTGCCGGATTTGGCAAAGCATTATTGCCGGCATGAAATAATGAGGCTGCGAGATGGCGCTGTGGGACGGGCTGGAAGAATTCCTGATGGTGGTCGAGACGGGGGGCTTCACTGCTGCGGCCCGGCGGCTTGGGGTTTCGGCCAGTCATGTCTCGCGTCAGGTCGCCCGGCTTGAGGATCGTTTGGGCGTCAAGCTTTTGGCGCGTTCGACCCGCGTGGTGCGCCTGACCGACGCCGGACGCGACTATCACGCGCGTGTGGCCGGGCTTGTGGCGGGTCTGGAAGAAGCGAACCAGTCGGCGGCAGGGGATCGGGCCCAGATCGCAGGGCGCATTCGCGTTTCGGCCGCCGGGCCGTTTGCTGAACAGTTCGTGGCGCCCGCTTTGGCGCGGTTCGCAAGCCTGCACCCAAAGCTCTCGGTCACCATCGACTTCAATTCGCGCCTTCTGAACCTGACCGAGGAAGGCTTCGACTTTGCCATCCGCTATGGCACTCTGACCGAAAGCGGGCTGATCGCGCGGCCGTTGGCCACCCGACGGATGGTCTGCGTGGCCGCGCGCGGCTATCTCGACCGGCACGGAAGGCCGACCCATCCGGCCGACCTGCGGCATCATCAGTGCCTGATCACCAACAATGACCGGTGGGTATTCCGCGACCCCGGCTCGGGCGACCCGATCGAGGTTCGGGTGCATGGCCGGTGGCAGGCCAACAACCCGCACGCCGTTCTTTCTGCCGCGCGGCAAGGTCTGGGGGTCATGTACGCGCCCGAGATTTTTCTGGGCGCGAAGCGCCCCCCTGAGCTGGAGCCGATACTGCAGGGGTACGAAGATCCAAGCCGCGCGAGTTGGATCGTCTATCCTGAACGGCGTCATCTGCCGCTGCGGGTGCGCCGGGCGATGGATTTCTTGGTCGAGGAACTGGGCGATGCGGTGCCCGACTAGGCGGGGCGCTGCGGATGCAGGTGCAGTTGCGCGCGATAGGCGGCGCGCTTGAACTCGCGGGTCAGCTTATCGGTCAACGGCGGTTTCGTCTGGATCGTCGAGCCGCCAATTTCACTTGCCACTTCCTGGTTGCCGCTGCCCAGCAGCGCGTGGACGCGCTGGCCCGTGATCCAGTGCATCTGCAGGAACGTGTCCACCGGGCGGTCGATCTGGTCGGTAGCCGCCAGCAGACGTTCCGCCGCCTTCCGGCCCACCACCTGGCAGACGCATTGCAGTCCGATGACCTTGGGCAGGATCAGACGAAGGCCGTCATGCTCAGCGAGGGTCTGGGCTGCGGTTTCGCGCTGCTTGACCGGGATGCGGATATAGTGGTCAGGGGTCGCGATCGGGCGCAACAGATCCAGTGCAGCGTTCATCCGATCGGGATCGACGCGCAGGTCATCCTCGGCGGTGATCGCCAGGTCGATCCCCTCGTCGACCATCTTGCGCCAGATCCGGCGGTGGCTTTCGAACACGCCGATCTCGGCCGGGCGCAGGGTGAACGGGTAGCGTGGGCGATGCAGGTTGCCCGGGTGCAGCGTGACCCCAGCAATCTGCGCCGGATCGCGCCCGTTGACCGCTTCGATCAGTTCGGCATTGGGCAGGTCGGCGCAGAGCTGCTCGGCATTGGGTCGGCGCGCGGTGCTGGAGGACATATGGATGACGAAGGATCGCATGGTGTCGTGCATAGAACAGGGGCGCCGCCCGGGAAAGGCCTCGGTAAAACAAAAAAGACCCCGGCCGGAACCGGGGTCTTGGATCAAGCAAGGGGCAGGGCGGATTATTCCGCGCCTTCCTCTTTCTTTTCCTTCTTCTCGGGCACGATCTCTTCGCCGGTTTCCTGATCGACGCATTTCATCGACAGGCGGACCTTGCCGCGATCGTCGAAGCCCAGAAGTTTGACCTTCACTTCCTGGCCTTCCTTCAGAACGTCCGAAGGGTGGTTCAGGCGGCGGTTTTCGATCTGGGACACGTGGACCAGACCGTCGCGCTTGCCGAAGAAGTTCACGAAGGCGCCGAAATCGACGATCTTCACGACCTTGCCGGTATAGATCTGACCTTCTTCCGGCTCAGCCACGATCGAGTGGATCATCTCGTAGGCTTTCTTGATCGACTCACCATCGGGCGATGCGATCTTGATGATGCCGTCATCGTTGATGTCGACCTTGGCGCCGCTGGTTTCCACGATCTCGCGGATCACCTTGCCGCCCGAGCCGATCACTTCGCGGATCTTGTCGGTCGGGATCTGCATGGTCTCGATGCGCGGTGCGTGGATCGAGAACTCGGCGGTCTCGCTCAGCGCCTTGCTCATCTCGTTCAGAATGTGCAGACGGCCGTCCTTGGCCTGAGCCAGGGCTTTTTCCATGATCTCGGGTGTGATGCCGGCGACCTTGATGTCCATCTGCAGCGAAGTGATGCCGTTTTCGGTACCCGCAACCTTGAAGTCCATGTCGCCCAGGTGGTCTTCGTCACCCAGGATGTCGGTCAGAACGGCATAGTCGCCGTCGTCTTCTAGGATCAGACCCATGGCCACGCCGGCCACCGGAGCTTTGAGCGGAACGCCCGCATCCATCATCGACAGCGAACCGCCGCAGACCGATGCCATCGAGGACGAGCCGTTCGACTCGGTGATCTCGGACACCACGCGGATGGTGTAGGGGAAATCGGTCGGAGCCGGCAGAACCGCCTGCAGGGCGCGCCATGCCAGTTTGCCGTGGCCGATTTCGCGGCGACCGGGCGAACCGACGCGGCCCACTTCGCCGACCGAGTAGGGCGGGAAGTTGTAGTGCAGCAGGAAGTTCGATTTGAAGTTGCCGTGCAGCGCGTCGATGAACTGCTCGTCGTCGCCGGTGCCCAGCGTGGTCACGGCCAGCGCCTGGGTTTCACCACGGGTGAACAGGGCCGAACCATGGGTTCGCGGCAGCAGGCCGGTTTCGGCCACGATCGGGCGCACGTCGGTGGTCGAACGACCGTCGATCCGCTTGCCGCCCTTCACCACGTCGCCGCGCAGGATGCTGGCTTCGAGCTTTTTCATCGCCGAACCCAGGTTCGAGTCTTCAAGCTGCTCTTCGGTCAGAGCGGCCTTGATGGCCTCGCGCGCGGCGGCGACAGCTGCGGTGCGCTCTTGCTTGTCGGTGATTGCGAATGCGGCACGCATCTGCTCTTCACCGGCAGCTTTCACGGCAGCGTACAGCTCCGAGTAGTCGGGGGCTTCGAAGGCAAAGGGCTCTTTCGCGGCGTCTTCGGCCAGCGAGATGATCAGGTCGATCACCGGCTGGATCTGTTCGTGCGCGAAGGTCACGGCGCCCAGCATCTCGGCTTCGGTCAGCTCGTAGGCTTCCGACTCCACCATCATCACGGCGTCTTTGGTGCCGGCAACAACCAGATCCAGACGCTGTTCAGGGTTCAGGCGCAGGTCCTGCATGTCGTCAACGGTCGGGTTCAGGACGTACTCGCCATCCACGAAACCAACGCGGGCACCGGCGATCGGTCCGCGGAAGGGCGCGCCCGAGATGGTCAGGGCCGCCGAGGCGGCGATCATCGCCACGATGTCGGGGTCGTTGACCAGGTCATGGCTCAGCACGGTGCACATCACCAGAACTTCGTTCTTGAACCCGTCAACGAACAGCGGACGGATCGGACGGTCGATCAGGCGCGCGGTCAGCGTCTCTTTCTCGGTCGGACGGGCCTCGCGCTTGAAGAAGCCACCCGGCACTTTGCCGGCGGCGTAGTATTTTTCCTGATAGTGCACGGTCAGCGGGAAAAAGTCCTGACCGGGCTTCTGTTCCCGGGCAAAGGTCACGTTGGCCATGACGCTGGTTTCGCCCAGCGTGGCAATCACGCTGCCGTCAGCCTGACGGGCAACTTTGCCGGTTTCCAGTGTGAGCGTTTCCTCGCCCCACTGCATCGATTTCTTCGTTACATCAAACATATGCGTATCCTAGATGGGAGCACTCCCGCCCCTGCGGGTCTCCCGTTTTGCGTGGCGGCCCCATTGCCGCCGACCCCAATTTATCTTCCATTCGAGTGCCGGGGTCAGGGCACAACGTCTCAGATACCGCGCGCATACATGAGATTGCGCCGGATTGAAAGGGATAAGGCCGCAGAAGGCACACGGTCCTGCATCTGTCGTGGTTCGCCTTTGCGTCAGCCGACACCGCGAACGTTCCGATGCGTAAGCCCGCATAGTATCTGGCGTGCACCCGCTCGCAAACAGGACCATCGCTCGTCACCGAGGATATGCAGATCGGAAATCGGTGCGGTCGAGGCTGGAGAGAAACTCCGGGCTGCGACGGTGGTAAGAAAGCCGCGAAACTAATGCGACCCCGTCCTCTCGACCTCGGTCAGGCCATCGCTGGCCATGCGCAGACATATTCCCGTAGGCGAATGCATTTTGTGAAAAAGTGATTGCAGTGTAGCCTCTTACCACGGAACCCGCGGTCCAGACGACGAAAAGGCGCCAAGGGGGTAAGACTACTCACTGTCGTCCGACGGCCGAATACCTTGGCGTTTGCAATTCGCGCGAACGAAAGGGACGGCCACATGTCTCAGACCAAGAAAATGCTGGATCCGGATCCGCGGATCTATGATTTCGAAACGGAATACGAGCTGGGGCAGGACAATGTTCGCCCATTCGGGCTGGATATTCACAACCCGGTTTTTCTTATCTCAAGCATCCTGATCTTTGCCTTCGTGCTGATCGCTCTCGCCAATCAAGAGGCCGCAGCAACGTTCTTCGGTTGGCTGCGGCCGTGGCTGACCAGCACCTTCGACTGGTTCCTCGTCCTTTCGGTGGATGCAATCACGCTGTTCTGCCTGGCCCTGATCGTTCTGCCGGTGGGCAAAGTGCGCATCGGCGGCAAAGACGCCAAGCCGGATTACTCCTATGCCGGCTGGATTGCGATGATGTTCGCGGCCGGGATCGGCATCGGACTGCTGTTTTTCGGCGTGTTAGAGCCGGTTTACTACAATTTCGCCGAGGATGGCGGCGCCCGTCCTTTGGGCATCGATATCGCGGTGCCGGGCAATGAATACATTGGTGTTGTAGGTACCATCCACCACTGGGGGCTGGAGGGCTGGGCGGTCTACGCCGCTGTGGGCCTGAGCCTCGCGATCTTCAGCTACAATCTCGGCCTGCCGCTGACCCTGCGTTCGGCCTTCTATCCGCTGCTGGGCGAGCGTGTCTGGGGCTGGTGGGGCCATGCGATCGACACGCTGGCGGTGTTTGCCACCCTGTTCGGCCTGACCACATCGCTGGGGTTGGGCGCGCAGCAGGTTGCCGCCGGTCTCTACGAGGTGTTCGGCATCGAACCCAGCCCCACCGTCGTCGTCTTGCTGATCATCGGTATCACGATGATCGCGCTGGGCTCGGTGCTGATGGGCATGGACGCGGGCGTGAAGCGGCTCAGCGAGATCAACATGATCATGGCCGTGGGCCTGTTCCTGTTCGTGATCGCAGTGACCGGGATCGGCACGGCGATCTCGCGCTATTTCAGCGTGATGACCGATTACGTCAGGCTGCTGCCGGCTTTGTCGAACCCGTTCGGGCGGGAAGACACCAGCTTCTTCCACGGTTGGACAACCTTCTACTGGGCCTGGTGGATCGCGTGGTCGCCTTTCGTGGGCATGTTCATTGCCCGCATCTCCAAGGGGCGCACGGTGCGTGAATTCGTGATCTGTGCGCTGCTGGCGCCTACTGCTGTCTGTGCGCTGTGGATGTCCACCTTTGGTGGCGCGGCCATCGACATGCTGAACGTCGGCGGTGCCGAGGGCGTCAAGGCTACGGTGATAGACAGCTATGCCCCCGAAGGCGCGCTGTTCGGCTTCCTGAAAGAGCTTCCGCTCTACGGCATCGTGGCTCCGATCGCGCTGATTCTGATCGTGGTCTTCTTTGTCACCTCGTCCGACTCGGGGTCTCTGGTGATCGATACGATCACCGCCGGCGGCAAGATGGACGCCCCGGTGGTGCAGCGTGTGTTCTGGTGCACGCTGGAAGGTCTGGTCGCGATCGCGCTGCTGCTGGGTGGCGGGCTTGCCGCGCTGCAAGGGGCGGCGGTGTCAACCGGCATCCCGTTCACGCTTGTGGTGCTGATCATGTGCTACTGTCTGTGGCTGGCGCTGAAGTCTGAGCGCGCCAAGATCTGAGCCGCCCTCGACGGCCAATGAACGCCCGCCATTCGGCGGGCGTTTTTTCGGTTTAACCGGACCCAGTCATAGTTCCAAAGGTTTGACCCGGGTCGGAAGTCTCTATTCAGGATCTCGCAACAAAGCCTTCGCAAATTGAATGAACATTGCGATGAACACGCCGACTCCAACAAAAATGTAGATCACGGTGAAGACCTTGCCGATCTTGGTCGCCGGGGACAGATCGCCGAACCCGACCGTCGATAATGTGGTCGCGCTGAAATACAGCGCGTCCACCCAATGCCAGCCCTCGACGCTGCTGTAGAACAACGTGCCGGACAGTAGAATAAGCCCACATAGCAGCAAACCACCCCGAAAATGCGGATCATCCCATGATCGGACGATCGCCTTGAGCAGACGGTAGGCATTGAGGATCAGAGCTATCATTCTATACGCCTTTCGGCTGTTTCGAGGGTACGTTCAGGATGCATGTTTTTGCGCGAAGTTCCGCATGTACAAATCGGATTATTTGCTAAGATGGCGATGTTTGACAGGAGATACTTCATGCGTATTCATCTTTTGGTGGCGCTGCTTGCCGCCACCTCGGTTTCCGCGCAGCAAGACCCGGCTCAGACCCTGATCACCAATGTGCATGTATTTGATGGCGTCAACGACGGGCGCATCGAGAACGCGAATGTTCTGATCGAGGGCAACCTGATTGCAGCTGTGTCGGCAGACCCGATCTCGGCCGAAGGAGCAACGGTGATCGACGGCGGTGGACGCACCCTGATCCCGGGTCTGATCGATGTACACTGGCACACGACATATGCGTATACCCCAGCAACCGTCTTGATCTTCAATCAAGGCGATATGTCGGAAGTGGCCATTCGTTCGATGACAGGGGCAAAGGAAACCCTGATGCGCGGCTTCACAACAGTGCGCGATCCCGGCGGCAATCCATTTGCAATCAAGAGACTGATCGATTCCGGCGAATACCCCGGGCACCGCATTCTGCCTTCGGGGCCGTTCATGAGCCAAACATCGGGTCATGCCGATTTCCACAGTTTGTTGGAAAACCCAAGAAACTCGACTTCCGAGTTGAGTTATTGGGAAAAGAACATGATGGCGATGGTGGCCGATGGGGTCCCCGAGGTTCGCAAAAGGACCCGCGAGATTCTCAAGTACGGTGCCTCCCAAGTCAAAATAACCACGGGCGGTGGCGTATCCTCACAGTATGATCCGCTGGATGTGAGCGAATACTCTGTTGATGAGATCGAAGCGGTCGTCGAAGAAGCTGCGAACTTCAATACTTACGTACTGGCCCATGTAATGACGGACCGCGGGATTCGCACCTCAGTCGAAGCCGGCGTCATGAGCATCGAGCATGGTTTCTTCGCGTCTCGTGAAACGCTCGAGCTCATGAAAGAAAAAGGGGCATGGCTAAGCCCCCAGACCATGAAAGAAGAGGACATGGTCTGGGACAGCCCGGTCAGCGCGGCAAAATACAAGCAGGTCACAGATGCCGTTGCGAACCTGTACCCGATGGCCAAAGAGGTGGGGGTGAACCTGGCCTTTGGGACCGACCAGCTTCTGGACGCCTCCAAGGCGTATCAACAAAGCCTTTATCTGGTGCGATTGGGCGAATGGTTCACCCCGTATGAAGTGTTGAAAATCGCCACTTCTGAAAACGCCCGGTTGCTGGAACTGAGCGGCCCCCGGCACCCGTATCAAGACGGCCCGCTGGGGGTCATCAAAGAGGGTGCCTATGCCGACCTGATCCTCGTCGACGGCAATCCGCTTGAAAACCTTGAGTTGGTTGGGAATCCGGGCGAGTACTTCGACCTGATCATGAAAGACGGTGTGGTCTACAAGAACACGCTGGACTGAACATCACGCTCCTCTGACAAAAAACGCCCGCCAAATGGCGGGCGTCTCGAACTTGAAAGCGGTGTATTCCGCGCTTAGCGGCGGATGCCCAGCTTTTTGATCAGGTCCTGATAGCGCGCTTCTTCCTTGCCCTTCAGGTAATCCAGCAGCTTGCGGCGCTGGGCGACCATCTTCAGCAGACCACGGCGGCCGTGGTTGTCTTTCTTGTGGGTCTTGAAGTGCTCGGTCAGGGTGTTGATGCGCGAGGTCAGAATAGCAACCTGGACTTCCGGCGAACCGGTGTCGCCGTCCTTGGTCGCGAATTCTTTCATGACGCGTGCTTTTTCTTCAGCAGTGATCGACATCGGGGTCTCCTTCGAAGGTTAGAGTTGATGGCGCAGGCCGGGATGTCGTCCAGCGCAGGCCCATGGAGAAAACCGCACCGATTCCAATGCGGATGGGCGCGTATAGGCGCAATCGGAATAAATGGCAAAGGGATTCTGCGTATCTCAGCCCGTGGGGCTGGTCAGGGTCGGGTCCAGACCCGGAGTCAGTTGGATGTCCTCGGGCCCAAGACCTTGGGCGCCGAACAGATAGGCCACCTCACGCCCGTTGACCAGAACGCGCGTCAGAACGGCGTTGTCCGCGTCTTGTTCGATCCCGATTTCGGGCGCGTCAGGGCCGTTCCATTCGATCAGCAGCTTGTCTTCTCCGGGAGTGAAATCCACGATGCTGACTTCCTTCCCGGTGCCCGTTCCATCGATGGCGATCTGGTCCGCTCCCTGACCGCCGGTGACGACATCTCCGGCACCGGCCAGGATCGTGTCGTCCCCCGCGCCGCCGTTCAGAAAATCGCTGGCGGGCGTGTCGCCATCGTCCCGGCCGGTCAGCGTGTCGTTGCCATCACCGCCGAACAGCGTGTCTGCCCCTGCGCCGCCGGCGAGCATGTCTTCGCCGTCGCCGCCTTGCAGCGCGTCTTCGCCCTCACCCCCGGCAAGGTCATCGTTGCCCTGACCGCCGTACAGATCGTCATCGCCTTCGCCACCAACCAACTGGTCGTCGCCGGCATGACCGTACAAGATGTCGTCACCGGCATTCCCCGAGAGGTCATCGTGACCGTTGCCACCGTGCAGAACATCATTGCCAGTGTTTCCGTTTAGCGTGTCATCCCCGTCAGCGCCGAACAACGTATCATTTCCGGCGCCACCATCGATAATGTCATCGCCGTCATAGCCGTTGATCTGATCGTTGCCCTCGACCCCGCTCAGATTGTCCACGCCCGGTCCGCCGGCGATGACCAGGTTTCCGTCTACGTCCGAAAGTATGGTTCCGGTGGACGCATCCTCGGCCTCGGCCGGGTCTTCGAAAGAATCGTCAATCTCAAGCAGGTTTCCTTCGGGAATGTCTTCGACGGCATCTTCTTCGATGACATCGTCGTTGTCCTCGTCCTCATCCCCCGAGAATACGTCGCTGATCGCGTATGCTGCGCCGCCCATTGCGGCCAGGCCGAACAATCCGAGCAGAAACATGGGAACCCTCCGAAAGCGCGCCGCCCCGAGTGTGAAATATCCCATGCCGCCAAAGGGTTGGTCAAAGCCAACCTGAGTCTGTGGTTAACCCTTTGTCACCGGCTCCACGGTTCGGGTTGCTGGGTGTACGCGATGTAGAGCGGATGCTTGGGGTGGCCTGCCTTGCTGAGCCCCAGGTGGAACAGCGGCTGGCCGGTGCCGCGCAGCAGGCGCTCGACCGTCGGGCCGCGATCCAGATGCGCGCCATGGGTGCCCCAGGCGGCGATCACCTGATCGGCCCAGTCCACGCCGGCTAGGATGGCGGCGTCGTTCTCGGGCCCGACCGGATCGGCCGCGGCACGCATCTTGCGCGGGTCGGTGTCACGCCAGGCAAAGATGTTGGTCACCTGGAAGGCCCCGAACCCCAAGGCCCGCGCGCGCCGCTCGCAACGCTCGACGGTCGGGTCATTCTGCACCTCGGTCGCGGTCGAAGGATTCAGCATCACGAACAGCGCTCGGCGCCCGGCCGGATCCCAGATGCGGGTCAGGCTGTAGCGATAGCGTTCGCAGTCGGAATAGACGGCTGTCGAGGGCGCGTCGCCCTTGGTGTGGGACCGGGTGATCATGCGCTAGCGAAACACTGGAGTGGTCGATTCATAGAATTGCAGAGCCTCCGCAGAGAAAAAGGTGTTCCGGGATCCCTTGCGTCAACGGAGTGCTGAGATCGCCTCCGCGACGTCTAAAGCCATCACCAATTCGCTTATTATGTGGCGGGGGGATGAGAGATGCCTGACGCTTTTCATTATGTCCAGCCCGTGTTTCCATTCGGCGCCTCCATACGAAAGGCGCATATGTTCTAATCCAGCCAAAACCGTGTTGGGATGATTGTCGGGCAGCAAAAAAGGGTAGTCTGAGCCAAGGTAAAAATGCGCGTCGTCGGTGCTTCGGTCCACGATAATATTGGCATTCATCGCGGCCGCAGTGAAACCCTTGGTGAAAGGTTTCGAAACCTCCCTTGAGTGGCTTCTGGTCCGTACCCCGTAGTGTGCCGGATAGTGGGCCAGCAACTTGGCGCAAAAGAAAAAGCCTTTTTCCATGTAAGGTAGAACTTCGACGATTTCGGAGGCTTCAACCATGTTTTTGGGGTTGCCTAGATAGCAAATTGAGAACCGATCATCTGATCTGGGGTTCGAAGACGGCAGGCGCGGGTCCGCGTGGTGCGTGACGTGCATAACTGCTGAGTATGGGGCGCCCGAGGCCTTCAGCCTTCGTTCCATCTTTTTTCGACCTTCGTGCGAGGCCATGATATGAACATCGTAGAGCGGCAGTGTGTCTTCTGTCGGAACGCTATCTACATGGTCAAGACAGAGTGCGCGCGCGTTTTCTCGCAACAGCGAGACGCTTTCAGGATCCATGTCTGAAATGGCGAACTTAAGCCCCACCACTATAGCGTCTTTGGCGTATTCAGCAAAAGCGCGATGTCGACGATGGAATCTTTTTTTGGGAATGCCCACAGTTTCGACCTCAAACTCGTCTCCTTGCCATGTGCGCAGCATTTCAGACAGTTGGTGAACGCGCATGACGGTAGAACCCATCTGAGATTGGTGGGCGCGATACGCAAAGATTATTTTGCGCTTCTTCGCCATCAGGGGGTAATCACCGCTGGTTTCACGACCGGCTCATGCGGCCGAGAGACTTTGGCGACGAGTTTGAACTCGTTGGAAATCTCGTCCCGTGTACTCTCGAATTGGTAGGTGTCCGCAAACTTGGCCCTGCCGTACGTTTCCAGAGTTTGGTTCCGGTATCTCGCGAGAATCTGGTCGTATGCATCGAGGAGCGTCGTGTTCTCCGGGTCCAGCCGCGAAATCACCAAAAGGCCGGTCGGGGCTGCGTCTAGTGCCGTCAGTGTAAGATCCGGCCGGTACTCACGCAGGATGGGTACTATCTTCCAGACGTCGCCGGTCCAGACCTTCGGCAATGCGTTCAGGTCTCGTGTGGTCATTTCGTCGTTGAACGGAAAGCAGTCATGGACGAATATGACCCCGTTCGGATCGCTGTTTTTCTCGGTGTTGATGACGTCCCTGAGGACATTCTCGACGAGATGCATGCCGTCTATGAAAGTGACGGAGACGCGCGCGCCCATAGCGATCAGTCGATTTTTTTCAAAGAACGTATCACTTTCCTCTTGGAACAAGTGCAGCTCCGGTTTCTCGCCGAGAACGTCCGTTCCAAGCCTGAAAACCGGATCAACACCGATTGATTTGCTTTTGCATTGCGACAAAATTCGACCACCGCGGCAGCCGATCTCCAGATACCAATCAAAGTTTCGGGCCGTGAACATTCGCCGAAAGAACCGAATGTAGTTCAGCCCGCGTGCTTCTCTTAGCATGTAACCCCACTTTTGACCAAAGGCGCAAAAAACGCTTCCCAACCATGTCGTAAGGCATCCAAACAGAACTGCAAACCGCAATTTCTTTGTGCGGGCAGTCTGAGGACCGGTGTGGCTGAGTCGTGGCCGAACTACACGGCGAACACCCGGCTGGGGTGCAGTTCACCGGATTTGTAGACCCCCACCGCCACGGCCTTGCCGTCGAACGAGGCCCAGGCCTCGTCGCCGTATTCCACGTCGCCGGCTAGAACCATGCCGGGGTTGCCGTTGCGCAGGCGGGTGGCGCCTTCGGGGGTGCATTTCAGCTCGGGCAGGTCGGCCAGCCCTTCTTCCAGCGGGCGCAGGTGCTCATCCAGCGCCGGGGTTTTCGCCATCTCGTCGATCTGCTCGATGCTCAGGCCGTCCTCGGCCTCGAACGGACCGGACCAGATCCGGCGCAGCTCCTTGACGTGGCCATGGCAGCCCAGCGCCGCACCCAGGTCGCGGGCGATCGAGCGGACATAGCCACCCTTGCCGCAGGTCATTTCCAGCACGACATGGTCGGGGTCGGGCCGGTCGACCAGCACCAGTTCCTCGATCCACAGGGGCCGGGCGGCCAGTTCGACATCCTCGCCGTCGCGGGCCAGCTTGTAGGCGCGCTGACCGTCGATCTTGACCGCCGAGAACTTGGGCGGCACCTGCATGATCTCGCCCACGAAGGGCAGCAGTGCCTGCTTGATCTCGTCATCGGTGGGGCGCAGGTCGCTTTCCGCGATCACTTCGCCCTCGGCATCGTCGGTATTGGTGGCCTGACCCAGCCGCATGGTAAAGGTATAGGCCTTGAGCGCATCGGTGATGTAGGGAACGGTCTTGGTGGCCTCGCCCAAAGCGACGGCCAGAACGCCGGTGGCTTCGGGGTCGAGCGTGCCGGCATGGCCCGCCTTTTTGGCGTCCAGCGCCCAGCGGACCTTGTTGACCACGGCGGTCGAGGTCATGCCTGCCGGCTTGTCGACCACCAGCCAACCGGAAATGTCACGACCCTTGCGTTTGCGTCCCATGATGCACCTAGAATTCTGCTGAGGCGCGCGACCTAGCGGATCGGTCCGGCGCTGTCAATTTGCCGGGATGTCCTCGACCACGCCGACGATCGGCCCCAGCGAGAATCCCACGTCCGACCGGTTCGCCGCGCGGTCATACATGCGCGAGATGTTGCCGTCGAAAAACAGCGCGTTGGGCGTGTTCAGCACGTCGCGGAACAGGCGGCCGAATTCATGGAAGGTGACATAATCCTCGGAGATCACGAACACCGCGCGGCTGCCATCGGCGCTGGTGCCCACCCCGTTGCGGATATAGCGCGAGGTCGAATCCTCGAGAAACCGAGGATGCAATTCGCCGCCGATCACCAGCATCGGCCCAGATTGGGTGGCAAAGCGGCAATCGGGCTTGCGATCAAGATAGTCCAGCGTCTCGAACACGTCGGCGCGGCCTTCGCGGATGCAGAACACCCCGTTGGGCAGCAGGCCGAAATTGCCGGGGCCGGCGTTGGGAATCACGCGCATGAGTTCCTGCCTGTCTTCGACATAGTGGCCCACCGGCGAGCGGTCCTCGTGATACATGCCGGCGTTCATCGCAAAGCTCAGGCGCAGGTCCGAACTGGCCAGTTCCTCGTTCACCGACGAGAAATGGCCCAGCACCTGGCCCGCTTCGTCATACAGGAACAGGCGCAGGTCCTCGGTGGTGGCGTCGACCTCGCACACGGTATAGCGCCGGTCTTCGTGGGCCACGCGCTCGCAGGTCACCGCACCGGCCTGTCCGGCCCAGAGCAATGCGATCAAAGCGGCGGTCCTGCGGATCACTCGTCCAGGTCCCGGCGCACGGCGTCCTGTTCGAACATCCGGCGTGTGTCGTCCATGCGGTCGAACGTTTCGTCCAGCCGGAAGCGCAGGTCGGGGGCGAACTTCAGGCCGACCTTCTTGCCGACCATGCGGCGCAGCTCGCCTTTGTTGCGGGCCAGCAGCTCGATCACGGTGTCCTGCCCCTTGCCGCCCAACGGCAACACATAGGCGGTGGCGATCTTGAGATCGGGCGAGGTGCGGACTTCGCCCACGGTGATCGACAGGCGGTTCAGGTCGGGGTCGTGCACGTCGCCGCGCGCCAGCACCTCGGACAGGGTGCGGCGGATCAGTTCGCCGACGCGAAGCTGCCGTTGCGAGGGGCCGGGGCCGTCGTGGAATTTGTTCTTAGCCATGTCCCCGATCTAAGCGCAAAGCGGGGCTTTGCCAAGCGGCCCCGAACCGAGTAGGAGGCTTTGAGCCGAATTTCAGAAGAAGGACCAGCGCAATGACGCATATTCCGGGAATCGTCGTGACCGGGGCTTCGGGCCGGATGGGGCAGATGCTGATCAAGACCATCACCGACAGCGATCAGGCGCGGCTAGTCGGCGCGGTCGAGCGCACGGGCCATGACTGGATCGGTCAGGACGTGGGCACCGCGATGGGCGGCCAGCCGCTGGGCGTGACCGTCACCGACGATCCGCTCGAGGCCTTTGCCCAGGCCCAGGCGGTGATCGACTTCACCGCGCCCGAGGCGACGCTGGAGTTCGCCGCGCTGGCGGCGCAGGCGCGCTGCGTGCATGTGATCGGCACCACCGGCATGAGCGACGAACAGATCGCCGCGCTGGAACCCGCCGCGCGCCATGCGGTGATCGTGCGGGCGGGCAACATGAGCCTGGGCGTGAACCTGCTGGTGCAGCTGACCAAAAAGGTCGCCGCCGCGCTGGACGAGGATTTCGACATCGAGGTGATCGAGGCGCATCACCATCACAAGGTCGATGCGCCTTCGGGGACGGCGCTGATGCTGGGCGAGGCCGCGGCCGAGGGGCGGGGCGTGAACCTTGCCGATGTCGCCGACCGGGGCCGCGACGGGATCACCGGCGCCCGGCAGGGGGGGCATATCGGCTTCCACGCCATCCGCGGTGGCGACATCGTTGGCGAACACGACGTGCTGTTCGCGGCGCCGGGCGAACGGATCGTGCTGCGCCACGTGGCGACCGACCGGGCGATCTTTGCCCGAGGCGCGCTGAAGGCGGCGCTGTGGGGACAGGGCAAGGCCCCCGGCCAATATGACATGGTGGATGTGCTGGGGCTTTAACCCTCGCCCAGATGCCGGTCGACCATGCGCTGAACGATCGGCGCGAAATGGTCGAAGCCGGGGGTGTCCATGTCGGGCCGTTTGCCGGCCTCGTCCAGATACCGGACCTGGATGATTTCCTTCAGGTTCGGGTTGGCCTCGAATGCGGCGACTTCCTCGGCGCTCATCGGGCCGCCCTGCAGGTCCAGCGTATGGACCGAGGCCGCCGACAGACGGTTGAAATACTCGGGCTTTGTCGCACACAGGTACCGCTTGGCCGCGACATGATAGCGGCAGCAATCGGTGATGACCGACGGAAAGAACCGCTCCAGCACCTCGGCGCCGGCATCCTCGTGGTGGCGGTCTTCGGTATCGTCGGGGTGGTAGGTGCCGAATTCCGAGGTGAAATGCCCGATATCGTGCAGCAGGGCACCCACGATGATCTCTTCGGGCATGCCGTTCTGTTCGGCGATGGTGGCGCCCTGCAGCATGTGCTGAGCCATGGTCACCGGCTCGCCCAGGTATTCCTCGCCCCCGCGCCGGTCGAAGATATCGGCGATGAAGGCCACGATGTTGTCGCGGGTCAGGGTCTGGAAATCGGGTCTCATTCCGCCGCCTCCGGTTGTGCCATCCGCATCGCGGCCAGAGTCGACAGCAGCCCGTCCTTGTCGGCATAGCATCCCTGCAGCCAGCGCGACCCGGCACCCGAATATCCCAGACGCGCATGCAGGACGCGGGTGTTGTCGACGATGAAGCTCTCGCCCGGTTCCAGCTTGAACGCCACGCCCATGGCCGGGTCGTCGATGATCTCGCCCAAACGGCGGTAGGCGGCGTAATAGGCCTCCATCCGGTCGAAGGGCACATCCACGAACGGGGCCGAGGACCGGTTATTGAAGCGGATGCCGATCAATTCGCCATCGGGCGACAGCTCGATCATCGGGCGGCGCGCGCGCAGGCATACCCCGTCCGAACCGCGGTATTCGAACCGCGCGGGATAGCCCGCCAGCAGGGCAAAGCCTTCGGGGTTTTCGTCGCGCAGGCGCTGGGCCGCGCGAAAGCCGTCGACCACGATCGACTCCCCGCCCTCGGCGCTATTTTCCAGGCAGTAGAGGATCTGCAGCGTGGGCACCGGATCGCGATAGGGGTTGTCGGTATGCGCCTGCAGTCCAAGGCCGGTATAGGCCAGGTTGGTCGGGTTCACCTCGGTCCGCACCTCGAAATAGGGGCCATAATTGGTCTCGCGCACATAGCCGAACAGGTCGGCGACCTTCAGCAGCGAACCGGGCTCGGTCGGGCCGCCGGTCAGCTTGGCAAGGCCGTATTCGGCGACCGCCGCCAGCCAGTCGCGCTTGGCGGCGGGGCTTTCATGCACCTGCGTCCAGTCGCCGGCCGGGGCCGCGAACCCGCCGTCCCAGGTGGTGATGCCGGGCGACAGCCAGCCCATCGGGCGGGTCTGGTCCCGATCATAGACATGCGCGGCCAGCCAGTTTGCGGGGAAGGTGACGGTCTTGTCTTCGGGGGCGAAGGTCACCTGAAGGTCACCGCCCGCCACCTCGGCCGCCTGAATCGCGATCTCTGCCGGAATGTCGCCGATCGTGATCAGGCGCTGGCCGTTGCCGGCGTCGCGCGTCTGCGGGTCCAGCGCATTGTCGCGCAGCCAGATGGCGTGGAAACGGGCGCGGGTGCCGTCTTCGAATTCAACCGAAACGACCGCCGGGTCATGAGTGGCATGGCGCAGCATGGGGCTCTCCTGTTCAGCGCGGGCTTTGATTGAGGAGATACGCGGGATATGGCATTACGACAATTAAGGCTTGTTTCCTCTGAGGATTGGAAAATCTAATGAGCAAGAAAAAGGTCGGCCTGCCCCCGCTGGACTGGCTGCGCGTGTTCGAGGCGGCCGGGCGGCTGGGCGGGTTCTCGGCCGCGGCGCGCGAGTTCGGCCTGACCCAGGCGGCGGTCAGCCAGCGCATCGCCAATCTGGAATCCTGGCTGGGCCGGTCCCTGTTCGTGCGCGAGGCGCGCGGCGTGTCGCTGACGGTCGAGGGCGAAAGCTATCTGCCGCTTGTGCAGGACAGCCTGCGGGCGTTGGAACGCAACACCGAGGATCTGTTCGGCACCGCCCCGCGCGCGTTGCGGGTGGCCGGGCTGTCCTCGCATATCCAGGCGCTGGTGCTGCCCAGCCTGGGGGCATTTCGCGCCCTGCGGCCCGAGGTGCAGGTCACCACGGATTCTGTGGCTCGGCGGTCCTCGCTGGAGGACGAGCGGACCTGGCTTCAGATCCGCTATGGGCGCGGCAACTGGCCGGGGCGCGCCGCCGACCTGATCGCGCCCGAGGTTCTGACCCCGATGGCGGCACCGGGCGTCAGCTGGGGCGCGCCGGTGATCGAGCTGCGCGGCGAACGGCCCGGCTGGCAGGACTGGATGCAGAAGACGGGCGACACGGATCTGCCACGCGCCGGTCTGAGCTTTGATTCGATGGAACACGCCCTGGGCGCGGCGCGGCAGGGGTTGGGGGTTGCTTTGGGGTCGGTCGCCCTGGCCTCGGCGGATCTGGCTTCGGGCCGTCTGATCCGGCTGGGGCGTCCCGATCTGAAAACCCGCGACGGATACTGGCTGACCTGGCCGCAGGACCGGGCGCAGTCGAAAAAGCAGCAGGCCCTGATCGGCGATTTCCTGCAGGCCCTGCGAGGGGCGGTCTGAGCGGTCAGAAATCGATCGCGATGCCCTTCTTCTCCCAATCGCCATAGCGCGCGGGATCGGGTCCGTCGCGCCCGCCCAGCTCCTTGGGCAGGGGTTTGGCCTCGGCTTCGGCCTTGCGCCGGCGCTCTTCGGCCTCGGCCAAGGCGCGCTGGGCGGCGGGCGGCAGGTCTCTGCGGTCGTCGCTCATGACATCGGGTTCCTTTCCGTGCATGGCCTTGATATACGCCCTCGTCCGCTGATGGCAATGCGGGCGCAAACCTTGCAAAGGCGGTTTCATGACCAACACCCCGACGGCGGCGCGGCGCAGCGCCATCTATCTGCTGGATCAGATCCTGGGCGAGGGTCGTTTGCTGTCCGAATGCTTGGCGGCCGGGGCGCTGGACCGCCTGGCCCCCGAAGACCGCGCCAGGGCGCAGCGCTTGACGCTGGAGACCCTGCGCGGGCTTGAGCGCGCAGACCGCCTGCTGGAGGGGCATCTGCGGCGCACACCGGCGCTGACCGTCCAGAACGCGCTGCGTCTGGGAACGGTCGAACTGTGCCAGGGTGAGGCTGCGCATGGCGTCGTGAACGCGATGGTCGAGATCATCGGCCGCTCGCGCAAGCACGGGCGGCTCAAGGGGCTGGTCAACGCGGTTCTGCGCAAGATCGCCGCCGAAGGCCCCGACGCTTGGCCGAAGATGCGGGTGCCGCGCCTGCCGGACTGGCTGCGCGAGCCGCTGATCGCCGCCTGGGGCGCGGAGGCGGTCAAGGGCATGGAGCAGGCACATTTCGCCGGCGCACCGCTGGACCTGACGCCAAAACCCGGCGCAGCGATCCCCATGGGCACCGAACTTCCGACCGGGTCGGTGCGGGTTGCCGATGCGGGGCAAGTCTCGGCCCTGCCGGGCTATGCGGCCGGAGACTGGTGGGTGCAGGATGCCGCCGCCGCCCTGCCGGCGCGGATTCTGGCGCCCCTGCCCGGCGAGCAGGTTCTGGACATGTGCGCCGCGCCCGGCGGCAAGACGCTGCAACTGGCGGCGGCGGGGGCCGAGGTCACCGCGCTGGACATTTCCGAGGCCCGGCTGGCGCGGGTGCGGGAAAACCTCGAACGGACCGGGCTGTCGGCCCGGGTGGTCGCCGGCGACGCGCTGGACCATCAGGGCCAGTACGATGCGATCCTGCTGGACGCGCCCTGTTCGGCGACCGGCACCATCCGGCGTCACCCGGATCTGCCCTTTGCCAAAGACGGTTCCGAGTTCGGCGGGTTGATCGAGTTGCAGGCGCGGATGCTGGCCCATGCCTGGACCCTGCTGAAACCCGGCGGGCGTCTGGTCTATTGCACCTGCTCGCTGCTGCCCGACGAAGGCGAAGTGCAGATCGAAGAGGCTCTGCCGCTCCATCCCGACATGCAGGTGGACCGCGCCGCGTTGCAGGTGCCCGGCGTTCAGCCCGACTGGCTGACCGAGGAAGGCGGGCTGCGCCTGCGTCCCGATTTTTGGGCCGATCTGGGCGGAATGGACGGGTTTTATATCGCCTGCCTGAACAAATCGGCCTGACCGGTCGCTTTTCGATGACTTGACGAACCGGCCCGGCTATCGTTGGTTCAAACGCCAGCAGAGCGGCAGGGGCAGAGCAACACACGTCATGTCGAATTCGGACACCATGGCCAACCGATGGGTGCGGTTTCAGAACCGTCTCTACGCGCGCCTCAGCCAGCGCCGGAAACCCGTCAGCGGCTTTGTCGGTCAGCCCGAGCCGCGCACCGTCGGTTCATTTGCGCGCGGGCGGCAACTGGTGGCGGGGAATCTATTGTTTGCCGGTTACCTTGTCGAAGCCCCGGACACGGGCTTGTGGGAGGTCGTGGCCCCCAACGCCGCATTCGATGCTGAACGCCACGGGTTTGCCTGGCTGGACGATCTGGCCGCGGTGGGTGATGCCGCGGCACGGGAAAAGGCGCAACGCTGGGTCTGGGGCTGGATCGAGTCCCACGGCAAGGGGCAGGGTCCGGGTTGGGCCCCGGACCTGACCGGGCGCCGCCTGATCCGCTGGATCAACCACGCGCTGTTCCTGCTGCGCGGTATGGACGAGGCCCATAGCCGCCTGTTTTTCCGGTCTCTGTCACAACAGACCTGGTTCCTGTCCAAACGCTGGCACGCGGCGACACCGGGGCTGCCCCGTTTCGAGGCGCTGGCCGGCCTGGTTCAGGCCGGTTTGGCGCTGGAGGGGATGGAAGACATCTCGGACCCGGCCGTTCGGGCCCTGGCGCGGGAATGCGAGGCTCAGATCGACGCCCAAGGCGGCATTCCCACGCGGAATCCGGAGGAACTGCTCGAGGTCTTTACCCTACTGGCCTGGACATCCGCCGCGCTCAGCGAAGTGGGGCGCGGTACGCCCGCCGCTCAGACGGCAGCAATCAAACGGATTGCCCCGACCCTGCGCAGCCTGCGTCATGCAGACGGCGGGTTGGCCCGGTTTCACGGCGGTGGCCGCGGTATAGAAGGCCGGTTGGAACAGGCGCTGGCCCAAAGCGGGGTCAAGCCCAAACCCGTCAAAGGTCTGACCATGGGCTATGCCCGTCTGGCCGCCGCCCGCACCACGGTGATCATCGACGCAGCACCCCCGGCCAAAGGGGCGGCCTCGTACATGGCGCACGCCTCGACGCTGGCTTTCGAGCTGACCTCGGGTCGTCGGCCATTGATCGTCAACTGCGGTTCGGGCGAAAGCTTCGGGTTGGAGTGGCGCCGGGCCGGGCGGGCCACGCCTTCGCACTCGACCCTTTGCCTGGATGGATACTCCAGCGCCCGGTTGGCTGCCCCGACCAAGGGAACCGCGAACGAAGCGCTGGTGGATGGCCCGAGCGAGGTGCCGGTAGAGTTCGAGGATTCGTTCGAAGGCGCGCGCGTGATGGCGGGCCATGATGGGTACGCCAAGGTTTTCGGACTTACCCATGCCCGTACGATCGAGCTGCGCTTTGACGGGCGCGAGGTAACAGGTGAAGACATCCTTCTGACGGCCACCGACAAGGCAAAACGCCAGTTCGACCGGGCGGTTGACGCATCCAAGCTGTCAGGGATCGGTTTTGACATCCGGTTTCACCTGCATCCGGACGTGGACGCAGCGCTGGATCTGGGGGGGTCTGCGGTGTCGATGGCGCTCAAAAGCGGCGAGATCTGGGTTTTTCGCCATGACGGCGCCGGAAAATTGTCTCTTGAGCCAAGCGTTTATCTGGAAAAAGGCCGTCTGAAGCCCCGCGCGACAAAACAGATCGTTCTATCCGGCCGCGCAATCGAGTATGCGACGCGCATCCGGTGGACGCTGAGCAAGGCGCAGGATACAGCCTATGCCGTGCGCGACGTGCACCGGGACGAGCCCGATTTCGACTGAGCCAAAAGGATCTTTGGACCCATGACCGACCTTCACCCCGTGCGCCGCGCGTTGCTTTCCGTTTCCGACAAGACCGGATTGATCGATCTGGGCAAGGCCCTGGCCGACCGCGGGGTCGAGCTGCTGTCGACCGGCGGCACCGCCAAGGCGCTGCGGGATGCGGGGCTTGCGGTCAAAGATGTCAGCGAGGTCACGGGGTTCCCCGAGATGATGGATGGCCGGGTCAAGACGCTGCACCCGATGGTGCATGGTGGCCTACTGGCGCTGCGCGACAATGACGCCCATGTGGCGGCGATGCAGGAGCATGGCATCGGCCCGATCGACCTGCTGGTGGTCAATCTCTACCCGTTCGAGGAAACGGTGGCCAAGGGCGCGGGCTATGACGAATGCATCGAAAACATCGACATCGGCGGCCCCGCGATGATCCGCGCCGCGGCCAAGAACCACGCCTTTGTCAACGTGGTGGTCGATGTCGAAGACTACTCGGCCCTGCTGGATCAGCTCGAGGAAAACTATGGCAAGACGTCGCTGGGCTTCCGCCAGTGGCTGGCGCAGAAGGCCTATGCCCGCACCGGAGCCTATGACGCGGCCGTGTCCAGCTGGCTGGCAGATGCACTGCAAATCGACACCCCCAAGCGCCGCGTGTTCGCCGGCGAGTTGAAACAGCCCCTGCGATATGGCGAGAACAGCCACCAGCAGGCGGCGTTCTATGTCGATGGCTCGGGCCGCCCCGGTGTCGCCACCGCCGTGCAGCATCAGGGCAAGGAACTGAGCTACAACAACATCAACGACACCGACGCCGCCTTTGAACTGGTGGCCGAGTTCGACCCGCGCGACAGCGCCGCCTGCGCCATCATCAAACATGCCAACCCTTGCGGCGTTGCAACGGGCGCCACGTTGCTCGAGGCATACAAAGCCGCGTTCGACTGCGACCGGACCTCGGCCTTCGGCGGGATCGTGGCGCTGAACCGGCCGCTGGACGCGGAAACCGCGCGCGAAATCACCGGCATCTTCACCGAGGTCGTGATCGCCCCCGGCGCCACCGACGAGGCCAAGGCGATCTTTGCCGCCAAAAAGAACCTGCGCCTGCTGACCACCGAGGCTCTGCCCGACGTGCGCGCCGGCGGCAAGACCGTGCGCCAGGTGGCCGGCGGGCTGCTGGTGCAGGACAAGGACAACGGCCATGTCGAGATGGATGACCTGAAGGTCGTGACCAAGCTGGCCCCCACGCCCGAGCAGATGCGCGATCTGCTGTTTGCCTGGAAAGTGGCCAAGCATGTCAAGTCGAACGCCATCGTCTACGTCAAGAACGAGGCCACGGTGGGCGTTGGCGCCGGTCAGATGAGCCGGGTGGATTCGGCCCTGATCGCCGCGAAGAAGGCCGAGCGCATGGCTGAAAGTCTGGGCCTGCCTGAACCGCTGACCATGGGCTCGGCCGTAGCCTCGGACGCGTTCTTTCCCTTCCCCGACGGGCTGATGGAGGCTGCTGCCGCAGGCGCAACCTGCGTGATCCAGCCGGGCGGATCGATGCGCGATGACGAGGTGATCGCCGCCGCCGACGAGGCGGGTCTGGCCATGGTGTTCACCGGCATGCGGCACTTCCGTCACTGATGCGGGTCCGGGTTCTGCTCTGGGCCGGGCTGGCCGCATTTGTGATCGACCAGCTCAGCAAGTACCTGGTGGTCCACATGTTGCGCGTGGCCGACCGGCCCGGCGGCATCGACGTACTGCCGCCGCTGCTGACCTTTCGCTACGGCGAGAACCGCGGCATCAATTTTGGCCTGTTTCAGGGCAATTCCGAAGCCGCGCGCTGGTTTCTCATCGCTATTTCGCTGGCCATCAGCATCGGCGTTTTCGTCTGGCTCTGGCGCACGGCCGCATCAAGGCGGATGCTGGTTTTCGGCGGATTGCTGATCGGCGGAGCGTTGGGGAACGTGGTTGACCGGGTGTTGTATGGATACGTTCTGGATTTCCTGAACATGTCCTGCTGTGGCATCAACAACCCGTTCGTCTTCAACCTCGCCGACGTGTTCATTTTCGCGGGTGCCCTCGGGTTGGTGCTGTTCGAAGGCAAAAAGCCCTCGTGACGCGCCGGATGTTATGCGATAAAAGCGCCTGAAACAGGCTGGAGACCAAGATGCGGATGCCGCGCGCCATTATTGCTCTGACACTTGCTGCTGCGGTCGCAGGATGTTCCGATATCGGCCTGCGCCATCTCGAAGCGCCAGGGCCCGGGCCGGACGAGTTTTCGGTCATGCCGGTCAAGCCACTGACCCAGCCCAAAGATTATGCGTTCCTGCCCGCGCCGACGCCGGGTGGCGCGAACCTGACCGACCCGAACCCGAATGCCGATGCCGTGGCTGCCTTGGGTGGCAATCCCGGGGCGCTGAACCCCGGCACAGGGATTCCGTCGTCGGACGGGGCGCTGGTGACGGCTTCCAGCCGCTATGGCGTTTCCCCGAACACCCGCCAGGTTCTGGCGCAGGAAGATGCGGATTTCCGCAAGCGTCAAAGCCGTTGGACGCGGTTGCGCCTGTTCAAGGTGGACCGCTATTCGCAGGTCTACAAGCGCAATTCCATCGATCCCCAGGTGCAGACCGAAGCTTTGCGCAGACAGGGCGTGGAAACACCCTCGTCGCCGCCGGATGAATAATTCTTAACTTTCCGTCATCGCTCTTGAACCCGTTCGGCGTCACCGTAGTTTGAACACCGTAACGAAACGGAGGATGCCCCATGGCTCGGGCCTTGGCGTTTTGCGCCGCTTTGATGACCGCAACCCCGGTTTTGGCCGAAACCGGGCACGAGGCCGTCACCACATTTACCCTGGACAACGGCATGGATGTCGTCGTGGTGGAAGATCACCGCGCGCCCGTGGTTCAGCACATGGTCTGGTATCGGGCCGGATCGGCGGACGAGCCGATCGGGTCGTCAGGTGTGGCGCATTTCCTCGAGCATCTTCTGTTCAAGGCCACCGATACAATGGCGGCGGGCGAGCTTTCGGCGACCGTTGCGGCCAATGGGGGCAACGACAACGCCTTCACCTCGTATGACTACACGGCCTATTTCCAGCGCGTCGCGGCCGACCGGCTGGAGTTGATGATGAAGATGGAGGCCGACCGGATGCGCAACATCCGGCTGACCGAGAGCGACATCGCCACCGAGCGCGACGTGATTCTGGAAGAGCGCAACCAGCGTACCGAGAACAACCCCCGTGCCCTGTTCGGCGAACAGATGAGCGCGGCGCAGTATCTCAACCACCGCTACGGGGTTCCGGTGATCGGCTGGAAGCACGAGATGGAGACCTTGGACATGGAGGACGCGCTGTCCTTCTACCAGACCTATTACGCGCCCAACAATGCGATCCTGGTGGTGACCGGCGATGTGGATCCGGCTGAGGTCAAAGCCTTGGCCGACACCTATTATGGCGTGATCCCCGCCAACCCGGACCTGCCTGAACGGGTCCGATCGCAGGAACCGCCGCAGACCGCCGAGCGGCGTCTGACCTTCAAGGATGCGCGGGTGTCGCAACCATATGTTCAGCGCAGCTACCTCGCGCCCGAGCGTGATGCCGGTGCGCAGGAGAAGGCTGCGGCGTTGTTCCTGCTGGCCGAGCTGCTGGGCGGCAGCACCACATCCTACCTGAACGAGAAACTGCAGCTTGAGCAGCAGTTGGCTGTTTATGCCGGGGCGTTTTATCGTGGGGTGTCGCTGGATGACACGACCTTTGACCTGATCGTTGTTCCGGCTGAAGGCGTGTCGCTGCAAGAGGCCGAGGATGCGATGGATCAAGCGGTGGCCGATTTCATCGCCGAAGGCGTCAACCCGGAGGATCTGGACCGGATCAAGATGCAGCTGCGCGCCGCACAGGTCTATGCCCGAGACAATGTCGATGGAATAGGCAACCGCTATGGTCGGGCGCTGACCAGCGGCCTGACGGTCGAGGACGTGCAGGCCTGGCCCGACATCCTGCAGGCCGTCACCGGCGAAGAAATCATCGCCGCCGCGCGCGAGGTGCTTCAGCCCGAAGCGTCTGTCACCGGCTGGCTGATGCGTGATGACGAGGTGACCCAATGATCCGTTTCCTTGCCCCCTTGATCGCCCTGCTGATCGCGCTGCCTGCCTGGGCCGAGATCAAGATTCAGGAGGTCACCTCGCCCGGCGGCATCCGGGCCTGGCTGGTCGAGGATCACTCGATCCCGTTCACTGCGCTGGAACTGCGGTTCCGTGGGGGAACGTCACTGGACGATCCCGACAAACGCGGCGCGGTCTATCTGATGAGCGGCCTTCTCGAAGAAGGCGCGGGCGACATGGATTCCCGCACCTATGCGCGGGCGCTGGAATCTCTGGCCGCGTCGATCGGATACAGGGCCACGGATGACAGTGTTGCGATCTCGGCCCAGTTCCTGACTGAAAACCGGGACGACGCCGTTGAGCTGCTGCGCACCACCATCCAGCAACCGCGCTTTGATCAGGACGCGATCGACCGGGTTCGGGCGCAGGTCCTGTCCGGGCTGCGCTCGGAACAGACCGACCCCAATGACATCGCGGGTGAGACATTCGCCAAAATGGCCTATGGCGATCATCCGTATGGATCCAACGGCAAAGGCTCGATCGACAGCGTATCGGCCCTGACCCGGGACGACATCATCGACGCATACAAAGGCGTCTTCGCCAAGGACCGTCTGTATGTGGGCGCAGTGGGCGACATCACACCCGAAGAGTTGGGTGCGTTGCTGGACAATCTGCTGTCGGACCTGCCCGAAACGGGCAAACCGATTCCCGGGAATGCAGAGGTGACGGTCCCCGGTGGCGTCACGGTGGTCGAGTTCGACACGCCGCAATCGGTGGCGCTGTTCGGCCAGAAGGGCATCGACCGCGACGATCCGGATTTCTTTGCAGCCTACATCCTGAACCACATCCTCGGCGGCGGCGGCTTTGAAAGCCGCCTGATGCAGGAAGTGCGTGAAAAACGCGGCCTGACCTATGGCGTCGGGACCTATCTGGTGCCCAAGGATCTGGCCTCGGTCTATCTGGGGTCGGTATCCTCGGCCAATGACCGGGTCGGGCAGGCTATCGAGGTAATTCGCGACGAGTGGCGGCGCGCCGCGACCGAAGGTGTAACCCAGAAAGAGCTGGACGACGCCAAGACCTATCTGACCGGCGCCTATCCGTTGCGCTTTGACGGCAATGCCCAGATCGCGGGCATCATGGTGGGCATGCAGATGGAAGATCTGCCGATCGACTACATCGCGACGCGAAACGACAAGGTCAACGCGGTGACGCTGGACGAGGTGAACCGCGTCGCGGCCGAGCTGCTGGACCCGGACGGGCTGCATTTCGTGGTTGTGGGCAAACCCGAGGGGCTTGAGACCACGAACTGACTCGAAGGGCCGTCAGTCGGCAGGCCTTTTGCAGAACTCCCGACGAGCGGTCATTCAGCGCCGCTCGCCCCGGGTCCCTTGAACCGGAAGCGTCCGCAACCTCTGGATCGTCCGCGTATCCGGCATCGGTTCCGTGAAATCCACATGGAGTTCACGGTCATGCGGGTCCGCCGGCGGGCTTGCTTCACTTGATGGACAGATGTCATCATGAAGCGGAACTATTTTCGCGGGTAAGGAAGGAGGGGTCCTTGATGCCCTATCAGTTCTGGCATTCGAAGTTGACCGACCCTCCCATCCACGTCCCGGCGATTGGACTGCAGTTGTTTGTCCGGATACCGCACGACACCACCGACGAGAATATCTCGGTCATAGAGACAATAAATGAACCGGGGTTTGGCCCGCCCCTGCACCGTCACCCGCAAACTGAGATCTTTCGCGTTTTGGACGGGCGGTATCTCTATGAGTGCGATGGAAAGCGTTTTGTTGCAGAAACAGGCGACGTCGTAACGATCCCCGGGGGCGCCACGCATGCGTTTCGCAACCTTTCCGACGGGCCAGCGCGGCAACTGGTCATGATACTGCCATCCTTCGACACGGTCGCCTTTTTCAACGGGCTAGGAGACATCATGGCAGACGGAGTTCCCGACCGCGGCGTGCTGAATGCATTCTCCGAGAAATGGCAGATCGAGTTTCTGGGGCCGCCCCTGCAGCTTTGACGTCGGTCCAATTTGCCTCGGGTGCCAAAGTTGGCGGCTGCGTCAAGCATTCACCGGATTTTCGCGTTTCTTTTCCGGCCAGAACTCATCCACGACCACGTAGGCTATGATGACGAACAGGGCCGCGCTTGCGACTTGCAGAACCCGAGTAATGCTTTTGACATCAGCCTCGTCCGAAAACGGTGAAATCGACCCGCCGTAGACAATCAAGACCGTCGTCAGGGCCGATCCGGCGGCGGCGGCCAGCGGGATCTGGGATTTGCCGAGCGCGCCCAGCGTCACGCAGGCGAAAAAGCACAGCAGGATCGGCGTGAGAATGACCGGCGCGATGACGTTGACTTCGTAGCAGATGATGGACGCAGCTGCTCCGAGCAGGTTTGCCGTCAGCATCGCCTTGGCCACGGCTTTGCCGGCGGCAGGCATCGCAGCGAGCTGCTGGCTGAGCAGGGCCACAAAGAACAGAACCAGCAGCGCAGATGCACCAGACACAAAAAACGCCAGGGCGAAAGGAACCGTGACAAGAGACATTCTGACGATGCGTCGATGCTTGTCAAAGTCAGCGGCGGATGCGGCTTTGGCCTGCGTGGCGTTCTCGGGGGCGGCCGGAATAAGCGTGAACATCAACGTCGATACGAAACCGGCAAACAACAGGTTCAGCGGGATCCAGAATACAAGCACCAGCGCCAGATCCGGAGATTGCAGAACGAGGTTGGGGATCATCAGCGCCCCCATCAGGGCGATGACGCCCGGCAGGACACCGGCACCAGACACGGACCATATGAAGGACAGGATTATCCCGATCGCCACCAGTATCAGAAACACGGCCGGGTAGGGCGCGAAAACCGATGAGAGCAGGAAGGAAACGAACATCAACGCAATCGAGAAGATGAACAATTTCGCAAACGCGGCCAGCGGCAACGCGGTAGGTGCCTGAAGGAAGAGCGCGGTGAACACCGCGCCAACAACCGCCAATGGCCACCCAAGGAAAAGCCCCAAGGAAAAGACGGCGGTCACACCCAGTGCAAGTCTGCAAACGGCGTTTCTATCCTCAGTACGCATAAGAAAAGATCGAAACCAAACGAATGTATGTCCGGCCGACCGCGTTCAGTATCCCGTTGTCGCTGAGGTACATGATGACATCCGCCTGACCGTTCAACTGAAATCTGAGGTCGTCCTCCGCGCTTCCGGCCTCGTAGCCCGGCAGTATGATGCGCACGGGAAACCGTTCAGGTTCACGCAGAAAGCCTTTGGTGCTCGGCGGGCTTGCCAATTGTCCGGGTGTGTCGCCGCCACTCAGCGAGACGGCAGCGCTGAAGCTCTCGATTTTGCCCGGGATGATCTGACCGGGGTGCATATCCAGCACGACATCCACCGGAGACCCGACGGTGGCGCGCCCCAGATTGTTCTCGGTGAAATACGCCTCGATCCACACGTCCGTCGCATCAAGAAAGGTCAGCAGATCCTGGCCGGACCGGGCGTATGTACCGGGCGCAATCAACAAGTTGGATATGACACCGGTCGCCGGCGCGCGCAGTTCGGTCCATTCCAGATTGAGCTCGGCATCGGCCAAAGCCGCCAAGGCACGCTGGATTTTGGGATTCTCATTCCCTTCGTCCCCAAGCCTTTGCTTGGCCTTCTCCAGATCCGCTTTGGCGTTTTCATAGTTCGCCTCGGACTCGGCCAGCTGGCCTCGGGCGTCGTCGGCTTTCGAGATGGCAATCAGCCCTTTCTTCTCGAGCGCGAATACCCGCTCCGTCTGAATGCGCATCGTATCCAGATCGCTCTGCGCGCGGGCCAACTTGGCTTGCGCCGCACTGACCTCGGCCGAGGACGCGCCCACCTCCTGAGTGGCCGCCTCAAGGTCGGCCTGGGCTCTGTCGCGATCAATTTCGTAGGGTCTCGGGTCGATCCGAACCAGCAGATCGCCGGCCGAGACGACCTGCCCGTTTTCCACCAATACCTCGATCACGGTTCCCGTGACCTGCGGAACGATTTGGGTCGCCACGGCCTTTACCCGTGCGTTCCCGGTGAACGGCGTCTTGCGGTCGGCAACCAGATACCAGGTGAGGAAGATGAGAATGACGGCCAGTGTCGTCCAGATCGTCTTCCTCATTTTGCGGCTCCCTCGGCGGTGTCATCGGTCGTTGGTGAGGCGTCGATCCAGACCTTGAACAACTCGTAGAAGACGGCGAACAAGACCGGACCCATGAAGATGCCGATCAGGCCATAGGCCATCATCCCGCCCAGCACCCCGATGAGGATCACGAGCATCGGGGTCTCCAGGCCTTTTGAAATGAAAACCGGCCGCAGGAAGCTGTCCATTATGCTGACGGGAATGGCCAGAACGGTGAAGATCAGCGCCGCACCGCCGGACATGGAACTCCATGCATAGATGACCAGCGGCAGAAGGACGAGGCCGGGGCCGATCTGGATGATCGAGAGTATCAGGCAGATGAACGCCAGCGTCGCGGCCGAGGATATCCCGAACAGCGCCAACAGGACCCAGACAACGACGGCCTGAATGGCGGCAACCCCGATTACTCCCTTGGTGACGTTCCGGATCGTGGCCCCAGCCAGAGTGACGAATTCGCCGCCGCGTGGCGCAAAGACGCGGTTGGCAAAGCGCTGAAGGCCCTGCACCAGATCCGGTCCGGGGCTGAACAGGGCGCCCATGATCACCACCGACAGCGCAAGGCCGAGAAGCCCGATTCCGATCCCCAGAACTTTGCCAAAGAGCGATTTGGTGATCTCGAGGATTTGCGGGCCGTATTTTGCAAGCGCACCATCCAGGTTCCGTTCGAACATGCCCCAGGCATCGGCAAGCTTGGCACCGACCAGAGGCAGATCCTTCAGGCCTTCCGGCGCCGGAGGTATCTTCAACTCGCCCTTGTCAGCTTGCTCGGCAAACTCGGACCCCAGTTCCGCGGCCCCAGATACCGCCGTTGCGACCGGCCCCAATGTGAGAACCAGACCCAGCAAAACCAGGATCGTCGTTGCCAGCTTCTTCCGTCCTCCCAGCTTGGACTGAAGCCAATCGAAGGCCGGATAAAGCGCAACGCAAAGAATTGTGGCCCAGATGACCACGCTTGCAAGCGGGGCGACCATGACCAAGGCGCTGTAGAGAAACAGCCCGAGAAACAGCAACCTTATCGCAAGGTCGACAATCTTTGCGTCCTGAGTCTTTTCCATTCCATCCCCCTGGTATGTTTTTCCGTATGTTACACTCAAAAAAGTAAATATGTATATTTTTTGAGCTTTTAGGGGATGCCCGGCAGTGCGGTGTTTGACTCAGCCCCGAAATGCAAGCGGATCCCGGGGCGCAAAGCACGCCGTAGTTCACCTTGCCAGAGCCTATTTTTGCGGGGTCTCGTCGTCTTGGGACAGGATCGTGTCGGCCACGGTCGTAGCGGCGGTGACGAAGATACCCAGACCCACGATTATGTACGCCATCGTAAAGATCTTGCCCGCAGCGGTTTCAGGAGAAAAGTCGCCAAAACCCACTGTCGAGATCGTCACTACGGAAAAATAGACGGAGTCCAACCAGCTCCACCCCTCGACAAAATGGTAGAACACTGACGCCCAAAGGATCATTCCGACGGTGAAGGCGAGTATGCCTTTCACTCTGCCGTCCTTGAAAGCGACGCCTATCCCACGCGTTATTCTGGTCAGTGAATTCATCATGCCCTCATTCGCAAAAGAATTCACGTATAGCAGTAATTGGATGATTGTGTGAATCCAAAGGGTGAGTTGGCCCGGGCAACGGCAATCTCGTGGCCTCAGAAGGCGCGCGAAACATGTATTCCATTAACATGATGGATAAATGCTCTAGGGTAATCACATGCTGAATCGGGACGCTGAGGGATAACGTGCGAATAATTGTCAAAGGTGTCTTGATCTGTTGCGCGGTCGCGCTTGTGGTTTTTGCCGCGGCTTGGTTGTTTCTGTCTTCCGCTTTGTTCTCGTCGGTGCGGACCAGTTTCGTTGAGAACCTGATCTCAAGGAAGCTGGGTCAGCAGGTCTTGATTGAGGATGAGGTGCGTTTGGGCCTTGGTCGTCAGTTGCAGGTATCAGCAGCTGGACTGGTATTGCCCGCTACGCCCAAGGCCGAGGCGGATCTGGCGGCGATCGATCAGATCGAGTTCGAAGTATCTGCACGGGACCTGTGGAACAGCAAGCTGTCGGTGAGCAATCTTTCAGTGTCTGGGGTTCATCTGAACCTGATCACAGACGAAGAAGGCGTGACCAACTGGCAGTCCTTTTCGCGCACCGGGACCGAAACCGACAAGACTTCGGAACGTCCGACCCAGCCTTTGGCCGGAACTCTGACGGATCGTACGATCGACCTGAAGGATGTCACCGTACTCTATCAGAACGACCTGAACGGCATTGGACTGGACTTGCAGCTTCCAGAACTGGTTTTGCAGCGCGATGCCGAAACCGGTGTTGCCTCGGCGGTCGGAACGGGGTCGCTCAACGGTCAGAGTTTTGACTTGAAGGGCACGTTCCCGCCCCAGGACCCGTTCCAAGTGGCATTGAACTTTGATCAGATTTCGGTCGAAGCCCAACAGATTCCTGTGGAGACCGGCCTTCAGGTCAAGGCGACCCTCGAGGTCGATCAGTTGGGTCAACTGCTCGATGTCTTGAAACTCAACCGCGTGTTGGAGGGTTCGGGCAATGTTGGTGCAACATTCAAACTGGCAGACGGCGTCGCACGGGTTGATGACCTGTCTGTTCTGGCCGAGCTGGATGGTGGCCAAAGCCTTTCCGTCACCGGACAAATCGGGGAATTGGGCAATCCGGAAGATGTTTCTTTGACGACCCACATTCGCCTGTATCCTGAGGATGCCGAGCCGGCTCCGGCTGCCTCGCGGTATGACCTCAAGCTTATTGCTGTGGATATGGTCATCGACAGTGTCCCGGGACAGGTCCCGCAACGGCAGATGGTCATCAAGACGAACGGTTTCACGCTGGACACCTCTGGTGAGGGCCCGCCGCCGATCAAATTCTCCGAGCTTGCCAGAACGCCCGAAGGCGCCCTGAGCGTGGGCAACATCAATTTGAGGATCGGAAACCCCGCCGATCCGTTTATCATTCTGACCGGTTCGGTCGAGGATGCGTTGCAGTTGCAGGGCGTATCCGCCGAGGGTTTGATTGATATTCCGGCAAGCAGTCTGATCTCGCCCGAACTGCTGGGCCCCGATGACCAGCTGGGCAGGTTTTCGGGAAACTTTCATTTGAACGGAAACATCGAACAGCTTGCTTTGACCAATCTGGATGGTCAGACAAGCGAAACCGAGGTCTGGAACCTGGAGGTGCACGGGTCCGTAGAAAATGTCCTCAAGTTCGAGAATCTGGATCTGGCGATCGACGTGGATGTTCCGTCTGGCGCGGATCTTCTGAAGGCCCTGTCGCTGGAGCCGGTGGACACCGGTCCGGCCCATCTTGAAATCGACCTGGTAAGTGAAGGCACCGATTGGAATGCCAAAGCCAATGTCGAGGTTTCCGAGTCGGTCTTGAAAATCGCGGCGGATCTTGATGACGCAACAAGCGATCCCGTGCTGCAGGGGTCGATCGAGAGCGATCTGATAAAAATCGATCAAATCCGGACCATCGTTCAGGCGGCCGCCCAACTGCGCAAGATAGGTGGTTCACCGCCGGAGCAGGAAGATGCCGAGCAAGGCGACGGTGACACAGGTCCGTTGAGGGATGTGACCCTCAAACCCATCGGGCGGGCCATTTTGCTGTCGGGTGTGAATGTAGATGTCGACATAGACCTGCGTCACATTGAGGGTGCAAAGGGCATCAGCAGCCTGCAGAGCGAACTGACTCTGGACGAAAACGAGCTACGGGCCGGACCTCTGAAGTTTGAATACGGAGGTGGTCATTTCGACGTCAGCGGGCAAATGGATCTTTCGAATGAGGCACATCTGCTGACCCTGACCGGAAAGGCGGGCGGATGGCAGTTGGATGACCTTCTGCAAAACCTGAACTTCAAGAAAGGCGCCAGCGGCACGGTGTACGCAGATTTCTCGGTTACGGGGGGCACGGATACCGTCAAGCAATTCGTCGGCAGCATGCGTGGCAATGCCACGGTTTCCATGCGTGACGGTTCGATCGAAACCCAGCTTCTGGATCTGGCCGGGCTGGGTATTCTTCCGTGGGTATTTACCAAGGAAAAACAGAAAGTGGCGCCAATCGTGTGCCTGCGCGCGCCGATCAGCATTTCCAACGGAAAAATTGAGACGAAACAGACGACGCTGGAAACAGATCATGTTCAGGTCGTTGTCTTTGGCGCTGTCGACCTGACGGACAAGGTGTTGGACCTGAACATCCAGCCAAGAAAGATTGGCGAGCCACTTGCGCGCAGCCCGTGGCCAGTGACACTGAGGGGAGCGCTCGCTGAGCCCAAGGTCAAAGTCAAGGATGGTCCGAAAAGGCTGAAGCGGTCGGATGGTGCAGACCAGATGCCGGCACAAAGAAAGCTCTGCATCCCGGATATCCTGCAGTTGCAGTAGCGGCGGTTTGCCAAGCGGCCACGGCCCTGCCTGTGTTCGGCAAGGCCGGCCAAGCCTGTCGGACGCGGATCACCCCTTTTTCATGCTGCGCAGCATCTGCCCCATCATCTGGCCGAACTGACCCGAGCCGCGCTGATACAGCGCCCCGTCCACGGCCAGAACCGTACCGCTGACATAGCTGGCCATGTCCGAGGCCAGGAACAGACAGGCGTTGGCTACGTCCTGAGGCGTGCCCCAGCGGCCCAGCGGCACGTCTCGGCGCAGCTGCTCGCCCGCGTCGGGGGTGGGGGCCAGACGCTTGGCGCCCTCGGTGCCCTCGATGAAACCCGGCACCACCGAGTTCACCCGGATGCCTTCCACGCCCCATTCCATCGACAGGGTGCGGGTGATCTGATCGACACCCGCCTTGGCCGCGCAGACATGGGCCTGGCCCTCGTAGGGCAGGTAAGATTGCGGGGCCGAAATGTTGATGATGTTGCCGCCGGGCCGTTTCAGATAGGGATAGGCGCCTTTCAGCACATGCACAGTACCCATCAGGTCGATCTCGACCACGGTGCGGAAAGCGTTGACCGACATCTCCGCCATCAGCGCCGGGAAGTTGCCCGCCGCCCCCGAAACCAGCACGTCGAAATCACCGAGTTTCGCGTGGAACTGTTCCAGCCCCGCCGCGACCGCTTCGGCGTCGCGCACGTCGAAGGCCGCGCCGATGGCCTCGGCCGCGCCGGCCGCCTTCAGCGCGGCGATGGTGTCGTCCACCTTCTCCTGCGAGCGGCTGGCCACGGCCAGTTTGGCGCCCGAGGCCGCGAAGGCCTCGGCGATGCCCCGATTGATACCGCTGGTCCCGCCGATGACGATGACCGTCTTTCCTGCAAAGTCCATGTAGAGCCTCCCGCTTTGGAAGGGGCCCTACTCGCCGTAGGGCACCCAGATGTTCTTGATCTCGGTCGCAGCCTGCAGGAAGCGGCGGGTGTGGTCCATGCCCCAATCGAATGCCGTCGCGTTATTGACCCAGGTCCGTTTCAGGTTCCCGGCCGAGACGACCTCGATCTGCGCTGACAGGTCCGACGACGAGAAGGACCAGACCGCATCCACGTTCAGATGCGAGGCCAGCGGTTTGGCCAGTTCCCCATGACTGCCGGTCAGGATGTTGACCACGCCTGCGGGCACGTCCGAGGTGTCCAGTACCTGATAGAAATCGGTGGCCGCCAGCGGATAGGGCTCGGACGCCACCAGAACCACCCGGTTGCCCATCGCGATCGCCGGCGCCATGGCCGAGACCAGACCCAGCAGCGGCGCTTCGTCAGCGCAAAGCGCGCCGATCACGCCCACCGGTTCCTTCATCGCAATCGCCACGCCCCGGATCGGAACGCCATGCACCTGGCCGTCATACTTGTCGGCCCAAGCGGCTGCAGTGAACACGCGCTGGATTGCGGCGTCGACCTCTTTCGCGCCGTCCTTGCGGCCGGTCATCGCGTCGATGCGATGCGCGAACTCGTCGGCGCGGGCCGAGAGGTTCTCGCCGATGTAATACAGGATCTGCGCCCGCAGATGGCCGGTGGTTTTCGACCAGTTCGTAGCGCCTGCTGCGGCCTCGACCGCGTTGCGCACGTCCTTGCGGTTGGCCAGACCCACATGGCCCAGCAGCCCCGCCTTGCCCCAGACCGCGCGGGAATAGCCGCCATCAGGCCGGGCCTGCTTGCCGCCGACATAGAGCTTGGCGGTGCGGTCGACCGGATCGACCGGGCCGCCTTCGCCCGCGACGGGTTCGATCTTGGTCAACGGTTTGGTTTTACCCTTGGGCTTGGTATAGGCGCTCAGCCCTTCCCAGCCGCCTTCCCGGCCAAAGCCGCTTTCGCGCACGCCGCCAAAGCCCGCGGCCGCGTCGAACAGGTTGGTGGCATTGACCCAGACCACGCCGGCGACCAGCTTGGGCGCGATGTCGAGCGCAAGGTTGACGTTCTCGGTCCAGACCGTGGCCGCCAGCCCGTAGCGGGTGTTGTTGGCCAGCTCGACCGCCTCGGCCGGGGTGCGGAAGGTCGACGAGACCAGAACCGGGCCGAATATCTCCTCCTGCATCAGCGGGTCCGAGGTTTCGAGGCCGGTGATCAGCGTCGGCGGGTAGTAGCAGCCGTTGGCGGGCAACTCACAGGCGGGTTGGTAAACTTGGCCCACCGCGTTGCCCTCGACCATCGATTTGATGGTCTGCAGCTGTACCGGGTCCACCACGGCACCCACGTCGATACATTTGTCCAGCGGGTTGCCGATGCGCAGCGTGTCCATACGCGCGCGCAGCTTGGCGTAGAACCGCTCGGCGATGCCCTCCTGCACCAGCAAGCGCGAGCCCGCACAGCAGACCTGGCCCTGGTTGAACCAGATCGCATCGACCAGACCTTCGATGGCTGAATCGATGTCGGCATCGTCAAAGACGATATAGGGCGACTTGCCCCCCAGCTCGAGCGTCAGGGCCTTGCCAGACCCGGCGGTGGCCTCGCGGATGCGGCGCCCCACGATCGTCGAGCCGGTAAAGGCGATCTTGTCCACGTCCGCGGCCACGATCATCTCGCCCACCGCGCCGTCGCCGGTGACGATGTTGACCACGCCCTTGGGCAGACCGGCCTGCATGCAGACATCGGCAAACAGCAGCGCCGTAAGCGAGCTGTATTCGGCAGGTTTCAGAACCACCGTGTTGCCCATGGCCAGCGCCGGGGCCACCTTCCACGCCAGCATCAGCAGCGGGAAGTTCCACGGGATGATCTGGCCGCAGACCCCCAGCGCCTGCGCGTCGGGCAGCTCGGCTTCCATCAGCTGGGCCATGCCTGCGTGATAGTAGAAATGCCGCTGCACCAGCGGAATGTCGATGTCGCGCGATTCCCGGATCGGCTTGCCGTTGTCCAGCGTTTCCAGCACTGCGAACAGGCGGGCATGCTTCTGGATCAGCCGCGCGATGGCATAGAGGTAACGGGCGCGGGCCGGGCCGCCCAGCTTTTCCCATTTGGGTTGCGCCTTGCGGGCGGCGGCCACGGCGGCGTCCACATCGGCTTGGGTGGCCTGGGTCAGCTTGGCCAGAACCTCGCCCGTGGCCGGGTTGCGGCTTTCAAACCCTTGGCCGGGCTTGGTGAAGGCGCCGTCGATGAAATGGCCGAACTTGTCGCCCTGGTCGACCAGCCATGCCAGGGCTTCGGCGGCACTTTCCGGGGCGGGTCCGTATTCCATGGTCTCGAAAATCTCTTTGACTGTCATTGTTCCTGTCCTCAGCCCATCGGGTGCCGGTATCCGGCCGAGTATGCCCCGGTGACGAAATGTTCCAACTGCCGCTCGATATCGCCCAGCAGGGACGACGCGCCGAACCGGAACAGGTCGGGTTGTAGCCAGCGGCCGCCCAGCTCGTCCTTGATCAGCGAAAGGTAGACCAGCGCGTCCTTGGCCTTGGAGATCCCGCCCGCGGGCTTGTAGCCCACGCGATAGCCGGTGCGGTCATAATAGTCACGGATCGCGCGGATCATCACCAGCGACACGGGCAGGGTGGCGTTGACGCTTTCCTTGCCGGTCGAGGTCTTGATGAAATCGGCCCCGGCCATCATGCAGACCAGCGAGGCGCGCGCCACGTTGCGCAGGCTGCCCAACTCGCCGGTGGCCAGGATGGCCTTAACATGCGCCTCGCCGCAGGCCGCACGAAACGCTTTCATCTCGTCATACAGCGCCTGCCAGTTGCCCTGCAGCACATGGCGGCGCGAGATCACGATGTCGATCTCCTCGGCCCCGGCCTTCACGCTTTCCTCGATCTCGGCCAGACGCAGGTGAAAGGGTGACAGACCCGCCGGAAAGCCGGTGGATACGGCCGCGACCGGAATGCCAGTGCCTGTCAGCGCATCCACCGCCGTTTCGATCATGTCGTGATAGACACAGACTGCGCCGGTGGTGATCGGCGGCATGCCCAGCGCCCTCAGCAGGGCGGGGGACACCGGCTGCCGGGCCTTGGCGCACAGGCGGCGCACGCGGCCCTCGGTGTCATCGCCCGAAAGGGTGGTCAGGTCGATCATGGTGATCGCCTTCAGCAACCACGCGGCTTGGTACTCTTTCTTGACCGACCGGCGCCCGGGCAGGGTCGCGGCGCGGCGCTCGATGGCCGAGGTGTTGGCCTGCACGGCGCGCACCCAGTCCAGGTCCAGATCCATGCCGGGGTTTCGGGGCTCGGTCACTTGCGGCAGATGCGCGGTGCGCACGGGGCTTTCTGAGCTCTGCGTATCCATTGTCACGTCCTTTGGGAGGTTTGCGCCAAAATCGCACGGGAAACGGCCAAAGGAAAGGCAAACCGGGCGCCTTAGGCCACTTTTTTGACCAAATGGACAAATTCAGCTTTTTCTTGCGAGTAATTCGCAACACGGTTGACTTAGTTGCGAATGGTTCGCATATTCATTCTCAACTGGTACTCGGAACGAGGTCACATATGATTCGCCGCAGTTTTCTTTTTGCCCTTGCTCTTGGTGCCGCGCTGCCCTTGGCGGCGTGGGCCGAGGCGCCGCTGAAGGTCGTGGCGACGACCGGAATGATTGCGGACGCCGTGCAGCAGGTCGGCGGTGATCAGGTCGAGGTCAAAGGGCTGATGGGTCCCGGTGTCGACCCGCACGGCTATCGCCAGACCCGCAGCGATATCGTTGCCGCGACAAGGGCCGACTTGGTCTTGTGGCACGGCTTGTATCTTGAGGCGCAGATGGAAGACTTCTTCCACGACCTCGGGCGCAAACGCAAAGTCGTTGCCGTGGCGGATGCCATCGACAAGTTTAAACTGCGTGCACATGCCGACTATGCCGACAAATACGATCCGCATGTGTGGATGAGCCCGGTTCTGTGGAAAGACGTCGTGGTCGAGGTGCAAAAGGCGCTGACCGACGTGCGGCCGGACTCCGCCGCTTACTTCGCCGCCAACGCCCAGCGTTTTCTGGCTGAAATCGACCAGTTGGACGCCTATGGGAAAAAGGTGCTGGCCCAGGTGCCCGAAGACAACCGTATTCTGGTCACCGCCCATGACGCCTTTGCCTATTTCGGTGAGGAATTCGGGTTCGAAGTGTTGGGGATACAGGGTATCTCGACCCAGTCCGAGGCGGGGCTGAACCGGATCGGAGAATTGGTCAACACTTTGGTCGCGCGCAACCTGACCGCCGTCTTCGTCGAAAGCTCGGTCTCGGATCGGTCGATGCGGGCGTTGATCGAGGGTGCGGCGGCGAAGGGTCATACCGTCTCGGTCGGGGGTGAGTTGTATTCGGACGCCATGGGCGAGCCGGGCACCTACGAGGGCACCTATATCGGGATGCTGGATCACAACATCACGGTCATTGCACGGGGCCTGGGTGCGGATGTGCCTGAACGCGGCATGTTCGGCAAGCTGTCGGCGGGGCTCTGACCATGTTGGAGCTTGCGGCTGGCAAATCGTCATCAAACGGGGACCTGACGGTGCAGGACAGCCCGCTCGTGATCCGGGGGATGACAGTATCCTACGGTCAGAAACCGGCCATTTTCTCGGTAGACATGACGGTGCAACCCGGAGCCATGACGGCCATCATCGGACCGAACGGCGCTGGCAAATCGACGCTGCTCAAGGCGGCGCTGGGTATCGTCAAGCCGCTGTCGGGACAGGTGCTGGTGTTCGGCAAGGCGTTGGACCGGCAGCGGGCCCGTATCGCCTATGTGCCGCAGCGCGCCAGCGTCGATTGGGATTTCCCGACGCGGGTCATCGACGTGGTCCTGATGGGCTTGTCACGGGAACTGGGCTTGCTGGGCCGGGTCCGGATGCGACACATGGCCCACGCGATGGAGTGTCTGCATCGGGTCGGGATGCATGAGTTTGCGGACCGCCAGATCGGCCAGCTTTCGGGTGGTCAGCAGCAACGGGTGTTCCTTGCGCGCGCACTTGCTCAGGATGCCGATCTGTACCTGCTGGATGAACCGTTTGCCGGGGTCGATGCCGCCACCGAAAAAGCCATCATCTCGGTCCTCAAATCCCTAAAGGAAGCCGGCAAGACGGTGGTCGTGGTCCACCATGACCTTGCCACGGTCACGGATTATTTCGACCACGTGTTCCTGATCAATACCCGCAAGGTCGCCGAGGGCCCGGTCGAGCAGGCCTTTACCGCCGAGACTCTTCAGGCCGCGTACGGAGGGCGGCTTGCCACCGCCCAGATCGACCAGATCTCGGGCACTGCGGGCTGACACATGCTGTGGGACGCTCTGATCCTGCAATTGGGGTACAACGCCACCTTGGTTGCCATCGGCGCCACGCTGCTTGGGTTTTCGGCTGGCGTGACAGGCACCTTCCTGTTTCTGCGCAAGCGAGCGCTGGTCAGTGACGCCATCAGTCACGCGACGCTTCCGGGCGTCTGCATCGCCTTTATGGTTTTGGTGGCGCTGGGCGGAACCGGGCGAAACCTGATCGGACTGCTGTCCGGTTCCGCGATTTCGGCCGCCATGGGCCTTTTGTGCATGAATTGGCTGATCCGCCGCACCCGTCTGGCCGAGGACGCAGCGATCGGGGCGGTCCTGTCGGTCTTCTTCGGCTTTGGTATCGTTCTGCTGACAATCATCCAGACCATGGGAGTGGGCCGACAGGCCGGGCTTGAGGGGTTCTTGCTGGGCTCGACGGCCGGGATGCTGTGGTCTGACGCTCTGATCATCGCGATCGGCGGCGCTGCAACGCTGCTGCTCGTCATGATCATCCGCCGCCCCATGATGATGGTGGCGTTCGATTCCGAATATGCGGCCGCCTTGGGGCTGCCAGTGCATCGCATCGATCTGGCGATGATGGGGCTTGTCATGGCGGTCACGGTTGTCGGGCTGAAGATCGTCGGATTGATCCTGATCGTGGCTTTGCTGATCATACCCGCCGTCACGGCGCGGTTCTGGTCGGACCGGTCCGACCATGTGGTGCTGTTGTCGGGGGTCATTGGTGGGTTGTCGGGCTATCTGGGTGCGGCGGTGTCCGCCTCGGCGCCCAACTTGCCGACCGGACCGATCATCGTCCTGTTCAGCTTTGGCTTTTTTGTCCTATCGCTGTTTCTGGCTCCGGTGCGCGGCGTGTTGGCCGCAATCGTGCGGCATCTGCGGTTCCAGCGGCGGGTTCACATCCGACAGGGGTTGCTGGCGCTTGCACAAGGCCAGAACATCTATGAGCCCTACACACTGCGCCTGCTGCGTCAGGCCGGACTTGCCCGGCCCGACGGGGTGGCTACGGATGCGGGCAGAGCGCAGGCGGCCAAGGCGCTGCGCGACGAGAAACGCTGGGAAATCGTACGCGCCGACAATGCGCACGAGGCAGCCGCCGCCCTGTATGACGGGTTACGCGACATCGAAACGGTTCTGACCCGGGACCAGATCGACGACATCGATCGCCGCATTGGCGGACCACGGGAGGTTCGCCCATGAGCGGTGAAGAATTCGTTCCCCTGTCCTTAACCCCGCTGCTGATCGGGACCTTCGCGGCCATCGCCTGCGCCTTGCCCGGAAACTTCCTTGTGCTCCGCAAACAGGCACTGATCGGCGACGCCATCAGCCATGTGGTTCTGCCCGGGATCGTCGTGGCCTTTCTTGTCACCGGCACGATCTCGACCTGGCCGATGATGCTGGGCGCCGCGGGCGCGGCGGTTGTCGCCGTTGTGCTGATCGAGACCATCCGGAGGCTGGGCCAGATCGAACCGGGCGCCGCAATGGGCGTCGTGTTCACCACCATGTTCGCCGGAGGGGTGCTGCTGTTGGAGCAGACCGACACCTCGAGCGTTCATCTGGATGTCGAACACGCACTCTATGGCAGCCTGGAAAGCCTGATCTGGCTTGACGCGACTGGCTGGTCCTCGCTGCTGGATCCGGTTGCGTTGGCCGGCCTGCCACCCGAGCTTGCTCGGATCGCCCTGACATTGGTGGGTGTCAGCCTGTTCGTCTGGCTGTTCTGGCGGCCGCTCAAGATCTCGACCTTCGACGAAGGCTTTGCCCGGACGATCGGAATTCGAACCGGGGCGCTGGGAATGGCGCTGGTGATTGCGGCGGCGATTGCAGCCGTGGCCGCGTTTGATGCCGTCGGCTCGATCATCGTGATCGCAATGTTCATCTGCCCGCCGGCCGCCGCCCGGATGATGACCGACCGGCTTGAGACCCAGATTGCCTGGAGTGTTGTCTTCGCCATCCTGTCCGCCGTGTCCGGCTATATCCTGGCTGGATATGGCCCGCTGTGGTTGGGCGGATCGGACGCCGTCAGTGCGGCCGGGATGATTGCCACCATGTCCGGCCTGATTCTGGCTGTCGCGGCCGTGTTTGGCCCCTGCCGGATGCGCGCAGCGGCGCCGGGTCCGGGCTGATCCGGCGTGTTCCCGCCACCCGGTCCGGTCGGTGATCGGCCAAACTTTGCCCACGATACGGGGCAAGCGAACCTTAAGCAGATTTGTCCAACGCACCGTGTTAGACACCGCGCCATTACACAGTTAATGACCACCACTCACCACGGATCGTCCGGGCAATCGTGAAACTTCTGGCAACCAATTCGGGTTGCGCATCTCGATTGGCCGGGCGATCCGACCCCCTAGATCAAAGCAGCGTAAACCGGTGGCAGAATCGCGTGCGATTGTGCTAGGTCTAGCGGTATGGCGCAGGCAAACCCCAATATCAGCGAAAATCGCCCGGTAATCCGGCAACTCGACGAGGCCGCGATCAACCGCATCGCGGCCGGTGAAGTGGTCGAACGCCCCGCCTCCGCCGTCAAGGAACTGGTGGAAAACGCGATCGACGCAGGCGCGACCCGGATCGCCATCGACATCGCCGATGGCGGCAAGACCTTGATTCGCGTTACCGACGACGGGTGCGGCATCGCGCCCGAGGATCTGCCGCTGGCCCTGTCGCGCCACGCGACCTCCAAGATCGACGGCTCGGACCTGCTCAACATCCACACCTTCGGGTTCCGGGGCGAGGCGCTGCCCTCGCTGGGCGCGGTGGGGCGCCTGACCATCACCAGCCGCGCGCCGGGGGCCGAGGCGGCCCAGATCCGCGTGGCCGGCGGCAAGATGGAGCCGGTGAAGCCTGCCGCCCTGCGCGCCGGCACCGTGGTCGAGCTGCGCGACCTGTTCTATGCCACGCCGGCGCGGCTGAAATTCATGCGCACCGACCGGGCCGAGGCGCAGGCGATCTCGGACACGGTCAAGCGGCTGGCCATGGCGGAACCCTCCATCACCTTCACCCTGCGCGATGTCTCGGGCGGGGGCGAGGGGCGCGTGGTGTTCCGCGCCGACCGCGAGAACGGAGACCTGTTCGACGCGCTGCACGCCCGCCTGGCCCGCATCCTGGGGCGCGAGTTTGCCGAGAATGCCTTGCAGATCGACGCCACCCGCGAGGGGATCAGGCTGTACGGATATGCCGCTCTGCCCACCTATTCGCGCGGCGCGGCGGTGGCGCAGTTCCTGTTCGTCAACGGCCGGCCGGTGCGCGACAAGATGCTGACCGGGGCGCTGCGGGCGGCCTATTTCGATTTCCTCAGCCGCGACCGGCACCCGGCGGCGGCCCTGTTCATCGACTGCGAGCCGACTCTGGTCGACGTGAACGTGCACCCCGCGAAATCCGAGGTGCGGTTCCGCGATCCCGGTGTGGCGCGCGGGCTGATCGTCTCGAGCCTGCGGCACGCGCTGGCCGAGGCGGGGCACCGCGCCTCGACCACCGTGGCCAACGCAACGCTGGGTGCGATGCGGCCCGAGCCGGCCCCCGCGATACCCGCGCGGGTCTATCAGATGGACCGGCCCTTGCCCGCGGCGCGGGCCATGGCCTATCAGGCGCAGGCGCCCGGCTTTGCCGATCTGGCCAATGCCTACAGCGGCAGCGTGGTCGAACCAGTGGCCGAACCGTCGCAGTCCGACCAGACCTCGCCCGAGCATCTGCCGCTTGGGGCCGCGCGTGGGCAGGTGCATGAAAACTACATCATCGCCCAGACCGCCGACGGCATGGTGATCGTGGACCAGCACGCCGCGCATGAACGGCTGGTCTACGAGAAACTCAAGACACAGATGGCCGAGAACGGCGTGGCCGCGCAGGCGCTGCTGATACCCGAGATCGTGGAACTGTCCGAGGGCGACTGTGCCCGCCTGCTCGCGGTGGCCGACGACCTGTCGCGCCTGGGCCTGACCATCGAGCCCTTCGGCGGCGGCGCGGTGGCGGTGCGCGAGACCCCAGCCATTCTGGGCGAGGTCAGCGCGCGGGCGATGATCCTCGACATTCTGGACGAGCTGGCCGATCAGGGCGAAAGCCAGACGGTGCAGGCGCGGATCGAGGCGATCCTCAGCCGGGTGGCCTGCCATGGCTCGGTCCGCTCGGGCCGCCGGATGCGCGCCGAAGAGATGAACGCCCTGCTGCGCGAGATGGAGGCCACGCCCCATTCCGGCCAGTGCAACCACGGGCGGCCGACATACGTGGAACTGAAGCTGAGCGATATCGAACGGTTGTTCGGCCGCAGTTGATCCGGCCGCCGATCGGCGGTAGAAAAGAAGAAACAAAACAAGAACGCACAGGTTGAGATGATCGAGATTGCAGGCACCCGATATTCGCTGGAAGACCCCATGGTGATGGCCGCCCTGATCGGGGCGGGGGTGGTTCTGTTGATCCTCGTCCTGCTGTTTCTGGCCCTGCGCGCGGCCAACCGCTCGGCCCGGATGGCCGAGCCGCTGGCGCAGCAGCTGGCCTATCTGGGCCAGCATGTGCAGCAGTTGGGGCAGGGGCAGGAGCAATTGCGCGGCGGGTTGCAGCATGTCTCGGACACGCAGGCCAATGCGCAGGTGCAGGTGATCCAGACGGTCGAGGCGCGGCTGTCGGCGGTGCAGCAGCACATGAACGACCGGCTGGCCGACAACGCCATGAAATCCGCCCGCGCGCTGGCCGAGATGCAGGAGCAGATGAAGGAAACCCTGCATGGGTCTTCGAAACAGACCGCGACCTCGCTGACCCAGTTGCAGGAACGGCTGGCCGCCATCGACAAGGCGCAGGACAACATCACCAAGCTTTCGGGCGACGTGCTGTCGCTGCAGGACATCCTGTCGAACAAGCAGACCCGCGGCGCCTTCGGCGAGATCCAGTTGAACGACATCGTGTCCAAGGCGCTGCCCTCGGACAGCTATGTGCTGCAGGCGACCTTGTCGAACGGCAGACGCGCCGACTGCCTTATCCGCCTGCCCAACCCGCCGGGGCCTATCGTGATCGACAGCAAGTTCCCGCTGGAGGCTTATGAGGCGCTGGTGGGCGCGGGCAATGACATGGAGTTGAAGGCGGCTGTGCAGATGTTCCGTAGCACGGTGCGCAAGCACATCACCGACATCTCGACCAAGTACATCCTGGACGGTGAAACCGCCGACGGGGCGCTGATGTTCCTGCCCTCCGAGGCGGTCTATGCCGAACTGCACGCCAAGTTCCCCGAACTGGTGCAGGAGAGTTTCTCGAAACGGGTCTGGATCGTCTCGCCGACCACCTGCATGGCCACGTTGAATACGATGCGGGCGATCCTCAAGGACGCGAGGATGCGCGAACAGGCGGGCGCGATCCGCAAGGAACTGGGCCTGCTGCACAAGGATGTCGAGCGTCTGGGCGACCGGGTGGCCAATCTCGACCGGCATTTCGGGCAGGCGGCCAAGGATATCTCGGAAATCAAGATCAGCGCCGAAAAGGCCGGCAGGCGCGCGCAGCGGCTGGACAATTTCGATTTCGAGGAACTGGCCCCCGAAGACCGCGCCAACGTGGTGCCGCTGGGCAAGTCCGAGGGCTGAGGCCTACTGGATCGACAGGTCCAGATTGTAGCCGACGGTCTTGCCGGTATCGCGGTCGTTGCCCATCAGGTAGACGCGGATGGTATAGTCTCCGTCCTCGGGCAGGGTGATGCGGGCTGTGTTGCCGTTGACTGAGCCATTGTAGATCGCAACCCCGTCGCTGCCCGGCGGCAGGATGTTGAAATAGACTACGCCGCTGCCGTTGGTGTCGCTGACCTGAAGCTCGGCAAACAATTCCTGCCTGCCTTTTGCACCCAGCACGTAGTCGAAATATTCATCGCCCGTAATGGTGCCGTTGACCATCGTCCCGAAGTTTCCGGGCTGGAATCTCACCTCGGCTGTCCTTTGGGCCAAGGCGGGCAAGGCCACAACGGCAATGAACAGGGCTGCCAGAGCTTGTTTCAACATTCTGCATATCCTCCCGATGATTCCCGGCTCCAAGCCTAGCACAACCGAGGGACCGTTCAGATTCGCAGGAAGGGCTGCACCAAACGTGGGATCAGGCTGTTGAACTTCAGCGGAGCGTCGGTCACCGCTAGGCAGATGCAATCCTCGGACATGTCGGCCACGGGCGTGTGTTCCAGATCCTCGTCTGCGATCTCGACATCGCCGCGGGCGAAATGATCCACCTCGTCGGAAAACGCGCCTTGCAGAACCATGGTCAGTTCCATGCCCTTGTGGCCGTGGTCCGGTACCGCCGCACCGGCCGGGATGAATAACAGGCGCGCCGTAGCGTCGCGCGAGGTTGGCAGAATGGCCTGCTTGACGCCCATGCCAATCGGCTTCCAGCGGATGCTGTTCACATCGCCGCCAACGTAATCCTGCAACGGTGCCGGCAGCACGTCGCATTTCGCGCGCGCGGGCTTGGGGGTCGGCGCAACCTGCGCGATCAGAGCCATTGTCGACGACAGGGCATCCGCGGACAAAGGCGCGGCTTCGACCTGGTCCTCAAGCATGTGTCCGCCCACCGCGTCATAACTCTCGGCGCGGGCGCGACAATGGTCGCACAGGGACAGGTGGGTCGCGACCATCAGGTCGAACGCTTCGGGCAGTGTGCCCGAGGCGTAGGCCATCAGCAGGTCGTCCGTCAGGTGATGTTTGATCTCGTTGCTCATCTCTATCATCTCAGTTCATCGCGTGGCGCAAGCGGTCCAGCGCCAGCCGTATTCTCGATTTGATGGTGCCCAACGGAAGCCCGGTCTGCGAGGCGATCTCGCGATGGCTCAGGTCACCAAAATATGCCTTCTCTATCAGTTCCCGCTGTGCCTCGGGCAATTGCAGCAGGGCTGTCTTCAGTTGCGCCGTTTCCTGTTGCAGCGCGATTACGTCTTCCTGTTCGGGTTCCGCTTCGGGGCCCCATGTCAGTTCTTCCGGTTCAGGACGCCGCTGTTTGCGAATGGCGTCGATGCGTTTGTTCCGCGCGATCGTAAAGACCCATGTCGCCACGGTAGCCCGTGACGGATCAAACAGATGCGCCTTGTGCCACAAAGTGGCCATGACCTCCTGCGCGCACTCCTCGGCCAACGTCGCGTCCGATCCCGACCGGATCAGGAACGCTTTGACCCGAGGGGCAAAGTGCTGGAACAGCTCGGCAAATGCCGCCTGATCCTGCGACTGCCGGATGCGTTGGACGTGGGACACCCACTCGCATCTTGCCGCGCCATTGTTCTTCGTACCGTTCACCGACGATCCCTTGGTTCGTTTCGTGCCGTGCCCAGCCGGCCGCGCCGCCGGGGCGGTCGCGACATCGTCCGGAACAACGGTGTCCATCTCGGTAAACATAACTGTATTACGCTGCCGCACCCAAGTCGGATCACGCCTGCCCGAGATTTTTGATCCGGTCGCGCGTTTTTTTCGTATTATGATCATGGATGTTCGCTGAAAAACCCAGCCGATCCAGAATGTTGACCGCTAGAAAAGATCAGTCCGACCATGCCAGAAATCGACTTCGTTCCGGCCCATACCTTTCACGGAAGGAAAGGTGCGATCGAGAACGCCTTTCGCTACTCGGTCGACTACATCCTGCTGGATCCCGAACAAGTGGCGGAAACGCCCGCGTTGTTTTCGATAGATAAACCCAACCTCACCGGCTGGCGGACCCGCGATCATGGAGGGGAGCCCGGTGTTGGTCGAGGTGCCCCGTGGCTCCGCGACAGCCTGCGGGCGATGCAAATCCCCCAACCCGCGCAGGTTCTGTTGCTGACCCAACCCCGGGTGCTGGGCCACGTATTCAACCCGGTCAGTTTCTGGTTTTGCCTGAATGACGCAGGCGCGCTGTTTGCCGTGGTGGCCGAGGTCACCAACACTCATGGAACGCGGCACAGCTATGTCTGCCACAAGCCGGGGTTTGACGTGATCGCTCCTTCTGACCGGATTTCCGCGACCAAGGTGATGCATGTCTCGCCGTTTCAAAAGATCGAGGGCACTTACACTTTCCGGTTCGACCTGCGCCCAGACCGGGTCGGGGTTTGGATCGACTACGGCCGCGACGGGGGCGGTTTGATTGCTACGCTCACGGGCGTCCGGCAACCTCTCACCAATGGCGCGATCCTTCGTTCGCTGCTGCGACGCCCGTTTGGCGCGCGGCGGGCGGTTGCATTGATCCACTGGCAGGCGCTGAAACTGTGGATCAAGAAGGCCACTTTCCGACCGTTCCGCACCGCGCCGGTGCCATCTCACCCCGTCTCGCGCCCGCACGAGTGACGATCTGCAGTTTGCGCAAGATCAAGGACGCAGGCGCGATGCAATGGTTGAGATGGACTCCAATTGCGGACAGAGGAGTTGAAACCAATGCTGGAAATCTCGCCAACCAAAGTCGCCCAGGTCGCCATGATGGGCCGCGAGCTGGATCGCGCCGAGGGCGAGCTGCGGGCTTTTATCGATCGCATGGACGAGGACGAGCAAGCCGAGTTGGTCGCGATCATGTGGATTGGACGTGAAAGCTTTTTCCCGGACGACCTCAGCGAGGCGATCGCTACGGCCAAGGCCGAGGCCTCGACGCCATGCGCCGATTACCTCATCGGCACGCCGCATCTGTCGGATCACCTTGAGAACGGGTTGGACGCGCTGGGCATCTCGGCCGAAGATGTCGAGAACGACCTGATGTAGACTTGGTCGCCCGCACGGTGTTTCTGCGCTATGCTCCGGGGCAGAGGGCGCCGTGTATTGCACAGCGCCCGGTCCACAGCAGGGGCGCCAGATGCCGCGTATGTTGAAGACGATATTGGTGTTGGCCCTTATGTCCGTTCCGGCGTGGCCGCAGCGTCCGGCGCTGGCCTGCACCGTTTGTCTGGCACTTCCCGAAAACTCTCTGGCCGACCGGTTGTTGTCTGCTTCGGTCATCGTTCTGGCCGCGCCCGCGCCCGACGACCCGTTCCGCTATGCACCCGTCGGGTTGCTGAAAGGCAGTTGGGACGAGGTTGCAGACCTCCCCCAGATACCGTTTCTGGTGGACAGCAGCACCCGGAATGCCCTGCGCGCCGATCCTGACCGGGTGGTCTTGATGATCTATGGCCCAGGCCGCCGGGACAAGGCCGGGCGCGCCTTTGATCAGTCCTGGACCAAGGGATTTCTGATGACGCCGCAGCGGGCCGATTTTGTTGCCGAGGTACAGGCGCAAGGCCAAGGCTGGCGGTTGGACGGATCCCGATCCGCCGAGCGCGCCGCGTTTTTCGCGGCCTATCTGAATTCCGGAGACCGGTTGTTGCGGAACACCGCTCTCATTGAACTCCACCGGGCACCCTATGCGTCTGTGCGCGGCCTGCGCGACGCTGCTGCAACCCCGGATCTTCTGCGCGATTTGCGGAGCCTGAATCGCGTAGCCTATGCCCCGGCAACGATCCGGCTGCTGGGCCTGCAATCTGATCCGGCAGCGGCAGAGGCGGTGCGCGCGGTCTATCCAAAGGCGGTCGCCACCGGAGGGTTCAACCTGCGCGGATGGGCGCTTGCCGGTATCGAAATCGACGGCGACCAAGCCCTGAATACGATCGAGGAGGCTCTGACCGCCAGCCCGCTTTCCCCGCAGGATCGACAGGCGATCATCGCGGCGCTGATCGACGGCGGCGATGCGATGCCGGAACGCCGCGGGAAGATCCTTGATATCTTTGCCGGCGAGATTGCGCACAACCAAAACACGGCCGGGCAGATCGCCTTGGCCACGCGCGATTGGGGGGATGATACGCTTGCACCTGCGCTGCGGGCGCTTCTCGCTGACCCGCAGATCGACCCCGCCACCGCCTTCGCCATCCGGGTGTCCCTGCCATCCGGTCAGTGACCCCGCCCACCCTGACGTAAGGTTAACAAAGCTTAATCCGTTGGTCCGGAACCGTTAACGCGGCGCCCTTTTATCTGATGACAGTACTGCAATGCAGTTCGAATTTCAGGAGGACAAACCAATGGCAACCGCACACACCACACAGCCGAACGACAGCCTGTTTCACAACCTTTTTGCAAAATACGCCGAGGCCAAGACCGAACGGTTTCGGAAGCAGATCTTTGCGAAGACGGTCCGTGACCTCGAACGCCTGAGCGACCAGCAGCTCCACGATATCGGCATCACCCGCTCAGACATCCCCCAAACGGCCTATCAGAGCGTCTATCAGCGCGCCGCGTTGACGCAGTAACCGGGGCCGCGCCCCAACAGGACACCGGCCAAACTGGGAGGAAACAGCCGATGCTCGACACAATGCAACCGACTCAACAACCCTGCCCATCCGCCAGCGCGCTGCTTCTGTTCGACCGCGCCATGCGCATCCGGGCGGTCAAGGATGACATCGTACGCGCGGCGCAACATTTGAGTGGTCTGGATGACCGGCAGCTGTCCGAGCTTGGCATCAACCGCAGCGATCTTGAGGAAACGATCGAGCGCTACATCTGAACCACAAGCGCCAATCCAAAGGGTTGGTAAAAACACCAGTAAAAAGCCATTCCGGTGCGTCCGGAATGGCTTTTTGGTTGGGTCAGGCCAGGTGGTCGACCACCTGCAGGTGCTGTGCCAGCTTGTCGATCTCGGCCATCCAGCTCTGAACCAGTTTCGGATCGCTGGGCGCGGCATGGACGCCGGCGGGGATGGCGCGGTTCAGCACCGCCTCGACCGCAAGCGAGACCGGGATCGACACTAGACGCGCCATCGCGCTGCCGCGTGCGTCGCCCCAGGCGTCCATCACATAGGTCTTGTGCCAGACCGGTATGCCGTCCTTCTCGGCCTTCAGGCCGACGCAGAGCACGACGCGGTCCGGCTCGCCCTCTTCATAGGCGTTCTCGGCCCAGAACTGGTCGGACATTTCCTTGAGCCGGGCATCGCCCTCGGGGCCTTCCAGCGTTTCGATCTCGCGGAACACGTCCGACCACGCATCCGACCAGCCGTTCAGCCGCAGAGTGCCGCGGACGAATTCCTTGACCGGCCAGTGCTCCTCGAAATGGTACTGCTGCATGAAGGGGATTGAATCGCGGTTCGGATAGACCTCGAAGCTTTCGGGCGTGGGCAGCGGGGCGACATAGGTGCTGATCGCGTCCCAGGGCCGGGCCACGTCCAGCGGGGCATAGTCGCGGATCGACCGCGAGGGCGAGCGCAGCGCCTTGAGCACACCCAAGGGCGACCAGCTGAACTTGTAGCGGAACGGGTTGGGGTTCTTGGGGATGCCGCCGCAATAGGAAATGAAGCTGAGGTGGTTTTCCGGGTCGAAGGCGTCGGACGCGCGGTAATCGTCCACCAGCGCATGGGCCATCAGGTGGTCAATGCCCGGGTCCAGCCCGACTTCGTTGACCAGCGCGACGCCGGCCTCGCGGGCTTTGTCGTTCAGCGCACGCATCTCGGGCGCGATGTAGGAGGACGAGACGAAATGCGCGCCCTTCTCGATCGCCAGTTCCGCCAGCGGCACGTGCCAGTCGCCCGGCAGCATCGAGACGATCACGTCGCCCTTTTCCAGCACCGCGCCCAGCGCATCAATGTCGAAGGCCCGGATGTCGTCGGTCAGGTCACCGACCTCGGCGCGGGCCTTGTCGACGGTCCGGTTCCAGACGGTGACCTTGTGGCCGGCCTCGATCAGGCGGCGCAGGCCGGGGATGGCCGACAGGCCGGTGCCACACCAGTGAATCGTCATGGCTCAGATCCTTTCGATATGGGATTTGAAGGTGTCCTCGGCCCGCGCCCAAACGCCCGAGGTCAGGTCGGTCAGGGTCAGCAACGAGGGCAGAAGCTGCGCGGCGTAGTCTTCCGAGCTTTCGACCGGCAGCATCGAGGGCAGGTTGTCGATGGCCATGACGTCGAGAACCGGGTCGGTGGCCACGCGTAGGGCGGGTTCTTCCCAAGTTGTGGCGCGGTCATAGACCGGCACCGGGTTGTAGTCGCTGTCGGGGTCGCAGGCCACGTCGCCGATGGCGGTCAGCTTGCGCGGGGCATTCAGCGCCTCGCGCGGGACAAAGACCGGGGTGCCGGGGCGCGCGAAGATGCAGTTGAGGAAGATGTCGTGTTCGAGGATCTCCGGGAACGGCCCGCCATCGGCGGTTTCGGCCATGTCCCATTTGGTCACCTCGACCCCCATCGCCTCGCACAGATCGGACGCGCCGGTGCCGACCCTTCCAAGCGCGCCGATGACGATGGCGCGGGGGCGGGGAGCGCCGGTGGCGTCCAACTCGGCCAGAAGTTCGGCGTTCAACGCGTCCTTGCCGGGATAGACGCCGACGGGGCCGCAGATCTCGCCCCGCTGCTGCGCCGCCCAAGTCTTGAGCGTGACCGCCGCGCCGGCATACCCGGCCCAATAGCCGAAGGCCGCGACCCGCCGCCCGGTCTCGTCCACCAGGTATTCCAGGTCATACAGCGTGCCACCACCGGCCTTGAACCGCTCCAGCAGCTTGCGGCCCGAATGCTGGCCCTTGAAGGCATGGCCGAACATGATGTGGCGGTGCGGCAAGGGCGTGCCGTCCTCGGGCAGTTCCTTGAGGCCGAAGATGACCGCATCCAACGGCGCATCCGGCCAGGAGTTTTCCGGCGCGATTTCGCAGCCTGCCGCGCGGTAGCCGTCGATCAGGATGGCGCGGACATGGCTTTCCTCGACCGTCACGCGGATGCCGGCGGCGATCAGTTGCGCCGCGCCTTCGGGCGTCAGGCCCACCCGTTCCTCGTTCGGGCGTTGTTCAGCCCGGACCCAGAGATGTGTCATGCGATGTCCTTTTGTCAGAGCATTCCGGCGGCCCGTACCGCCTGAACCGAGGGTCGGGCCTCCATCGCCGCGCGGAAGGCCTGGATCTTGGGAAAGGCCGTGACATCGACCCCGTCACCTTCCAACCAGCTGCAAACCACGTAGAGATAGGCGTCAGCCAGCGAGAATGCCTCGCCCAAAACAAGCGGGCCGCGCAGCCCGTTTGACGAGATGTAAGCGCAGGACTCGGTCATCGTCTGGGCCACCTTGTCCTTCATGTCCTGCCAGCTGGACTCCTGATCCGCCCAACGGTGACCGCGCATTTTGTGCGCATGGTTCACATGCATGGTCGAGGCCAGGTAGTACATCACCTCGCGCATCCGCGCGGCCAGGACCGGATCGTCCGGAACAAGCCCGGCCTTCGGGGCCTTGGCTGCGATGTATTCAAGCAGAGCGCCGGTTTCCGTCAGAATGCCACCATCGACCACCAGAGCGGGAACGCGACCCTTGGGGTTGATCTGGTTGTAGGCCGCCGTCGTCTGCTCGCCCGCAGCGAAGTCCAGTTTGATCGCCTCATAATCCAGACCGGCTTCCTCAAGCGCGATGACGACGGCGATCGAGATAGTGCGGGGTGCGTAGTAGATCTGCATCTGGGACCTCCGATCCGGTTACAGGTGGGTCTGGGCGAAATGCCGGTCCGGCGCTTCCAGATGTGGAACCGCGTTGAACAGAACCGGGCTCAGGTCCGCTCCGATCGGGTGCAGACGATGCAATGAGGTGTTCATGATGGCAAGGGCCACGCGCGCCATCGCCGGGATGTCCAGCCCCATCGCCTGCCGCACCACCATCGAGATCAACCCACCCGAGGTCACCACGATGGCCGGCCCGTCGCCGTCATGGATTTCGCGCAGAGCGTCCGAGACGCGGGTTTCAAACTGCTCGAAGGTTTCGGGCGCGTTCCGAATGTCGCCGTTGGCCCAGGCCTTGAAGGTCAGCGGCAGGTGCTGAACGAAGCCTTCGCGGTCCGTCGGGATCGTCACGCCGTGCTGTTCCTCGAACAGTTGCGCAAGGGTGAAATACTCGATTTCATTCAGACGTGCATCACGGACGGGTTCCGGCAGACCCATGCTTGCCGCCGTTTCAACATGCCGGGTCAGGGTGCCGCAAAACACCCGTGGATAATGGGCTTTGGTCTCGCGCAGATGGGCCCCAAGCCAGCGCGCCTGCTGATGCCCAAGCTCGCTGAGCTTGTCATAACTGTGTTCGTCCCGTGCGGTGGTGTTGGCCTGCCCGTGGCGTACCAATGTGATGTATGACATGTCGGTCCCTCTTGGCCCGAAGTCTTAGGGCAGCTTGCACGCAGGGGCCAGAGGTGTTCGGCCGGTTGCCGTCAAAAAACCGGGACAGGCTGCAACCGGGCTTGCGGGCGGACGGCCCGGCGATAGAGTTGCGGCAAGCGACAAGAAAGGACAGCGCAATGGCCGTGAATGCGCAGAGGTTTCTGGATGATCTGCACAAGCTGCGGGAATTCGGAGCTGCGGGGGTTGGTAAAGGCGTCGTGCGCCCGGCATATTCAGACGCGGACATTGCGGCGCGGCGATGGCTGGCCGACCGGTTTCAGGAGGCCGGGCTGCAACCGCATTTTGATCCGGTCGGAAACCTGTTCGGTCTGGCATCCGCGCCGTCGCTTTTGATGGGGTCACATTCAGACAGCCAGCCCGAGGGCGGTTGGCTGGATGGCGCGCTGGGCGTAATCGCGGCATTGGAGCTGGCTCGCTCCAGCCAGCGCCCGATCTCGGTGGTCAGCTTTCAGGATGAGGAAGGCCGGTTCGGCGTCACCACCGGATCAGCCATCTGGTCCGGCAAGTTGCCCCTTGCGCAGGCCGACGACCTGACCGACCACGCGGGCATAGGGTTTGGCGATGCGCGCGCTCGGATGCAAAGTCTGACGCAGGATTTTGTGAACCCCGCCCAATTCACCGGGTTCATCGAAATGCATATCGAGCAGGGTCCGGTTCTGGATGCCAACGCCGAGGCCATCGGTGTGGTCTCGGACATCGTGGGCATTCGCGACGTGGTCATCGAGTTTTCCGGCCAGCAGAACCACGCCGGCACGACGCCGATGCACCTGCGCCGAGACGCGTTCCAGGCTCTGACGATCTTCAATGGCCTGATCAACGAGCGGTTCCGCAACGTGGTGACCCCGCAGACGGTCTGGACGATCGGTCATGTTGAGCTGTCTCCGAATGCCTCGTCAATCGTTCCTGGCCGAGTCCGTTTCTCGATGCAGTGGCGCGATCAGGACACGGATCGTCTGGCCCGAATGGAAAGCATCATTCGCACGACCGCCCAAGAGGTCAGTGAAACCATCGGGGGCGATGCGCAGTTCGGGCCAATGCTGGGCATCGAACCGGTTGAAATGGATCCAACCCTCCGGCGGTCGCTGGAACACGGAGCCCAGACCGTCGCGCCCGGCAACTGGCGGGTCATGCCGTCCGGGGCCTTGCACGATGCGTCGAACGTGTCAGCCCTGATGCCGGTCGGAATGCTGTTCGTGCCATCCATCAACGGTATCAGTCATGACTTCGCGGAGGACACTGCCGAGGCCGATCTGGTGACGGGGTTGAAGGCCTTGGAGGCGGCACTTGCCGATCGCTGAGGTATGGGGCCGCCGACCGCGAATACTGCAATTTCAGCTGTTGCGTAACGGAAAAAAGTTTCCTATACGACACAAAGCTGCAGCATGCAGATGTATACTCCTTGTCCATGAGCGATTTAGGCCGTGATGAATACCTGCGATCTGAAGTCGGACGGAACACCGCCAGCCGTGAAGTTGCCGGTCCCGGAAAATGCATGTCGACCAGCCAGAATTCCACTGACTCGATCCGGAAAGGCTGCCGTGGCATGGTATTCCCAGCCATACGCTTTTGGATCCGGTCCATCGCGCCACTTTTGCCAAAAGAAAGAACACTGACATGCCTGGAATGAAGCGCACGCCGTTGTATGACCTTCATGTTGAGTTGGGAGGCAAGCTGGTTGATTTTGCGGGCTGGGAGATGCCCGTTCAGTATCCTTTGGGAATCATGGGCGAACACAAGCAGTGCCGCGAGAAGGCGGCGCTGTTCGATGTGAGCCACATGGGTCAGGTGATACTGCGGGGCGAGAATGTGGGCGAGAAGCTCGAGGCGCTGTGCCCGCAGGCTTTTGCGACACTGCCCGAGGGCAAGGCGCGCTATGGGTTCTTCACCAACGCGGACGGCGGGATCATGGACGACCTGATCGTGTCGAACGCGGGCGATCATTTCTTCGTGGTGGTGAACGCGGCGCTGCGCGATCAGGACATTCCGCACATGCGCGCGCATCTGGACGGCGTCGAGGTGACCGAGATCTTCGACCGCGCGTTGGTGGCGGTTCAGGGCCCGAAAGCCGAGGACGTGGTGGGCACGCTGTGCCCGGCGGCCCGCGATCTGAAGTTCATGGAAACCACCGTTGCCCCGATCGACGGAGTCGAATGCCGGATCTCGCGACTGGGTTACACGGGCGAGGACGGCTATGAGATCTCGATCCCCGAGGACAAGGCGATCGAGGTCACCCGCGCCCTGCTGGCGCATGAGGATTGTGAACCTGCGGGCCTGGGCGCGCGCGACAGCCTGCGGCTGGAGGCGGGTTTGTGCCTGTATGGCAATGACATCGACCAGAGCACCTCGCCGATCGAGGCCAACCTGGCCTGGGCGATCCAGAAGCGGCGCAAGGAAGAGGGCGGCTTTCCCGGCGCGGCCCGCATCCAGCGCGAACTGGCCGAAGGCGCCGCGCGCAAGCTGGTGGGGATCAAGCCCGATGGCCGCGCCCCGGCGCGACAGGGGGTCGAGGTGCAGGACCTGCAGGCCAACACGATCGGTCAGATCACCTCGGGCGGGTTCGGCCCGACGGTCGGCGGCCCGGTTGCGATGGGTTGCGTCGCCGCCGGCCACACCGAGCCGGGCGAACAGGTGAATCTGATCATCCGGGGCAAGGCGCAGCCGGCGCGGATCGTGGCGCTGCCCTTCGTCAAACAGAATTACAAGCGTTGAAGTCAGGAGAGAGACAGCATGGCAACCTATTATTCCGAAGAACATGAATGGCTGACGGTCGAGGGCGACACGGCCACGCTGGGCATCACCAAGCACGCGGCCGAGCAGCTGGGCGAGGTGGTGTTCGTCGAGCAGCAGGACGTGGGTGAAGAGTTTGCGAAGGACGGCGAGATCGGGGTGATCGAATCCGTCAAGGCGGCCTCCGAGATCTATGCCCCGGTCGATGGCGAAATTCTCGAGGTGAACGAGACGCTGGCCGACAACCCGGGCGCGCTGAACGAGGATCCCGAGGGCGAGGCGTGGATCTACAAGATCAAGATCACCGATGCCGCGCAGTTGGAAGATCTGATGGACGAGGCCGGCTACAAGGCGTTCATCGGCTAAACCCACGGAGTCCCGGCCTGGGGCTCCATCGTTTTGACTTGTGCCGCCGAATTTGGGCTCCGCCCGTTCGGGCCTGAAACTGTCCACCGGACAGTTCCCGGGACGGCCCTTACTCCCCGCCGGAGGCTTCCTCAGTCTCCGTCGGGCCTGACCTATCCATGGGAGCGCTGCAATGGCCTTCAAACTGACCGACTACGAAGCCTATGACTTTGCCAACCGCCGCCATATCGGTCCCAGCCCGACCGAGATGCGCGACATGCTGAAAGTGATTGGCTTCAAGACGCTGGACGATCTGATCGACGCCACCGTCCCCCCGGCGATCCGGCAGAAAGAGCCGCTGGACTGGGGCCCGGCGATGACGGAACGCGACGCGCTCTATCACATGAAAAAAGTGGCGGGGAAGAACAAGGTTCTGACCTCGCTGATCGGTCAGGGCTATTACGGCACCACCACGCCGGCGCCGATCCTGCGCAACATTCTGGAAAACCCGGCCTGGTACACCGCCTACACGCCCTATCAGCCCGAGATCAGCCAGGGCCGGCTCGAGGCGCTGCTGAACTTCCAGACCATGGTCAGCGATCTGACCGGGCTGGACGTGGCCAATGCCTCGCTGCTGGATGAGGCGACCGCAGCGGCCGAGGCGATGGCGATGGCCAAGCGCGGTGGCCGGTCCAAGGCCAACAACGCGGCCTTCTTCGTGGACCGCAACTGCCACCCGCAGACCATCGCGGTGATCAAAACCCGGGCCGAGCCTTTGGGCATCGACGTCAAGGTCGCCGACCCTGACGATCTGGATCCCGGCGCCGTGTTCGGCGCAATCTTCCAGTATCCGGGCACCTATGGCCATGTGCGCGACTTCACATCGGAAATCGCGGCGCTGCATGAACACAACGCCATCGCCATCGTGGCCGCCGACATCCTGTCGCTGGCGCTGCTGAAATCCCCGGGCGAGATGGGGGCCGACATCGCCGTGGGCTCGACCCAGCGCTTCGGGGTGCCGATGGGCTATGGCGGCCCGCACGCCGCCTACATGGCCACCACCGACAAGCTGAAACGGGCGATGCCGGGCCGGATCATCGGCGTCAGCATCGACAGCCGCGGCAACAAGGCCTATCGCCTGGCGCTGCAGACCCGCGAGCAGCATATACGCCGCGAGAAGGCCAACTCGAACGTCTGCACCGCGCAGGCGCTGCTGGCGGTGATCGCCTCGATGTATGCCGTGTACCACGGCCCCGACGGGATCAAGGCGATCGCGCAGTCGGTGCACCGCAAGACCTCGCGCCTGGCGGCGGGTCTGGAAGAGCACGGCTTCAAGGTCGAGCCCGAGGTGTTCTTCGACACGATCACGGTCGAGGTCGGCCCGCTGCAGAAGACCGTCATGGAGGCGGCGGTGGCGCGCGGCGTCAACCTGCGCAAGGTCGGCGAGACCCGCGTCGGCATCAGCCTGGATGAACAGACCCGCGCCGAAACGATCGAGGCGGTCTGGGGCGCCTTCGGCATCGACAAGAAGGACGACAGCTCGAACAAGCAGTATCGCCTGCCGGACTATGCGCTGCGCGAGACGCCCTATCTGACCCACCCGATCTTCCACAAGAACCGGGCCGAGGCCGAGATGACCCGCTACATGCGCCGCCTGGCCGACCGCGACCTGGCGCTGGACCGGGCGATGATCCCGCTGGGCAGCTGCACCATGAAGCTGAACGCCACGATCGAGATGATCCCGGTCACCTGGCCCGAGTTCGGCAATCTGCACCCGTTCTGCCCCGAAGATCAGGCGCAGGGCTATCACGAGATGATTGCCGATCTGAACGACAAGCTGTGCCAGATCACCGGCTATGACGCGATCTCCCAGCAGCCCAACTCGGGCGCGCAGGGCGAATATGCAGGCCTGCTGACCATCCGTAACTATCACTTCGCCCGCAGCGAAGGGCACCGCAATGTCTGCCTGATCCCGACCTCGGCGCATGGCACCAACCCGGCCTCGGCGCAGATGGTCGGCTGGCAGGTGGTACCGGTGAAGGCGGACGCGAAGGGCAACATCGATCTGACCGACTTCCGCGAGAAGGCCGAGAAGCACTCGGACAACCTGGCCGGTTGCATGATCACCTACCCCTCGACCCACGGCGTTTTCGAGGAAACCGTGCAGGAGGTCTGCCAGATCACCCATGACCACGGCGGGCAGGTCTATATCGACGGGGCCAACATGAACGCCATGGTGGGTCTGTCGCGCCCCGGCGACATCGGCGGCGATGTCAGCCACCTGAACCTGCACAAAACCTTCTGCATTCCGCATGGCGGCGGCGGCCCCGGCATGGGCCCGATCGGCGTCAAGGCGCATCTGGCCGAGCACCTGCCGGGCCACCCGGAATACGGCACCGCCGTGGGTCCGGTTTCGGCGGCGCCCTTCGGGTCTCCGTCGATCCTGCCGGTCAGCTGGGCCTATGTGCTGCTGATGGGCGGTGCGGGTCTGACCCAGGCGACCAAGGTGGCGATCCTGAACGCCAACTACATCGCCGCGCGTCTGCAGGAGGCCTATCCGATCCTCTACACGTCCGAGTCGGGTCGTGTGGCGCATGAATGCATCCTCGACACCCGCCCGCTGGCCGAGGCAGGCAACATCACCGTCGACGACGTGGCCAAGCGGCTGATCGACAGCGGCTTCCACGCGCCGACCATGTCTTGGCCGGTGGCCGGCACGCTGATGGTCGAGCCGACGGAATCCGAGCCCAAGGACGAGCTGGACCGCTTCTGCGACGCCATGCTGTCGATCCGTGCCGAGGCGCAGGATGTCATCGATGGCAGGATCGACCCCGAGAACAACCCGCTGAAGAACGCCCCCCACACGGTGCGCGACCTGGTGGGCGAGTGGGACCGACCCTACACCCGCGAACAGGCCTGCTTCCCGCCGGGTTCCATGGGCGTCGACAAATACTGGTCGCCCGTCAACCGCGTCGACAACGCCTACGGAGATCGGAACCTCGTCTGCACATGCCCGCCCATGGACGCATACGAAGAAGCCGCAGAATAAAAACACCGAAACCCCCGCCCGATCCGGCGGGGGTTTTCTCAGGGCTTGAAGTCCGCGGGCACGCCAAAGGGCGGCGTCTCCACGCTCGTCCCGGTCAGGGCGTGCAGGAACGCCACCAACTGCGCGATTTCACCGTCGCTCAGGTCAACTGGCGTGATGTCGACCTTGGCGCGTTGGCGTGCCATCTCGAACTGGTCCTGCCAGACGATGAAATCGGCCTGTTCCAGCCACGGCACCTGGGGCAGCGCGGCCTGATCGGTTGTCCAGCGTGACAGGCTGGTTGCCGGGTTCAGGTGGTGACGGATGATCCCTTCGAGGTCGAGAAAGGCGCCGTTGTGGCCATAGGGTGCGGTCAGCGCCACGTTGCGCAGCATCGGCGTGCGGAACCGATAGGCGTCCTCCAGCCGGTCGCTTTCGCCCATGCGACCCACGTCGCGGGCATAGGCGTCCCATTGCCGGGTGCGGCCCGGGCCGAATGGCGGCAGGGCCAGCGCGTGGAATTTCTGATCCGACAGCAGCGGCCCCGAATGGCAGGTGGCGCACCGCGCCTTACCGTAGAACAGCCGCATCCCGGCCTTTTGATCGGGGGTCAGGGCGGTCTCGTCCCCAGCCAGGTACTGGTCGAACGGGCTGTCGGTGCTGCGCCATTCGATGGCCATGAAAGCGGCCAGAGCGTTGGCGACATGGGTGATGGTGATGTCCTCGGTGCTGTCCACGTCGTCAAAGGCGGCCACCATCGCCGGGCCGTATTTCGGGTCGGTCCGCACCCGTTTGGCGATGATCGGCCAGCCCTTATCGATCCGGTCATGCACGGCGCCGGTGACTTCGTTCTCGGCCACGTTCCCGGCCATTTCGAACTGAGCGGTCAGCGGAAACAGCGCCTGCGCGGCCAACAGCGAATTCAGCCCTTCGGGCAGCCATTCCTGCGCGGGCGAGTTAAACCCGTTGCCATAGACGTCCGACAGGCTGAGCCGCCCGTCATGGAACATCGTGTGGATGTCGCGCGCGCCCAGGTTCCACAGGCCCGGCGCGTTGCGCGGGATGCGCTTGCGGATGCGGTCTGCCCCGGTGCCGGGCGTGCGGTCCGGACCAAGGCCCTGGCCGCCCTCGCCGATGCCCAGCGACAGGCCGTCCGAGGTGCCGAAATCCGGGTGGTGGCAATGGGCGCAGCTGATGTTGCGGTTGCCCGACAGGATCGGGTCATAAAATAGCTGGTGACCGATCGCGGCCTGTTCCCTATCAAAGAACAGAAAGGCGTCATCGGTCAGCGGCGCGGGCAGCTCCTGCGCCCAGGCCGCCCCGCAAAACAGGAGACCCGCCGCCCCATGCGCCAGCTTGTGCTTGCCCTTTGTCTTGCCGCCACGCCCGTCTGGGCCGAACTGGAACAGGCCCGCGATCTGATGGAGGCGGGCGAGTTTGCCGCCGCGCGCGAACAGCTTCTGCCCGCGGCCCGGTCGGGCAACGCCGAGGCCGAGGAGCTGATCGGCGTGATGTACGGCCTTGGCCTTGGGGTCGAGCAGGACTATGAGCGCGCGTTCGAATGGTATCTGCGCGCCTCGATGAAGGGGCATCCGGGCGCGCAATCGGGTGTCGGGTGGTATTACGAGCTGGGCCTGGGACTGCCCGCGCCCGATCTGGTTCGGGCATACATGTGGTACACGCTCAGCGCCATCGGCGGCGACCCCGATGCGGCGATCAGCCTGGAAGAGGTGGTCAAGAAGATGACGCCCGAACAGATCGAAAAGGCCCATGTGTTGGTCAATGACTACAAGGGGTGGATGTACCCCTTTCGGTAAAGGCGGGCCGGGATGACGCGACACCCCGGCCCGAACCGTATCAGTTCAGGTCGGCGGCGCGTTCCGCGTTGATCTCGGCTTCGGCCTCGGCCACGGCCGCGGTCAGAGCGCCATAGATCTCGTCCCCGCGCGCGACGTTCTGCTGGAACCAGTCATAGACCGGGGTCGCGGCCTGCTTGAACGCTTCTTTTTCCTCGGGGGTCGGCACGTACAGGTCGCCGCCACCGGCCACGAAATCCTCGTAGGCCTGGATCGACTTGCGCTTGGGCGAGGCAAAGGTGGCCTGCTGCAGCGCATAGAACCCATCGACGACGACACGGCGCAGGTCTTCGGGCATTTCCTGGAACTTGGCGTTGTTCATCCACCAAAGCGCGCCCATATAGGCGTGCCCGTCCAGCGTTACATATTGCAGGCCGGCATCGGGGAATTTCATGCCCATGATGTCGGTGATGCCGTTTTTCGAGCCGTCAACCACGCCGGTCTGGAAACTGGTGAAGAGTTCCGGCCACGGGATCGGAGTGGGCGAGGCGCCCAGGGCCTTGACCAGTTCCTGCGGCAGGTCTGCGACAACGGTGCGGATCTTCAGCCCGTCCATGTCGGACGGCTGGGTCACGCGGCGCTTGGTGTTGGCGAAGTTGCGCCAACCGCCGGTGTTGCCAATGGTCATCAGGCGGATCGCGCCGCCCGAATCTTCCAGCGCCATTTCGCGCATCTTGCGGGTGAAATCACCCGACAGAACCCGCTCGGCGATGCGGTCGTCGGCCATCAGATAGGGCAGGTCCAGAACCTGCACGTAAGGGAAGATGCCCGAGGCCCCGCCCGAGGTCGAGATGTAGATGTCGATGGTGCCGTCGGCCACGCCCTGCAGGCATTCGGCCCCGTTCGAGCACAGCTGCGTGCCGATGAACAGCTCGACCTCGATCGCGCCGTTCGAGGCGTTCTCGACGAAGTTCTTGAACACGACCAGGCCGTCATAGTCCTCGTCGTTTTCGTTCGAATTGGCGGTGGCGCGCAGCGTATAGTCGGCCGCCGAGGCCGCCAGCGCCGAGGCCGCCACCAGCGACGTGGCCAGTGCTGCGGTTTTGAAGAATGTTCTGAGCATGCGTTTCCTCCCTGTGGTACTCAGTCTAGTTTGCAAATCCCGTCAAACGCGGGATCGTCATGGATATTGCGGGGACATAGGTGATCAGGAAGATCACCGCGATTTCGACGGCCAGGAACGGCAGGATCGCCTTGGCGATGGTTTCCACCCGTTCTCGTGACACCGCGGCAGCCACGAACAGCACCAGACCCATCGGCGGCGTGGCCAAGCCAACGGTCAGGTTGACGCTCATGATGATGGCGAAGTGGATCGGGTCGACCCCCAGGCTGGTGAAGATCGGGCCCAGGATCGGCCCCAGGATGATGATCGCCGGGCCTGCATCCAGGAACATGCCCACGACGAACAGCAGCAGGTTGATCAGGAACAGCAGAATCAGCGGGTTTTCGGACAGTCCGAGGATCAGCGCGGCCAGCTGCTCGGGCGCATGGCTGAGGCTGACCACGGTCTTGAACGCCATCGCGGCCCCCACCAGCAGCAGCACCACGGCCGAGGTCATGCCCGCATTGCTGAGGACTTCGGGCACCTCTTTCAAGGTCAGCGTGCGCAGCACGAAAAACCCGATGATGAAGGCATAACCGACGGCAACGGCTGCGGCCTCGGTCGGGGTGAAGATGCCGCCCAGAATGCCGCCCAATATGATCACCGGCGTCATCAGCGGGAAAAAGGCTTTGAGGCTGGCCTGACCGCGCTCGGGCCAGGTGTATTTGCGGCTGGCCACCGGGAAATCATACCGGTCGGCCATGACCTTGATCATCAGCATCAGACCGATGCCCACCATGACACCCGGCACGATGCCCGCCAGGAACAGGGCCGCGACGCTTTCGCCCATGACATAGGCATAGATGATCATGATCCCCGAGGGCGGGATGATCGGCCCGATGACCGAGCTGGCGGCGGTGATCGCTGCGGCGAACTTGCGGGTATAGCCCTGCTTCTCCATCGCCGGGATCAGCATCGAGCCGAGCGCCGAGGTATCGGCCACCGCCGAGCCCGACAGCCCCGCAAACAGGATCGAGCTGAGCACGTTCACATGCGCCAGCCCGCCGCGCAGATGCCCCATCAGCGCCTGGCTGAACTCGACCAGACGGATGGTGATGCCGCCGCGGTTCATCAGCTCTCCGGCCAGCATGAAGAAGGGGATGGCCATCAGCGGAAAGCTGTCCATCCCGTTGTAGACGTTGCGATACAGTAGCGTGATGTCGTTGGACTGGCCGTTCAGCCACAGCAGCAGGCCGGGCGCGGCCAGCAGTGCGAAAAAGACCGGCAGGCCGATCAGCAGAAACACCAGAAATACGGGGAGGAACCAGACCAGCATCTATTCGGCCCCCACGGCGGCTTCGGGGATCTCGGGCAGCAGGTCCTTGCCGCCCAGCAGGGTGATGATCGAGCGCAGGATCAGCTCGATGTTGACCGACAGCAGCAAGATCACGCCCACCAGCAGGGAGGCCATCATCCAGCTGCGCGGGATCCGGTACCATTCGTCAAAGCCCAGCGACGTGGGCAAATACAGCGCGGCGGTGGCGAAACGCCCGCCAAAGCCCGTGACCTCGGACCAGCCGATGCGCACGGCGACCACCAGAACCGTCAGGCTGAGCAGCAGCAGGAACAGGTTCAGCAACTGGCCGGGTACGCGCGGCAGCAGGCGGACCAGCATGTCGATGGCCACAAACCCGCCGCGCCGGAAGGCGGTGGGCGCCATCAGGCCGGTCATCCACAACATGCAGAACCGTGCGGCCTCGTCAGGCCAGGGCAGGGCGTTGCCCAGAACGTAGCGGAAGAACACCTGGATCAGGATCGCGATCACCATGAAGGCGATCGCAACGACACCAACCGCGCGGCCCAGACGCAGCGCGGTTTCGTTCACGAATGCAATCGGCGCAAGCGCCGATGTCAATCCGCCCATGCGGATCCTCCCTGTTCAGGCCGCGGGTTTGGCCCGCGACCGTGTCCCGCGCTTATTGGTGCGCGAATTGGCCGAGCTTGCCGGCGTAAAAGGTCAGCGCGTCTCCGTCTGCCATGCTGGCCCGCAAGACCTTGCCCACCACGATAACGTGATCGCCCGCATCGTGATACGCATGTTGTTCACATTCGAACCGCGCCAGGCATCCGCGCAGCAGCGGCGTTCCGTTTTCGCAGCGGTCGTGGTCGATGTCGCGCAGGGCAAAGGCGTCTTTCGAGCAGCCAAAGCACAGCTCGGCCTGGTCGGCCGACAGAACATGAACACTGAAATGACGCGCCTTGTGAAAATAGGGAAACCGGCGCGAGTTTCGGTCGCCGGCCCACATCACCAAGGCCGGGTCCAGCGACAGCGAGGAAAAGCTGTTGGCCGTGATGCAGACCGGCCCGTCGGGGCTGTCGCAGGTCACCACGGTAACGCCGGTGGCGAACCGGCCGAAAGCGTCCCGCAGGGTGCGGGTGTCGTCCTTGTGCGGAATGAAGGTGCGCGCCATGTCGTTCGAGAATGCGTTCATCATGGTACCTCATGCCCCAGCGCCGCCTCGTAGAGGCGGAACCAGGCTTCACGATCCAGATTGACTTTCAGGGCGTCCGAAATGCGCTTGATGCGGTCCAGGCTGTTGGTGCCCAGAACCGGCAGGATGCCGGCCGGATGGGCCAGCAGGAAGGCCACGGCCACCGCGGCCCGGTCGACGCCGAACTGCGCGCCGATCTCGTCCGCGACGCCGCCCACCGGAGGATTGCCCGCCATCAGCGCCCCGCCGCCCAGCGGCGACCACGCCATCACCGGGTGTCCGTGCTGCTGGTGAAAGGCCAGATCGCCATTGGTGAACGGGGCGATCGCGCCCAGAGAAATCTCGATCTGGTTGGTCACCAGCGGGGTCTTCATGGCCGATTGCAGCAGCTGCCAGTCCCAGGGGCGGAAATTCGACACGCCCACCGCGCGGACCTTGCCGCTCGCCACCACCTCGTCCAGCACGGCGCCGGTTTCATGGTGGTCCATGAACGGATCGGGGCGGTGGATCAGCAGCAGGTCGATATGGTCGATCGCCATTTCCCGCAGCGCGGTGTCCACAGATTTCAGGATGTGCGCGCGCGAGGTGTCATAGTATTTCACCTTGGCATCCGCATAGCGCCCGCAGGGGGCGACGATGTCGCATTTGGTGACGATCTCCATCCGGTCTCGCAGGCCCGGATTGGCGCGCAGGGCGTTGCCTAGAACCGCCTCGGCGCCATAGTCGCCATAGATGTCGGCCTGATCGAAGCTGGTGATGCCCTGATCCAGACAGGCATGGATTTTGGCCGCCACATGCGCGGCCGAGGTGTCGCTGTCATCGCCCAGCCGCCACATGCCATAGACAAGGCGGCTCAATTCCAGGGTGTCAGAAAGCTTGATACGTTGCATCAACGACGAACTCCGTTGCCCAGCGGCGTCGCCGGGGTGTCAGCAGGGACCCTTCCATAGGCTTCGGGAAGGGAACAGGTTTTCAGATGCGGCATCACACGGGTGCCGAAATGGCGGGCCTCGTCCATGTGCGGATAGCCCGAGAAGATGAAGGCGCGGATGCCCATCTTCTGATACTCTTCGATCTTCGACAGCACTTGGTCGGTCGAGCCCACCAGCGCCGCGCCGCAGCCTGACCGCGCCCGGCCGACGCCTGTCCACAGGCCCGGTTCGACATAGCCGTATTTGTCGGCCAGCTCGCGGTTCCTGGCCTGATGCGAAACACCGAGCGAGGTGGCGTCCAGCGCCCGTTCGCGGATCGCGCGGCCGTATTCGTCATCCAGTTTCGACACGATGTAGTCGGCATATTCCTTGGCCTCGGCCTCGGTGTCGCGCACGATCATGTGCACCCGCAGACCATAGTCCAGCGTGCGGCCGTACTCGTCGGCCACCGCGTGCACGGCTTTCATCCGCTCGGCCAGCTGGTCCTTGGTTTCGGGCCACATCAGATAGACGTCGCAATGCTGGCCGCACAGCTTCAGCGCATCGGGCGAATAGCCCCCGAAATACAGCAGCGGCCCGCCGGTTTGATAGGGTTTGGCCGGATCGGTCGTCAGACCCGAGAAATTGTAGACCTGACCCTGGTAATTGATCTCATCCTGCGTCCAGGCCTGTTTCAGAATCTCGACCACCTCACGCGAGCGCTGGTATCGATAGCTGCTTTCGGCCTTTTCCCCCGGAAAATCCGACGAGATGATGTTGACCGTCAGCCGACCCTTCAGCATGTGGTCCAGCGTCGCGATGGTGCGCGCCAGCATGATCGGCTGCATCTCGCCGCAGCGCACGGCGGCCAGCAGGTTGATCTTTTCGGTGATCGGGGCGCAGCCGGCGACAAAGCTCAGCGTGTCCTGCCCCACCTGATACGAGGACGGGCACAGGATGTTGCGGAAGCCCTGCGCCTCGGCCTCTTTCACGATGCCCGAGCAATGTTCCCAGCTGGAGCGCAGATCGCCGTCGGGCACGCCGAGAAACTGATAATCGTCCGAGCACAGCGCCGCGAACCACGAAACCTCGGCCGCATCCAGATCGGGGGATGTGATGGGGACGATCGTCATCTGATTCTCTCTCCTGCCGGGCTCAACTTTTCTCTTGCGTAGCAACCACATTGATGTAGATCAATAGTGTATCAATTTTTTCTGCGACCAAGTGAAGCGCCCGCGTGCCCCCATCCAACAGAAACTCCAACGCCCTGCCGATCTATGTGCAGATCGCCGAGCTGCTGATCCGCGATATCGCCGCCGGCCGGCTGATCGATGGCGAGCGTCTGCCGCCCGAACGGGACATGGCGGCGCAGTTGAACGTCTCGGTCGGGACGCTGCGAAAATCGCTCGCCGAGCTGGAAAAAAAGGGGATGCTCGAGCGGATCCAGGGCTCGGGCAACTATGTGCGCGAGACCGGAACCCAGAACAGCGTCTATGCCATGTTCCGGCTGGAACTGCCCGAGGGCGGCGGCCTGCCGCGCGCCGACATCCTGTCGGTCGATCACCTGGACAAGCCCGCCGACCTGCCCGATTTCGGCACCGCTCGGTGCGGGTCGCGCGTGCGGCGGATACGCTATCTGAATGACACAATCATCGCGGTCGAGGAAATCTGGCTGGACGAATCAGCCGGTCTGATCGACCGGCGGCTGCTGTCGGACTCGCTCTATCGCTATTACCAGCAGCAACTTGGGTTCTGGATCACCCGCGCCGAGGATCGGGTTTCGGTCGGTCGGCTGCCCGATTGGACCCCCGCGAACTTCACCCGGCCGGCGGGCGAGACCGTCGGTTACATCGAGCGGTTCAGTTGGTCGGAACGGCCTGAACCCGTCGAGTTTTCGAAAACCTGGTTCGACCCGGACCGGGCAACTTACGTCCAACGACTGAAATGACGAGGAAACGCGCATGACCCGGACCATCAATTACGGGCTGATCGGATGTGGCATGATGGGGCAGGAACACCTGCACAACATCGCCTTGCTGGAGGGCACGCAAGTGGCCGCCATTTTCGAACCCGACCCCGAGATGGCGCGCGCCGCGCAGGCGATTGCGCCGGGGGCCAGGATGGTGCCGTCGCTGCAGGACCTGCTGGCGGTCGAGGCGCTGGACTGCCTGGTCATAGCCAGCCCCAACCATCTGCATGTGGATCAGATCGCCCAGATCGCCGAAACGCGTCCCTTGCCCCTGTTGGTGGAAAAGCCGCTGTTCACCAACCCCGACGATGCGGCCCGTCTGGCCGAGATCGAGCGCAGCTATCCCTGTCCGATCTGGGTGGCGATGGAATATCGCTACATGCCGCCCATCGCCGCCCTGATCGCCGAGGCGCAGGACACCAGCGGCGGGGTCAAGATGCTGAGCATCCGCGAACACCGCTTTCCATTCTTGGAAAAGGTCGGCAACTGGAACCGGTTCAACCGCAACACCGGCGGCACGTTCGTCGAGAAATGCTGTCATTTCTTCGACCTGATGCGCCTCATCCTGCAATCCGACCCGGTGCGCATCAGCGCCAGCGGCGGGCAGGCCGTGAACCATCTGGACGAAACCTATGACGGCGAAACGCCCGACATCCTCGACCACGGCTATGTCAACATCGATTTCGCCTCGGGCGCGCGGGCGATGCTGGAACTGTGCATGTTCGCCGAGGGCGCGCGGTATCAGGAGGAAATCTCGGTCGTCGGCCCCAAGGCCAAGATCGAGGCGCTGGTCCCCGGGCCGGGCCGGTTCTGGCCCGAATATCTGGGCGAGCCGCCGGTGCCGCAGCTGATCGTCAGCCCGCGCGACCCCAAGGGCCCTATCGCCCGCGACATCCCCGTCGATCCGCGCCTGCTGGCGGCGGGTGACCACAACGGCTCGACCTTCTATCAGCATCAGGGCTTTCTGGCGCTGGTGCGCGGCGAGCGCGACGCCCCGGAGGTCAGCCTGACCGACGGCATGTGGGCGGTGCGCATGGGGCTGGCGGCGCAGCAATCGCTGGCCACGGGTGAAACCGTCCGGCTGGATCGCTGAGGTCTTTCTGCGGGTGCAAAATGCGCCGATCGGAAACCTGTGTTCCGATTTGGCGTCACCGCCTGTGTCGTTTTTGATATTCAAAGTGTCTTTTCCGCTTGCCCGCCCATCTGCGGCCCCCTAGGTCTGGCCGCGGGACACCCCTCCCCAACGAGGGGCGTATATCTGGAAGGGTAACACCAATGACCATCGAACGACCGGCAACGCGGCCGGCCAATCCGCGTTTTTCCTCTGGCCCCTGCGCCAAACCCCCCACATTCGAGCTGAACAAGCTGGCCGGTGCCGCGCTGGGCCGGTCGCACCGCGCAGCCGTCGGCAAGGACAAGCTGAAGGCCGCCATCGAAGGCACGCGCGAGCTGCTGGGCATTCCGGCTGACTATCGCATCGGCATCGTTCCGGCCTCGGATACCGGCGCGGTGGAAATGGCGCTGTGGTCGCTGCTGGGCGAACGCAAGGTCGAGATGTTGGCCTGGGAAAGCTTTGGCGCGGGTTGGGTCACCGACGTGGTCAAACAGCTGAAGATCGACGCCGAGGTGAAAACCGCCGATTACGGGCAGATCGTCGATCTGGCGTCCATCGATTTCAACAATGACGTGGTCTTTACCTGGAACGGGACCACTTCGGGTGTACGGGTTCCAAATGGCGACTGGATCGCCGATGACCGCGCCGGCCTGACCATCTGCGACGCCACCAGCGCCGCTTTCGCTATGGACCTGCCCTGGGACAAGCTGGATGTCACCACCTTCAGCTGGCAGAAGGTTCTGGGTGGCGAGGCCGCGCATGGCATGCTGATCCTCAGCCCCCGCGCGGTCGAGCGGCTTGAAAGCTATACCCCCGCATGGCCGCTGCCGAAGATCTTCCGCCTGACCAAGGGCGGCAAGCTGATCGAGGGCATCTTTCAGGGCGCAACCATCAACACGCCGTCGATGCTGGCGGTCGAGGATTACCTGTTCGCGCTGGACTGGGCGCGCTCGGTCGGCGGGCTGCAGGGCCTGATCGCCCGCGCCGATGCCAACGCTCAGGCGATTTTTGAGTTTTGCGACCAGAACGACTGGATCGACAACCTGGCCGAGGACCCGGCCACGCGGTCGAACACCAGCGTCTGCCTGAAATTCACCGATCCGCGTGTTCGCGACGGCGCAAGCTTTGCCAAGGCGGTCGCCAAGCGGCTGGAGGCCGAGAACGTGGCGCTGGACATCGGCGCGTACCGCGATGCGCCGGCCGGGCTGCGCATCTGGTGCGGCGGCACGGTCGAGACGTCCGACATCCAGGCGATGCTGCCCTGGCTGAAATGGGCGTTCGAGGCCGAGATCGCCGCACAGGCCGAAGCCGCCTGATCCCTTTCCCCGACAAGATCCAGGCCGCGTACGGCCCGGAGTCATCATCGCATTCAAGGACCACGCACATGGCCCCCAAAGTACTCGTATCCGACAAGCTCAGCGAAACCGCGGTTCAGATCTTCCGCGACCGCGGCATCGACGTGGATTTCTTGCCCGACGTGGGCAAGGACAAGGAAAAGCTGGCCGAGATCATCGGCAACTATGACGGCCTGGCCATCCGCTCGGCCACCAAGGTCACCGAGAAGATCTTGGAGAAGGCCGACAAGCTGAAGGTGATCGGCCGCGCCGGCATCGGCACCGACAATATCGACAAGGACGCGGCCTCGAAAAAAGGCGTGATCGTGATGAACACGCCCTTCGGTAACATGATCACCACCGCCGAGCACGCCATCGCGATGATGTTCGCCGTGGCGCGTCAGATCCCCGAGGCCAATGCCAGCACCCATGCGGGCAAGTGGGAAAAGTCCAAATTCATGGGGGTCGAACTGACCAACAAGACGCTGGGCGTGATCGGTGCCGGCAATATCGGTGGCATCGTCTGCGACCGGGCGCATGGCCTCAAGATGAAGGTCATCGCCTATGACCCCTATCTGGGCCAGGAGAAGGCCGACAAGATGGGCGTGGAAAAGGTCGAGCTGGACGAGCTGCTGACGCGGGCCGATTTCATAACCCTGCACGTGCCGCTGACCGACCAGACCCGCAACATCCTCAGCCGCGAGAACCTGGCCAAGACCAAGAAGGGCGTGCGCATCATCAACTGCGCCCGCGGCGGTCTGGTCGATGAAGAGGCGCTGGCCGAACTGATCAAATCCGGCCATGTCGCCGGCGCGGGGTTCGACGTGTTCAGCGAGGAACCGGCCAAGGAAAACCCGCTGTTCGGCCTGCCCAACGTGGTCTGCACCCCGCATCTGGGCGCCGCGACCACCGAAGCGCAGGAAAACGTGGCGCTGCAGGTGGCCGAGCAGATCTCGAACTATCTGCTGACCGGGGCGGTCGAGAATGCGCTGAACATGCCCAGCGTCACCGCCGAAGAGGCCAAGGTCATGGGGCCTTGGATCAAGCTGGCTGGACATCTGGGCAGCTTCATCGGCCAGATGACCGACGAGCCGATCAAGGCGATCAACATCCTGTATGACGGCGTGGCGGCGCAGATGAACCTGGCCGCGCTGAACTGCGCGGTGGTGGCGGGGATCATGAAACGCTCGAACCCCGAGGTGAACATGGTCTCGGCTCCGGTCGTGGCCAAAGAGCGCGGCGTCAAGATCTCGACCACCAACCAGGACAAATCGGGCGCCTTCGAGGGCTATATCAAGGTGACCGTGGTGACCGACAAGCGCGAACGCTCGATCGGGGGCACCGTGTTCAGCGACGGCAAGCCGCGCTTCATCCAGATCAAGGGCATCAACATCGATGCCGAGGTCGGCGCGCATATGCTGTACACCACCAACGAGGACGTGCCGGGCATCATCGGCACCTTGGGTAAGACCATGGGCGAGCATGGCGTGAACATCGCCAACTTTACCCTGGGCCGCGCCCAGGCGGGTGGCGAGGCGATCGCGCTGCTGTATGTTGACGAGCCGGTTCCGGCCGAAGCCCGCGCAAAGCTGGCTGAAACCGGGCTGTTCACCCAGATCAAGCCGCTGGAGTTCGACGTGGTCTGATCCGGCAAGACCCGGATGAAAGCGATTGACGCCTGCACCCGCCCGGTGCAGGCGTTGTCGTTGCAAAGGCCCGCAAATCCAACCCGGGCCGGAACGGAGACATGGACATGACCGCGCCCATCTACGCCATCGGTGATCTACACGGCCAGACGGCCGAGTTCGACCGCGCCCTGTCGCTGATCGAGCAGGATGGCGGGCGCGATGCGCGGATCGTGTTTCTGGGCGACTACGTCGATCGCGGCCCGGACAGCAAGGGCGTGCTGGACCGGCTGATTGCCGGGCGCGACGCCGGGCGGAACTGGGTCACGCTGCTGGGCAACCATGACCGCATGTTCGCGTGGTTCCTGCAGGATGAGCCGCGCCATGATCCGCATCTTCTGGTCGGCTACCACTGGCTGCATGCGCGGCTGGGCGGAACCGAAACCCTTCGCAGCTATGGTGTCGAATTCGAAGACCGTACCCGGCTGCAGGATGTGCATCGGGCGGCCCTTGCTGCGGTGCCGGTCGCGCACAAGGCTTTTCTGCGCGACCTCGTACGGATGCATCAGACCCCCGAGATTGCCTTTGTCCATGCCGGCATCCGGCCGGGCGTGCCGCTGGGCGCGCAGGCCGAGGACGATCTGGTCTGGATCCGTCAGAGCTTTCACGCCTGCGAAACCCCGCATCCCAAGCTGATCGTGCATGGCCACACGGTGGTGGACCGCCCCACCCATTACTGGAACCGCATCAACCTGGACAGCGGCGCGGGCTATGGCCGCCAAACCGGGGTCGCCGTGTTCGAGGGGCGCGACTGCTGGTTGCTGACCGAAGCCGGACGCGTGCTGTTGCGTCCCTGATCAGCCGCCCGCGAACATGTTCTTGTAGGCCTCGCGGAGGGCGTTTTTCTGCACCTTGCCCATCGTATTGCGCGGCAGTTCGTCCAGCAGGATCAGCCTGCGGGGATGTTTGAAACGGGCAAGGCTTTGGCTCACCGCCTCCATGATCGCATCCAGATCCGGTGCCGCGCCGGCCTCGGGCACCAGGATGCCCAGCACGGTTTCCCCGAAATCCGGGTGCGGCACGCCGATCACCGCGCTTTCCAGCACGCCGGGCTGGTCATCCAGAACCAGCTCGACTTCCTTGGGATAGATGTTGTAGCCGCCCGAGATGATCAGGTCTTTGCCGCGCCCAACGATATGCACATAGCCGTCCGCGTCGATGCGGCCCAGATCACCGGTGATGAAGAACCCGTCCTCGCGCAGTTCGGCGGCGGTTTTCTCGGGCATCTGCCAATAACCCTTGAACACGTTCGGGCCGCGCACCTCGATCATGCCGATCTCGCCCTGCGGCAGCTGATCGCCCGTTTCGGGGTCGGTGATCTTCAACTCGACCCCCGGCAGCGAAAAGCCCACGGTTCCGGCCCGACGTTCGCCGTCATAGGGGTTCGAGGTGTTCATGTTGGTCTCGGTCATGCCATAGCGTTCAAGGATACGGTGACTGGTGCGTTGCTCGAACCGCGTGTGGGTTTCGGCCAGCAGCGGCGCCGAGCCGGAAATGAACAGCCGCATGTGCCGGGTCAGATCTCCGGTGAACCGGTCGTCGTCCAGAAGCCGGGTGTAGAAGGTCGGCACCCCCATCATCGAGGTGGCCTTGGGCATCAGGCGCAGGATGTCGTCCAGATCGAAGCCCGGTAGAAAGATCATCGATCCACCGGCCGACAGCATGACATTGGTGGCCACGAACAGGCCGTGGGTGTGAAAGATCGGCAGCGCGTGCAGCAACACGTCGTCCGCGGTGAAGCGCCACTCCTGCACCAGCGTTTCGGCATTCGACAGCAGGTTCGCCTGCGTCAGCATGGCACCCTTGGACCGCCCGGTGGTGCCCGATGTGTAAAGGAAAGCTGCGAGGTCATCCTCGGTCCTATGCGCGGGTTCGAAGGCTGGCAACATCCCAAGTGCGCGCCGCATCAGGCTGCCGGAACCGTCCGCGTTCAGGGTTTCGAGCATTGCATTCTGCGCTTGGGCAATCGGCTCGATATCGGCTTGTGAATTGGCATCCGCGACAACCATCCGAGCACCGCTGTTTTCGATGAAATACCGCAGCTCGTCTGTCGTGTAGGCGGTGTTCAGCGGCAGAAATATCAGCCCGGCCTGAACGCAGGCTGCATAAAGCGCCAGCGCCTCGGGCGATTTCGCGACCTGCACCGCAACGCGGTCATCCGGTTCCAGTCCGCAGGCCGTCAAAGCGTTGGCGATCCGGGCCGCCATGTCCAGGAAATCGGCATGCGAGAGAACGCGTCCGTCCGGCAGATGCAGGAACGGCGTTGTCTTACCCGCGTGAATGCCGAAAAGTCGATCGTATAGCGGGTTGCTCATCCCGTTCTCCGTGTTGCCGTTGCTCGGTCAAGGCGAACCTGTACCGGAATCGGGCCGCGGTAAAGGCCCGGACAGCCTCAGAACCGGGTGGTCATCCGGTAACCGGCCGCGAAATACATCTTGGCGAAGGTAACTGGGCTGCCTTGCAACCAGGTGATACGTTCCGCGGTAAAGACCGGGTCGCCAACCGTTACGTCCAGAAATCCGGCCAGTTCGGCATCGGCGCGGCTTGCCAGAAAAGACAGCTCGACATTGGTGAAGGGGACCGTCTGAATCAGCCATTCATTGGGTCCCAGCGTCGAGAAATCAGCCTGTTCGACAGCCGGAACGCTGGCCGTAACGATCCAGCGATCCTCGAACTGAAACGGGGTGTTGTCCGAAAAATGCATGCACCGAACATGCATCACCCGCCGATCCGATCCCAGCGCCAGCCGCGCGGCCAGCCAGTCGGGCGCCTGTTCGGCTTGGGCTGAAACAAGTGCATAGCGGTAGGTGCCGCCCAGAGCCTCGACCTCTTCCCGGACCAACGGGATGGTGAACCGGGCCTGTCTCTGCGGCGCGCTCAGCACCCGGGTACCGGCCTTGCGGCGACGTTCCAGAAATCCTTCCTCGGCCAGTTCGCGCAATGCCCGATTGACGGTGGTACGCGTGCAGGAAAATTCGACCGCAAGGTCCTGCTCGTTGGGCAGCAACATGTCCGGCAGCCACTGGCCCGAGCGGATGCGGTCAAGCACAGTCTGCTTGATTTCCTTGTAGCCGGTCGTGTCAGCGGTCTGGGTCATCTTGATCTCAACTCAGTTCTTTTTCGGGTCAGACGTCGGTCAACAGGTCTGCAATCGCGGCTTTGTAGTCTCTGATTATCGTCTCGCGCGCAATATGCCTGCCATCCCGCACCATATGACGGCCCGCCGACCACAGATCCGTTACCAGACCATCGGGTGCGGCAAAGCACAAGCCGTCCAGAAGTTGATGATCCGCCAGCGCGCAAAGCGTTGGGTGCGACCGGTCGAGCGCCACCAGGTCGGCCAGTTTGCCCACCGCGATCTCTCCGGCGTTGCGGCCCAGAGCCTGCGCCCCGCCTTGTGCCGCGCCGGTGTACAAGGCATGCCCCACGGAACCGTTGGTTGCCGCCAGAACCGCGCGGGATCGGTCGCGAAGGCGCTGAGAATATTCCAGACTGCGCAACTCCTCTGGCAGAGAAATCCGCACGTTGGAGTCTGACCCGACACCGAACCGTCCTCCAGCGTCAAGGTAGGGCACTCCGTTGAAGATCCCGTCGCCCAGGTTGGCTTCTGTGATCGGACACAGGCCGGCCACGGCCTCCGAACGCGCCAGAGCGCGTGTTTCGGCGTCGTTCATCTGGGTGGCATGGATCAGACACCAGCGTGAGTCGACCTGGGCATTGTCCAGAAGCCAGGCGACCGGGCGTTGGCCCAAAGCGGATTGCACGTCCTCGACCTCTTTCACCTGTTCGGCGATATGGATGTGAACCGGACCCTCCGGAACCTGCGCCAGCAGCAGGGCCAAGTCTGTGGGAGAGGTGGCGCGCAACGAGTGCGGCGCGATGCCGACCACTGTGTCCGCGGCAAGATCTGCGGCAGCCGACCGGCACTCGTGATACAAGTCCATGAACCGGTCCACGTCATTGCCGAACCGCAGCTGGCCGCCAGTCAGGGGCTCTTGGCGGACGCCGCCGTAGGAATAGAGAACCGGCAAATGGGTCAGACCGATTCCCGTCCGCAAAGCTGCTGCGAAGATACGCTGGCTCAGCTCGGAAAGCTGGTCGTAGGGCGCGCCGCCGGGCTGGTGATGCACATAGTGGAATTCCCCGACTGCGGCATATCCGGCCTCCTGCATCTCAAGGAACACCAGCGCGGCGATGGCCTCCAACTGCTCGGGCGTCAACCTGTCCAGAAAGCGGTACATCAGATTTCGCCAGGACCAGAAGCTTTCCCGCCCGGCTGCGCGAAACTCGGTCATACCGGCCATGGCGCGCTGAAACGCGTGGCTGTGCAGGTTCGACAAGGCTGGTTGCAGGACATCTACGCAGGTGTCGGCCGACTGTGGACGCGCGCCGGTCTCCAATCCCGTGATGACACCATTCGCAGTTTCGACCCTCAGGTCCGAAACCCAGTTAGAGTCTAACAAAGCGGTTTTGGCGTGGATCTGCATCGGCGTTTCTTTTTTGTGTAGACTTTAATTTTTTACACGTATACGAAAAATTGAAACCCGAGGGGAGTCCAAAAGAATCGCGATGACCAGAAATTCGGTGATTTGTTGTCGGCGGATCGCAACCATGGCGGATGGGGTTGCGTCCTATGGCTTGGTCGCAGACGCGGCGATTGCTGTTTCGTCGGGCCGGATCCAATGGGTCGGGCCGCGCCGAGATCTGCCGCCGGATCACGCCGACTGGCCGATCGTCGATTTTGCAGATCGGTTGATCACTCCGGGCCTGATCGATCCGCACACGCATGCGATTTTCGGGGGCAACCGGGCGGTTGAGTTCGAAATGCGTTTGAACGGGGCAACCTACGAGGAGATCGCGCGCGCCGGCGGGGGCATTCTGTCGACGGTCACCGCCACACGCGCCGCCAGTATGCAGGACCTGATCCAAGAGGCGCTGCCTCGCATAGACGCGCTGTTGGCCGAGGGTGTGACCTGCATTGAAATCAAGTCCGGTTACGGACTGGATCAGGACACCGAGCTGCGCATGTTGCGCGCGGCCCGGGAAATTGCAAAGCAGCGCCCGGTGCGGGTTCGGACCAGCTTTCTGGGCGCGCATGCGATCCCACCCGAATTCACCGGGCGCGCGGATGCCTATATCGATACGGTCTGCATCCCGACCCTGCGTGCGGCCCATGCCGAGGGGCTGGTCGACGCGGTCGACGGGTTCTGCGAGGGAATCGCGTTCGATACGACTCAGATCGCGCGGGTGTTCGACGCAGCGCGTGATTTGGGGCTGCCGGTCAAACTGCATGCCGAGCAATTGTCGAACCTGGGCGGGGCCCGGCTGGCTGCGTCCTACGGCGCCCTGTCAGCCGATCATGTCGAATATGTGGATGCCGCCGGAGTGGCGGCCATGGCCGAGGCTGGAACGACTGCGGTTCTGCTGCCCGGGGCATTCTACACGTTGCGGGAAACGCAGGCTCCGCCGATCGACCTGTTCCGCAAGGCCGGGGTGCCGATGGCCCTGGCCACCGATTGCAACCCGGGGTCCTCGCCGCTGACGTCGCTGCTGCTGACGATGAACATGGGCTGCACCCTGTTTGGCATGACCCCGGCCGAGGCGTTGGCTGGGGTCACCCGCAATGCCGCCCGCGCGCTTGGGCTGAGTGATGCCGGCACGATAGCGCCGGGGCAGCGGGCGGATCTGGCCGTGTGGGACGTCTCCCACCCGGCCGAGCTGGCCTATCGGATCGGGTTCAACCCGCTGCAAGCACGTATTTTCGGAGGGGAGGCATGAGCGCTCTGACCTTGGTTCCGGGGCAGGTCTCGCTGGCCCAACTGGCGGATATCTACTGGAACGAAACGCCGGTGGTTTTGGATCATAGCTGCCGCCCGGCTGTCGAGGCCGCCGCCGCCCGCATCGCCGAGGCCGCCGCCGGGGACCAGCCCGTCTATGGCGTGAATACCGGTTTCGGCAAGCTGGCCAGCCTCAAGATCGCGGCCAAGGACACCTCGGCGCTGCAGCGCAACCTGATCCTCAGCCATTGCTGCGGGGTCGGTCCGGCGGTGCCGCGGCGGTTGGCGCGCCTGATGATGGCGCTCAAGCTGTTGTCTTTCGGGCGCGGCGCATCTGGGGTGCGGTGGGCGCTGGTGGACCTGCTGCAGCAGATGCTGGCCCGTGGCGTGACACCGGTGATCCCGGCGCAGGGCTCGGTGGGGGCCTCGGGTGATCTGGCGCCGCTGGCCCACATGACGGCGGTGATCATCGGCGAAGGCGAAGCCGAGCTGAACGGTACGGTCATGCCGGGCGCACAAGCCTTGAAAAAGGCCGGATTAGAGCCTGTTCAACTGGGGCCGAAAGAGGGGCTGGCCTTCATCAACGGCACCCAGTTTTCGACGGCCTACGCCTTGGCGGGCCTGTTCGAGGGCTGGCGCGCGGCGCAGAACGCGCTCGTCGTTTCGGCCGTATCGACCGATGCCATCATGGGCTCCACCGCGCCGCTGCAACCCGAGATCCATGCCCTGCGCGGTCATCGCGGCCAGATCGAGGCCGCCAGCGCCATGCGGGCCGTGTTGCAGGGGTCGGAAATACGCGAAAGCCATCGCGAGGGCGACAGCCGCGTGCAGGATCCGTATTGCATTCGCTGCCAGCCGCAGGTCACCGGTGCCGCGATGGACGTGATCCGGCAGGCTGCCGCCACCCTGCAGACCGAGGCCAACGCGGCCACTGACAACCCGCTGGTGCTGTCCGATCCCGACATGATCGTTTCGGGCGGCAATTTTCACGCCGAACCGGTGGGATTTGCCGCCGACATGATCGCGCTGGCCCTGTCCGAGATCGGGGCCATCGCGCAACGCCGGATCGCGCTGATGGTGGATCCGACGCTCAGCTTCGATCTGCCGCCATTCCTGACCCCCGACCCGGGCTTGAATTCCGGCTTCATGATCGCCGAGGTCACGACCGCCGCGCTGATGAGCGAAAACAAGCATCTGGCCAATCCGTGCGTCACCGACAGCACGCCCACCTCGGCCAACCAGGAAGATCACGTCTCGATGGCCGCCCATGGGGCGCGGCGTCTGACGCGCATGGTGAAAAACCTGAACCATATTCTGGGGATCGAACTGCTCTGCGCCGCCCAGGGCGTCGAGTTTCGCGCCCCGCTGGTCACCAGCGCGCCCTTGCAGCGGGTGATTGCGCGGCTGCGCGCCGATATCCCGCCTTTGGCGGAGGACCGGTACCTGGCCCCGGAACTGGAGCAGGCCAAGGATCTTGTGGCCAGCGGCGCGATACTCGAGGCGCTGGGCGTACCGCTGCCGGAGGTGACGGCATGACCATGGTCGAGGTGCAGCGGGGGCAGGGCCCGATCGTGCTGGGCCAACCGCATGGCGGAACCGTCGTGCCCGAGGAGATCCATGCGCGCCTGAACCAGACTGGCCGGGCGTTGGCCGATACGGATTGGCACATAAATAGGCTCTATAAGCGGCTATTGGGCGATGCGACGGTGGTTCAGTCCCGCGTGCACCGCTATGTGATCGACGCCAATCGCGATCCGGCGGACGTGTCGCTCTATCCGGGGCAGAACACGACGACCCTGGTGCCGCTGACCGATTTCGACGGGCAACCCATATGGCTGGAAGGGCAGGAGCCGTCGGAAGATGAAATCGAGGAGAGGCGCGAGAAGTTCCACGCCCCCTACCACGCCGCGTTGCAGGAAGAATTGGAGCGGGTGCGGGCCAGGCATGGCGTGGCGATCCTGTTCGACTGCCACTCGATCCGGTCCCTGATCCCCTTCCTGTTCGACGGAGAGTTGCCGGTGTTCAACACGGGCACCAATGACGGCACCACCTGCGCACCCGAGGTCGCGCATGCGGTGGATGCCGTGGCCCATGCGTCGGGCTGTACCGCGGTGCTGAACGGCCGATTCAAGGGCGGCTGGACCACCCGGCACTATGGCCGCTCAGACAAGGGTATACATGCGATCCAGATGGAGATCGCCCAACGCGCCTATATGGACGAGACCCCGCCCTGGACCTGGCGCGCGGACCGGGCTGAACGCCTGCGCCCGCACCTGCAAGAGATGCTTGACCGCCTGCTTGCCTTGGCCTTGTCGGGCGCACTGGCCGAAAAAGGAGCCCCGAAATGAGTGACCCGCGCAAGAACACCCGTGACGTCTTTCCACCGACCGGGCCGGACCTGAATGCCAAAAGCTGGCTGACCGAGGCCCCGTTGCGGATGCTGATGAACAACCTCCACCCCGACGTTGCCGAAAACCCGCACGAATTGGTGGTCTATGGCGGCATCGGCCGTGCGGCTCGAACCTGGAAGGATTTCGACACTATTGTGGCCAGTTTGAAGGATCTCGAGTCCGACGAGACCCTGATCGTGCAGTCCGGAAAGCCGGTGGCGATCATCCGCACTCACAAGGACGCGCCGCGGGTGCTGATCGCCAATTCCAACCTCGTGCCGCATTGGGCGACCTGGGATCATTTCAACGAATTGGATCGGAAGGGCCTGATGATGTACGGCCAGATGACGGCCGGGTCGTGGATCTACATCGGCACGCAGGGCATCGTTCAGGGCACCTATGAAACCTTCGCCGAGGCCGGGCGCCAGCACTATGGTGGTGACCTGACCGGGCGATGGATCCTGACCGGTGGGCTGGGCGGCATGGGCGGAGCTCAGCCCCTGGCGGCAGTCTTCGCCGGGGCCTGCTGTCTGGCGGTGGAATGCAATCCTGACAGCATCGATTTTCGCCTGCGCACCAAATACCTGGATGAAAAAGCCGAAACGCTGGACGAGGCGCTCGCCATGATCGACCGCTGGACCAAGGCGGGCGAGGCGAAGTCCGTGGGTCTGCTGGGCAATGCGGCCGAGATCTTTCCCGAGATCTACCGCCGCATGGCCGCCGGTGGGATGCGCCCCGACATCGTAACCGACCAGACCAGCGCCCATGATCCGATCAACGGGTATCTGCCCTTGGGCTGGACCTTGGCGCAATGGCGCGAAAAGCGGGAAACAGACCCTAAAGCAGTGGAAAAGGCCGCACGCGCCTCGATGAAGCAGCATGTCGCGGCGATGGTCGATTTCTGGAACGTGGGCGTGCCGACGCTGGACTATGGCAACAACATACGGCAGGTGGCGCAGGACGAGGGGCTTGAGAACGCCTTTGCCTTTCCCGGTTTCGTCCCGGCCTATATCCGCCCGCTGTTCTGCCGTGGCATCGGCCCGTTCCGCTGGTGCGCGCTGTCGGGCGACCCCGAAGATATCTACAAGACCGACGCCAAGATGAAGGAGTTGTTCCCCGAGAACGAGCATCTTCATCGCTGGCTGGACATGGCCCGTGACCGGATCGCGTTTCAGGGCCTGCCCGCGCGGATCTGCTGGATCGGGCTGGGCGACCGGCACCGCGCGGGTCTGGCCTTCAACGAGATGGTCGCGAAGGGAGAACTGAGCGCTCCGGTCGTCATCGGACGGGATCATCTGGACAGCGGCTCGGTCGCCAGCCCCAACCGCGAGACCGAGGCGATGCTGGACGGGTCCGACGCCGTGTCGGACTGGCCGCTGCTGAACGCGTTGATCAATACCGCCAGCGGCGCGACCTGGGTGTCGCTGCATCACGGCGGCGGGGTCGGCATGGGCTTCAGCCAGCACGCGGGCGTGGTGATCTGCGCCGACGGCACCGAGGACGCCGCGCGGCGGCTTGAGCGGGTGTTGTGGAACGACCCGGCCTCGGGCGTGTGGCGTCATGCGGATGCGGGGTATGACATCGCCAAGGACTGCGCCCGCGAACACGGGCTGCGCCTGCCGGGCATTCTGGGCTAGCGGCGCGGAATTGGCCTCTGGCGGAAATGCTGCGCCTGCGATATGCGCAGGGCAGGCTGCCGGAGGATCAAGATGTACGTTGCCACCCTGTTGACCAACCCCAAGACGCCGTCGCTGGACGGGGCGCTGATCGACTCGCTGCGCAATGCCTGGGGCGGGGGCGACATCCAGTGGCTGAGCCCCGACGAGGCGGCCGAATTTGCCCTGCCGGCGGTTCCGGCCAACCGTTGGGATGTCTGGGCCGACCTGCAGAAATTGGGCGTCGATCTGGTGGTGCAGCCGGCCGAGGGCCGCCGCATGAAGATGCTGCTGGCCGATATGGACAGCACGATGATCCAGCAGGAATGCATCGACGAACTGGCCGACGAGGCCGGGGTAGGCGAGCGGGTCAAGGACATCACCGCCCGCGCCATGAATGGCGAGCTGGATTTCGAAGGCGCGCTGACCGAGCGGGTGGGCCTGCTGAAGGGGCTGGACGTGTCGGTGATCGACCGGGTGCTGAACCAGCGCATCACCCTGATGCCGGGCGGCCGCGAACTGGTGGCGACGATGCGGGCCAATGGTGGCTATGCCGCGCTGGTCTCGGGCGGGTTCACGGCGTTCACGGCCCGCGTGGCCGAGCTGCTGGGTTTTGACGAGAACCGCGCCAACACGCTACTGGCGGAGGACGGCAAGCTGACCGGTGACGTGCAGCGCCCGATCCTGGGCTGTCAGGCCAAGGTCGAGGCGCTGGAGCAGATATCGGCCCGGCTGGGTATTTCCGAGGCCGAAGTGATCGCCGTGGGCGACGGGGCGAATGACCTGGGCATGCTGGAGCGCGCCGGAACAGGCGTGGCCCTGCACGCCAAGCCCTCGGTCGCCGCGCAATGCGACGTGCGCATCAACCATTGCGACCTGACCGCGCTGCTGTACCTGCAGGGATATGCCCGATCGGACTTTGCGCGGGGCTGATCCGACGGTTTCGGGTTCCCATTGTTTAACATTCGTGTTAATCAATAGCTATGAACACGCTGCTCGATGCCTTTTCGGCCCTGTCCGACCCGACCCGATTCACGATCGTTGAACAACTGATGGATCACGGCGAACTGCCTGCCGGAGATCTAGCCCAGGGCAAGGGCATGTCCGGCGCGGCCATTTCCCGGCACCTGAAGGTTCTGCGGCAGGCCGGGCTGGTGAATCAGCGCGTCAACGGTACCCAGCGCATCTATTCGATCCGCCCCGAGGGGCTGCGCGCGATTGCCGAATGGACCATCTCGAAACGACAGTTCTGGGAGGCCAGCCTGGACCGCCTGGGCGACATTCTGCAGGAGGACTCCTCATGGCCGACCTGAAGCTGGTGCGCGACTTTCCGGTCAGCGCCGAAACCCTGTTCGCCTGGATCAGCGACGGAACCAGATTGTTGCAGTGGTGGGGGCCCGAAGGGGTCGAGGTGCCGGAGCACGATCTGGATTTCTCGCGCCTAGGTCCGTGGTATTCGGTCATGGTCAATCGCGAGGGGCAGCGTTTCAAGGTGTCCGGGCATGTGACCCATGTGGACCCACCGAACTCGGTCGGGTTCACCTGGGGCTGGCATGACGACCAGGACCAGCGCGGCGCCGAGAGCCATGTGAAGCTGGCGGTCGAGCCGACCGACACCGGAGCGCGCCTGATCCTGGATCACCGCGATCTGGGCGATGACGACGTCTCGGCCAATCATGAAAGCGGCTGGACTTCGTCGCTGCGCAAGCTGGAAGCCCGGCTTGCCAACCCCGTCTGACCAAAAGGGAGACCAGAAAATGCCTCAGTACCTGTTTGTCTATCACGGCGGCACCACGCCGACCGACCCGGCCGAGATCGAAGCCACCATGGCCGCCTGGGGCGCGTGGTTCCAGAACATGGGGCCGGCGCTGGAAATCCCCGGCAACCCGGTGGGCCAGTCCCATACCGTCAGCGCCGATGGCGTGGCCGGCAATGGCGGGCCGAACCCGGCCTCGGGCTTTACAGTGGTTAAGGCCGACAGCGTCGAAGCCGCCACCGAGATGGCCAAGGGCTGCCCCATGGTAGTCAACGGCTCGGGCTCGGTCGAGGTGGCCGAGATCCACGAGATCGAGATGTGACCCTCAGCCGGGGAAACCCGGCGCGGGGCGGATCACGCCGCATTCCAGCCCGCGGCGGCTGTATTGCGTGGCGTTCATGAATTTGCGCGTGGCCGGGTGATCGGCCTCGAGCACGCCGAGGCTGACGAGAATGGCGGCGATGGCACACTCGCTGGCGCGGGTGGCGCCATCGGTGATCTTCAGCGCCACGCCCATCTTCTTTTCCGGGATGATCGCGACGAACACGGCCTCGGCCCCGGTCTTGATCGCGGCACGGCCTTTCATCGCGCGCATCAGTTCGGTGCAGGCACGGGTTTCGCCGGCCACCAGCTCGGGGTGGGCGACCATCGCCCGGGTCAATTGCAGGGCCGCGTCGCTGGCCCGATCCGACCGGTCGCTGGCCGAGGCAAACCACGCCATCGACCGCGCCAGCCCCACCAGAGAAGTGGCGAAATTGGGCGCCGAGCAGCCGTCGATACCATAGCACGGGCTGTCCTCGCCCGTGGTCTCTTCGAAGGCCGACAGGCAGGCCTGCTGCACGGGGTGGTCGATCTCGATATATTCCGGGCCTGCACCCATGTGCCGGGCCAGGGTCAGGAACCCGCAATGCTTGCCCGAGCAGTTGTTGTGGATCTGGCAGGGCGTGTCGTCGGCCAGGATCAGGCCGTCGCGCGCGGCCATGTCGGCCGGCTCCTGCGGGCCGCAGCGCAGATCGGGCTCGGACAGGCCCAGGTGATCCAGCCAGGCGGTCACGCGTTCGGTATGGATCGCCGCGCCGTTGTGCGAGGCGCAGGCCAGCGCCAGATGCTTGGAGCCGAGCCCGTATTTGGCCGCCGCGCCGGAGGTGACCAGCGGCAGCGCCTGGATCATCTTGGCCGACGACCGCGGATAGATCACCGCGTTCGGATCGCCCCAGCTGTGCACGATCTGACCGCTGTCGTCGCAGATCACCGCATGGCCCAGATGAAGGCTCTCCAACAGCGGTCCGCGCCACAGTTCGGTCATCGGTACTGGCTGCGTCATGTCGTCCCTCCGGAATGTGCGCAAAATTCTGCCAATCGCCCTTTCGCCTGTGGCGAAACCTGCGTTAGTGTGTGTATGTCGGCAATCATCCGGATGCGCAACTGCAACAGACGGACCGTCAGGGTTCGCGGCCTTCCGGGATGGAGTTGAGGTGTGGGTCGAGCCAGGAGGCTGAACGAATGAAAACAATGCTCGCCCGCGTATGCGCGGGCCTTTGTGTGGCAGGGATGGCCACGACAGCGATCGCCCAGCAGGCGACCAGTACGAACCGTGTGTCCGCTCAGACTGATTGGAGCGTGTTCGTCGAAGACGATCCGACCGAGTGCTGGAGCGTATCCGCCCCCAAGGAGACCGTGAATACCCGCGGTGGCCGTGTGGTATCGGTGCGTCGCAGCGACATTTTGCTGTTCGTGTTCTATCGCCCCAACGCCGAGGTCAAAGGTCAGGTGACATTCACCGGAGGCTACCCATTCGCCCCCGGGTCCACGGTGAATCTGGAAATCGACGGGTCCGAGTTCGAACTGTTCACCGAGGGCGAGTGGGCGTGGCCCGCCAGCGCCGCGGATGATGCCAAGATCGTCACGGCGATGAAGCGCGGGACCGAGGCCGTGTTGACCGCACGGTCCGAACGCGGGACCCAGACCAAGGACACGTTCTCGTTGCTGGGCTTTACCGCAGCCATCGAAGACGCCGAGAAGCGCTGCACCAAGTAACTGCCCAACCCGTCCAGATCTCATGCCCCGCCAAAATGGCGGGGTTTTGCGTTTTTGTGCATCCGTTTACGCAACGTCGGTATCAAAACTTGATCCGCATCAAGGTTGACGGACTCGATTTCTGAACCAATCGGTTCAGACAACGAAGAAGGAGTCCAGACATGTCGACCAAACCCCTTATTGCGGTTCTGATTGTTGCAGCGGCAACTCTGAGCGCGTGCGAGAAATCCACCGAAACCTATCCGGTCACGGGCGAGCAATGCGGCCCGAATGATCCGGTCAAGACACTGGATGCCGAGGACTGCTACATCCCGCCAGCCGGGGTGTGATCGCTCGCTGCACCTAAAACGTGCCCAAGCCTGACCACTGTGCTAAGCTCTGTCTGAAACCATGGGTAGACAGGCGAGGAGACGGACATGCGTTGGGTTTGGGCAGCAATTCTTCTTCCGGTATCGGCATTTGCAGACCCGGCGCTGGAATGTACCGATGCCGGATCTCAGGTCGAGATCGGGACATGCGTCGGTCGGGCCGAGACCAATGTCGAGGCCGCTTTGGTCGCGGCGTTTGGGTTCGCAGTCGATGCGGCGAAGGAACTGGACGAAGTGACGGGTCGGGCTGTTGCTTTGCCAGCCCTTGAAACTTCTCAAGAGGCTTGGAAGACTTTTCGCGATGCGCAGTGCGAAGCAGTTGGCGCGTCTTTTGGTGGTGGATCCGGAACGGGCATTGCGATCACCTCGTGCCGGGTCGAGTTGGGGCGGGCCCGTGTCACCGAACTGTTGCGGTTCCTCGACTGACATTCCGACAGGTTCTCACGAATCCTTTTGATCTTTGCCGGCGTTCCTATATAGAGGCGCATCCCAAGCCAGAACGCCCGAGAACCGCCATGTCCGCCAAAGCGCCGATCACCCAGGATGTCATGACCATTCCCCGCAAATTGCCCGAGGGAAAGATCAACCTAGTCGGTTTGACCCGCGACCGGCTGCGCGAGGTTCTGATCGAACATGGCACGCCTGAAAAGCAGGCCAAGATGCGGGTGAACCAGATCTGGCAGTGGATCTATCAATGGGGCGTGCGCGACTTCGACCAGATGACCAATCTGGCCAAGGCCTATCGCGCGCAGCTGGCCGAGAATTTCGTGATCGAAATCCCCGAGGTGGTCACCCGCCAGGTCTCGGAAGATGGTACCCGCAAGTACCTGGTGCGCATCGCCGGTGGGCACGAGGTCGAGGTCGTCTACATCCCCGAAGAGGATCGCGGCACGCTGTGCATCTCGTCGCAGGTGGGCTGCACGCTGACCTGTTCGTTCTGCCACACCGGAACGCAGAAGCTGGTGCGCAACCTGACTGCGGCCGAGATCATCGGTCAGGTGATGATGGCGCGTGACGATCTGGACGAATGGCCCACCCCGGGCGCGCCCAAGAACGAGACGCGCCTGCTCTCCAACATCGTGCTGATGGGCATGGGCGAGCCGCTCTACAATTTCGAAAACGTCCGCGACGCGATGAAGATCGCGATGGATCCCGAGGGCATTTCGCTGTCGCGCCGGCGGATCACTCTGTCGACGTCGGGCGTGGTGCCCGAAATCGCGCGCACGGCGGAAGAGATCGGCTGCCTGCTGGCGATCTCGTTCCACGCCACCACGGACGAGGTGCGCGACGTTCTGGTGCCGATCAACAAGCGTTGGAACATCGAGGAACTGCTGCAGGCGCTGGCCAGCTATCCCAACGCGTCGAATTCCGAGCGGATCACCTTTGAATACGTGATGCTGGACGGCGTGAACGACAGCGACGAGGACGCGCATCGCCTGATCGACCACATCAAACGCCACAACATTCCGGCCAAGATCAACCTGATCCCGTTCAACGAGTGGCCCGGCGCGCCCTACAAGCGCAGCTCGAACAACCGGATCCGGGCCTTTGCCAACATCATCTATCAGGCCGGGTACGCCTCGCCCATCCGCAAGACGCGGGGCGAGGACATCATGGCCGCCTGCGGTCAGTTGAAATCGGCCACCGAGCGCGCCCGCAAGTCGCGCCGCCAGATCGAGGCCGAGGCCGGGCTGAAAGGTTGATCCGATGCCCGCGGGTTCGCGGGCAAATGGTCTGTAATTCTACGGCTGAATTTGGTAGTCTTGAGGCATGAGAGGTGCGCGGTTGCGCGCACGTAAAATCTGCGCACAAGACGGTGAGTTGGACAGTCCGGTTCTGGTGCGTTTCGTCCAGTCCGCTCAAATTTGTCGGGGAAATCTGCGGAATTCAGGCAAGCCTGGAACAGGGTGGGCCAATACATGAACGCACTGACGAACCTGTCCACGATCTGCATGACCGCCGTATTGGTTGCATCGGGCGCAGCCATTGCATGGGCGCAATCCAACGAGACCGAGGCGCATCTGGCGATCGAGAACCCGGCGGACCTGAGCAAAGAGGACGCGCAGCAGCACTATCGCGCCCTCAGGAAACAGATGGATCGCGGCTATGCCACCGCGCATCTGGATCAACTGATGAATTATCAGAACTGGCCGTTGTTCAACGATGCGCCGTACCTGTCGGCCACGCATGGGCAGCGCTACGTCAACAGCTATGCGAACCGGATGGCCCACAATTACGGCACCTTGCAACCGGGGGAAAAGCTGCCCGTGGGCTCGGTTCTGGCCAAGGACAGCATGACCGTCACGGATGAGGGCCGGGTGCATCCCGGCGCCCTGTTCGTGATGGAGAAACTGCCGGAAGGCACCAACCCCGACACCGCCGACTGGCGCTATGTCATGGTGATGCCCGACGGGTCGCTGTTCGGTGACACGATGGGGGATCGCGCGGGGGCGGTTGCCTATTGCCATGTCTGCCACGAAGCGGTCGCCGACCGCGACTATACGTTCTTCGTGCCCGAGGATTACCGCGTCGGCAACTGATCGCGGGACGCGTCACCGGGTAGTTTCAGGGCGGCGGCCTCGCGCCGGCTGAGCTGTTCACCCTGCTTGCGTTTTGACAGAACCTCTCGCGCCAGGGCGTATTTGTCATCCTGCCAGAAGATCAGGCAGCCGTTGCACCCCTTGCCGCAGCAACCCTCGGTGCCCACGCGGTTGGTCTTGAACCGGCGCGCGGTGCCGTCCTGTCCGATCTTCTCCACCAGCTCGTCCCGGCGGCGGGCGTAGGCGGCGGGATTGTCGCGCCCCGAGGTTTCCAGGCCCTGCACCAGCTTGTCAAAGCGGATGCGGCTCCAGTGTTCGTCGGTCAGGGCGCGCTCCTTGCGCAGCACCGAATATACCGGGAAACGGGCGCGCAGGTCGTCGGGGTCTTCGTGATCGAACAGGGAAAACGGCAGGCGGATCACGGTTTTCGTGCTGCCATGCACCACGTCCAGCTTGGCGCCGTCGCTGGCGCGTTCAAATTCGTAGACGCGCAGCAGGACCGTCTCGCGCGAGATGGGCGAGACGAAATCCAGCACGTCGCCGGGTTCAAGCTTGTTCTTCACTTCGACCAGGAAGGCATCCTCGGTCACGTCGGTCACCAGTCCGGCATATTCCCATTGGGCGATGGTCGCGGTGTGTTCGTAATCATGGGCGTAATTGGTCAGCCGCCCTTCGTGAAAGGCCAGCGTGTAGCCGCGGTTTCCCACGGTCTCCAACTCGCGCATGTAAGGCTTCGGGTCCCAGTTCTCGGGGTCGGCATAATAATCGTCGATGGCCATGCGATAGGCGCGCGCGACGATGGCGGCATAATATTCCGACTTGCCGCGCCCCTCGACCTTGAGGCTGTCGACGCCGATCTTCAGGTATTCGTCCAGCTTGGGCATGATGCACAGATCGCGCGAATTGAGGATGTACGAGCCGCGATCATCCTCTTCGATCGGCATCAGTTCACCCGGGCGGCAGCCTTCTTCCAGCAGGAATTCGAACAGGTCGGCGTTTTCCTCGGTGATCCGCAGTTCCTGATGGGTGCCGTCCTTCAGCCGCAGCTTCAGCGCATAGTTCCAGCGGCAGGAATTGGCGCAGTTGCCCTGGTTGGCGCCGCGTTCCGCCATGAAGTTCGACAGCAGGCAGCGGCCCGAATAGGTCATGCACATGGCGCCGTGCACGAAAGCCTCGAGCCGGATGTCGGGGCATTTCTCGCGGATCTCGACCAGTTCGGGGTACGAGACCTCGCGCGCCAGCACCACCAGTTCGGCGCCCTGATCCTGCCAGAACTTCACCGACAGCCACGAACAGATATTGGCCTGGGTCGAGATATGCAGCGGCAGTTCGGGCGCGCGGTCGCGCACGTACTGGAACACGCCGGGGTCGGCAATGATCAACCCGTCGGGTCGCACCTTGCGGACGGTGTCGATGTATTCGTCCAGCTTTGGGATGTCCTTGTTGTGCGAGAACAGGTTCAGCGTCAGATAGGCGCGACGGCCATGCGCGTGGCAGAACTCGACCCCTTCGATCACCTCGTCCAGCGAAAACTCGGACTTGGTGCGCAGGGACATGTCGGGCGTGCCAAGATACACCGCATCCGCCCCGTACAGGATGGCCAGTTTCAGCTTGCGCAGATTGCCCGCAGGCATCAGCAGTTCCGACTTGGTCCGTGTCATCGCAGCACCCGGTTCTGAATCGATGGCGCCTTCTAAGGCAAAACCACCGAGTTCAGAAGGGCAAACCTGCCTTGCAGACAGGTCCTAGCCGCGGCGGAACCGCGCTGTTCCGATCCGTTCGACCAGCTGGCTGCGCACCGGGTCGGGTTGGGCGTCGATGGCGCGCAGCACCTCGCGCAGTTCTGCCCGCAGGCCGTGCATCTGGTCGATCAGCGACAGCACCATCGACAGGGCGTCGGGCTCCATCTCGTACTGGTCGTCCAACTCGCAGGCCAGTTGCAGGCGGGCCATGTCGAGCCGCTCATAGACCAGCCCCTGGTCGGACTGGCGCGGGATCACGATCCGGGCGGACAGGAACCGGGACAACCGCTCTGATGTCAGGTTCTGGACGGCTTCGATCAGTTCGGCTTCGGTCAGAGAACGGGTCATGCCGGCATTCCTTTCCGCGGGTCATAGCTGTGCGACTTGCGCCAATTCTGCATGAACTGCTTCAGTTCGTCGTCGATCTTGTCGGGCATCACCACGCTCAGCTCGATCAACTGGTCGCCGCGCTTGTCCGAGCCGCGTTTCCTGACGCCCTTGCCCCGCAGGCGCAGGGTCTTGCCGCTGCTGGTGCCCTCGGGCACGGTCACGTTCACGCGGCCGTCGATCGTGGGCGCGGGGACCTTGCCGCCCAGAACGGCCTCGTCGATGGTGATCGGCAGGGTGATGCGGATGTCGTCGCCCTCGCGCTTGAACACCGGGTGTTCGGCCACGCGGATCGTGACCAGCGCGTCGCCCGGCGGCCCCTCGCCATAGCCCGGCGCGCCCTTGCCACGCAGGCGGATGGTCTGGCCGTCGGTGATGCCGGCGGGGATCTTCACCTCGATCCGGTCGCCACTGGGCAGGGTCAGCTTTTGCGTGGCGCCAAAGACGGCATCCAGGAAGCTGATCTGCAGGCTGTAGTTCACGTTGTGACCGGGCGCATGAAACTCGCGCGCACGCCCCCCGTTGAAGCCTCCGTTGCCACGGTTGCCGAAGAACTGGGCAAAGATGTCGGACATGTCGTCGTCCTCGACCCCGCCGCCCGCGCGATAAGGGTTGCCCGCGGTTTCCGCATATTCACGGTAATATTGCTGCTGCGGGCGCTCCTGGCCCGAGGCGTCGATCTCGCCCCGGTCGAACTTTGCCCGGGTTTCGGGATCCTTCAGCAGGTCATAGGCTGCGGCGGCGGCCTTGAACTTGGCCTCGGCCTTGGCGTCCCCGGGCTTGAGGTCCGGGTGGCAGTCCTTGGCGATGCGCCGGTAGGCTTTCTTGATTTCGGCGGCACTGGCGTCTTTCGAGACGCCCAACACCGAATATGGATTGTCGCTCATATATCTCTCGTTTCTGATGGGTTGCGCCAGTGGATGTTGTTGGCAGTTAACCTTTCAGATTGTGTCGTGTCATGGAATTTCAACAGGACCGAATACCGAGGAGGTTGAATTTTCTCGAAAAATTCCGGCATCCTGATAGTATCCGCATGTTTCGAACTGTTGCGGATGGAGTCAAACGCATGTCACGCAGAATCAAGTCGGCCCTGGCCCTGTTGGCGGGCAATGCCATCGGTCTGTTGTTGGCCAGCCTGTTGCTGACCGGCTTTTCGATCAAGCCGGTGTCCTTCATCGTGGTGGTGATCGTGTTCACCCTGGTTCAGGTCGTGGCCGAGCCATTGATCCTGAAGATCGGGGAAAAGAACGTGCCGGCGCTGAAGGGCGGCATCGCGCTGGTGGTCACCTTCGTGGGCCTGTTGATCACCGATCTGGTCGCCGCAGGGCTGACCGTGGGCGGTATCTCGAACCTGCTGGCGGCGACGCTTCTGGTGTGGCTGGGCGCCTTGATCGCCGGGGTTCTGCTGCCGATCTACGTCTTCACCGAACTGCGCGATCCCAAGAAATAAGGCTCAGGCCAGCGCATTTAGGCTGTCGTTCAGAGCCTGCCACAGCTCGTCCACTGGTTCACACCCGACCGACAGGCGCACGAAACCGGGATCGACCTGATCCCCCCAGCGCGCGCGCCGCTCGGCCGAGCTGTGCACGCCACCAAAGGACGTGGCCGGGCGCAACAGCGGGCAGCCATTGATGAACCGTTCGGCCTGGTCTTCCGAGGCCAGCGTGATCGTCAGCAGAAAGCCGAACCGCGCAGTCTGTTTGCGAGCCAGATCGTGCGACGGGTCCGACGGCAGGCCGGGATAGCGGATCTGCGTGACCGCCGGATGATCGGCCAGCCGTTCGGCCAGAACCTGCGCCGAGCTGCTCATGCGGTCGAACCGGACGTCCAGCGTCTCCAGCCCGCGATGCAGTAGCCAGGCCTCATGCGGGCCGGGGATCGCGCCCGAGACGCGACGCCATTCCTCGACCCGTTCCATGATCTGGGCATCGCGGCTGGCCACGTGGCCCATCAGCAGGTCGGAATGCCCGCCCATCGCCTTGGTGTCCGAGGCGACGACGATGTCGATGCCCAGGTCCAGCGGGCGCTGTCCCAGCGGGGTCAGCGTCGTGTTGTCGGCGATGGTGATGCCACCCGCGGCGCGCACGTCGCGGGCCACCTGCGCCAGGTCGATCATGTCGAGCCCGGGGTTGGAGGGGCTTTCGACGAAGACCACGTCGAACCCGTCGAACCCGCCCTGCGCAAATGCGGTCGTTGGGCGCTCTTCGACCGACACGCCCAGCGGGGCGAGGAACCGGTCGGCCAGCAGGCGGGTGACATAATACCCGTCCGACGGGATCAGGATGCGCGACCCCGCGCGCACGGTCGCGAACAACGCCGCCGAAATTGCACCCATGCCGGACGGAAAAATCAGGCAGGGTGCGTCTTCGAGATGCGCCAGCACATGCTCGACCTGTGTCCAGGTCGGGTTGTCCACCCGGCCATAGGTCGGGTGACCGTCCGGCGCGCCGGGCAGGTGGAACATGCTGCTTTGGGTCAGCGGCAAGGCCACCGGTTCGCCTTTGCTCAGGGCATTGCCGCGCAGATGCAGCATCTCACCTGTCTTGGGGGTGCGCGCCATCGCTCAGCGCCCCGGAATGTCGTCGCGCGGCGGGGCGGGTTCCCAGCGCTCGATGATATCGACCGCCTCCTGCGCGGTATCGACAAAGCGGAACAGGTCCAGATCCTCTTCGGAAATGGTCCCGGCATCGGCCAGCGCTTCCCAATTGATCACCCGCTCCCAGAACTCGCGCCCGAACAGCAGGAACGGCACGCGCTCCATCCGGCCGGTCTGGATCAGGGTGAGGGACTCGAACAACTCATCCATCGTGCCGAACCCGCCGGGGAAGATGGTGATCGCACGGGCGCGCATCAGGAAATGCATCTTGCGTATGGCGAAATAGTGGAAATTGAAGCTCAGCTCAGGGGTGACATAGGCATTGGGCGCCTGCTCGTGCGGCAGCACGATGTTCAGCCCGATCGAGCAGCCACCGGCATCCTTGGCGCCGCGATTTCCGGCCTCCATCACGCCGGGGCCACCGCCGGTGACAATGACGTTCTCGCGGCACCCGCTTTGCTTGGATTTCTCGGTCATCAGCCGGGCGAATTCGCGCGCCTCGTCATAGTATTGCGACAGACCGGCCAGCGTGGCCGTCCGGGCGCTGTCCTTTTTGGCCGGTTCCGGGATTCGCGCGCCACCGAACATCACGATGGTCGACGTGATCTGGCGTTCGGCCATGATCATTTCGGGCTTCAGCAGTTCCAGTTGCAGACGCACGGGCCGCAGTTCCTCGCGGCACAGGAAATCGTCATCGGCAAAGGCCAGCCGGTACGAGGGCGAGCGTGTCTGCGGCGTGTCGGGGACTTCGCTTGCGGTCGAGCGGTCGGTATGCGCATCGCGGAAAGGGCTGAGGCGGTCTTCTCTCATTGCTGGGGGTTCCCTGCTTGCGTGTTTTTCAAACAGCTATAGGGTTCGCGGGCAGAGTGCCAGTCACGGAAAGACGAGAATGGATTGGAAGACTGAAATTTCGGCCGCAGCCGAACGCATCAATGGCCACGCGCAGGTGACACCGGTCATGACAAGCGACGCGCTGGGACTGGCGCAGCCGGTCGAGATGAAGCTGGAGCATTTCCAGCACACCGGCAGTTTCAAGGCGCGCGGGGCGTTCAACACGTTGCTCAGCCTCGATGTGCCGGCGGCAGGGGTCGTGGCCGCCTCGGGCGGGAATCACGGTGCGGCTGCGGCCTATGCTGCGCGGGCGCTGGGCCATCCGGCCAAGATCTTCGTGCCCGAGATGGCCGGCCCGTCCAAAATCGCCCTGATCGAACGGATCGGCGCGGATCTGAGCGTGGTGCCGGGTGAATACGCAAACGCCCTGGCGATGGCGCGTGAACACGAAGATCGAACAGGTGCGATGCAGATCCATGCCTATGATGCGCCGGCCACCGTGGCCGGGCAGGGCACCTGTTTTGCCGAATGGGACAGCCAAGGCCTGCAAGCCGATACCGTATTGGTGGCGGTGGGCGGCGGCGGGCTGATCGCGGGGGCGCTGGCCTGGTTTCAGGGCGCGCGCAAGGTCGTTGCGGTCGAGCCGGAAACGTCATGTGCCTTGAACGCGGCGTTGCAGGCCGGAGCGCCCGTGGATGTGTCCGTTTCCGGCATAGCCGCCAACGCGCTGGGTGCGCGGCGGATCGGCGACATCTGTTTCGGGCTGGCGCAGGGGATGACGTCGGTGCTGGTCAGCGATGACGCGATCGCCGAGGCGCAACAGCGCCTGTGGCAGGCGCATCGCATTCTGGTCGAGCCGGCGGGCGCGACGGCCCTGGCGGCCTTGACCTCGGGCGTCTACACGCCGGAACCGGGCGAACGGGTCGCGGTTCTGGTCTGCGGGGGCAATATCGCACCTGACCCTCTGACCGCCTGAATTTGCGCCTTGAGGCCCGAGCCTTGGGATTATAGATAAAATCCCATGACCGCCACGATCGCAGATTCCATCTATGACCGGCTCAGCCAGCGCATCATTACGGGCGAGCTGCCCGCGGGTGAGAAACTGCGGCAGGACCATATCGCGCGGGCGTTCGACACCAGCCATGTCCCGGTGCGCGAGGCGCTGTTGCGGCTTCAGGCGCATGGCCTGGCCCACAGCGAACCACGGCGCGGCATGCGCGTCACCGCGTTGGACCCGGCCGAGGTGCGCGAGGTGATCGAGATGCGCGTGGCCCTGGAATCGCTGGCCCTGCAACATGCGATCCAGAATTTGACACCGGCGGATCTCAAGGCGGCCGACAAGGCCCGCATCGCCTGCGACGAGCCGCAGGACATGCCCACATGGGAAACCCGGAACCGCGCCTTTCATCGGGCGATCCTGACACCCTGCGCGCGGCCGCGCCTGCTGCATACGATCGACGATCTGCATATCGCCAGCGCCCGCCATCTGTTCGCCCATTGGCGTCACCGCTGGGTCCAGCGGAAAGACACCGACCACGCCGCCATCGTGCAGGCGATGAAGCGCCGCGATACCGCCACGGCCACAGCGATTCTGGTGCGCCATATCCGCCGCGCCAGCTGAGACCGACGGGTTTTCGCGCCGGGTGGCCGCAAACGGCTCCGCCAACGTCGCATTGCGCATTGGCCCCGGCTTTCATATAGGCAACACCAACCAAACGAGAGTCAGCACGGAGTTACCCCATGTCCAACGCCCAACTGGAAACCGCCATCGAGGCCGCATGGGAGGCCCGCGACACGATCACGCCCGCCACCACCGGTGAACAGCGCGAAGCGATCGAGGACACGCTGAACGCGCTGGACAGCGGCACGCTGCGGGTCGCCGAGAAGCAGGCCGATGGCAGCTGGCATGTGAACCAGTGGGCCAAGAAGGCGGTTCTGCTGGGCTTTCGCATCAAGGACATGGAAATTCAGTCCGGCGGCCCGCAGGGCGGCGGCTGGTGGGACAAGGTCGACAGCAAATTCGCCGGCTGGGGTGAAAACCAGTGGCGCGCGGCCGGTTTCCGCGCGGTGCCCAACTGCGTGGTTCGCAAGTCGGCCTATATCGCGCCGGGCGTGGTACTGATGCCGTCTTTCGTGAACCTCGGCGCTTATGTGGACGAAGGCACCATGGTCGATACCTGGGCCACCGTCGGGTCCTGCGCGCAGATCGGCAAGAACGTGCACCTGTCGGGCGGCGTCGGCATCGGCGGCGTGCTGGAACCCATGCAGGCCGGCCCGACCATCATCGAGGACAACTGCTTTATCGGGGCGCGGTCCGAGGTGGTCGAGGGCTGCATCATCCGCGAGGGCTCGGTTCTGGGCATGGGCGTCTATATCGGCCAGTCCACCAAGATCGTCGACCGCGAGTCGGGCGAGGTGTTCTATGGCGAGGTGCCGCCCTATTCGGTGGTGGTGTCCGGTTCGATGCCGTCAAAGAACGGGATCAACCTGTACTGTGCGGTGATCGTGAAGCGGGTGGATGAAAAGACCCGCTCGAAGACCGGGATCAACGAGCTGCTGCGCGATTGATCGCAGGCATTGTTCAAAGTTCCAAAGGTCGCGGCTCTGGTCCGCGGCCTTTTTTGTTCGGCAGGGTCGGACCTATCCCGTCGTGTAGTCGGCGAGATCCTCGGGCGCGTGCAGCAGGGTGCCGTCGTATTTCGGCAAGTCATCGTGCAGTTCCAGCCAGGGCAGCTTGCTTTGAAAATTGACGTGAAAGGTTGGCGCAAAGTCCACAGGGTCTTCCAACGAGGCCGCGTACAGGTGCATCCCGCCTTCATAGTGGTCGGCCTCGAACCCCATCGGAGAGCCACAGGTTGCGCAGAAATATCGCTGGACGCCTTTCGAACTGGCGAAACTACGCGGTGTTGCGGCGGTCCATCGGAAATTGCGCAAGGGTACGCCCAACCACGCGACCACGGGCGCGGCGCAGTTGCGGCGGCAATCGTCACAATGGCAATAGCAGCTCCAGGTCTCGGCGCCCTCAAACTCCCAGCGCGTTTCACCGCACAGGCAGCGGCCGCGTTTGGTCATGATGTCCTCCGTCGTTTTTCGCGACCAGTCTGACCGGATGGTGGGCCTGAGCGCGTCAAAAAACGACACGGCATCCGGGAACCGCGTCCAGCTGCCATGCTTGACCATCGACCGGCCCCCGGCTAAGGCCCACGGCATGGAAAAGCAAAAGAAACCCTCGCGCCAGCAGGTCTATACTCTGTTGGTTCAGATTGGCCGCAAGGATGGCGACGGCCTGCCCGAAGGCGCCACCGGCGCGGCGCTTATGTGCTATGCCAGCGGCGTGGACGAGGCCGAGGCCGTGCGCGAAACCGTGGCCATTCTCAAGCAGGCCGATACGGCTCCACTGGACGTAACCGGCTATGGCACCCTGGCCGAGCGCGAGGCGCAGGGGCACGAGATCGACCCCGACGAACGCGCTCTGATGCAGAGGGCGCTTGAGGAAAACGCGGTTATTGTTGCGCAGATGACGCCCTTCTTCGGCGACAAGCCCGAAGGCGCCTAGCGGCGCGTGCCGAACCACTTGCGATAGATCTGGTCATAGGTGCCATCTTCGCGGAGGCCCAGAAGCGCCTGGTTCACATCCTCGACCAGAGGTGACCCGGTCGGGAAGACCATGCCATAGTTTTCGCGCAGGAAGACGCCGCCGGTCATCGCCGCAATCTTGCGGCCTTCATGTGCAGCGAAATACGACAGGATCGGTGCGTCGAACACGACGGCATCCAGGTCCCCATCCCTGAACGCAGTCAACATGCTATCCAGGTCTTCGTACCCGGTGAATTCGACCTCGCGCCGGTTCAGGAAACTGGCTGCGGTCGAACCCGAGATTGTCCCGACCTGTTTGCCGTACAGATCGTTGACCGAGTTGATGTTGCTGGTGATCGCATCCACCGTCATGACAGAGGTGATCCGCGCGGTGAAAACCGACACGATGAACAGCGAGGATACGACCAAGATCACACCCAGAACTCGCCCGAACGGGGTCCGGGGCATCCGCTCTTCAAATCCGCCATTGACCACCAGATTCAATGCCCACCAGAAGGACGGGAACCAGGCCTCGTTCAGGTCGCGGTCGAAATAGGGTTGGGATCGGCGTTCGAACCCCCACATCAGCATCCCGCCACCCAGCAGGATGGCAAAGGCCAGCCCGATGGCGATGAACAGTTCGCGCGACAGCAGCGCCTGCATCAGGGACGGGCTGCGCGCCGCGTCTGATGGTACCATGATCTGAAGGCCGGCTTCGAAAATCGGCTGGCTGAAATCCATCCGGGCTTCACGGCCTGCGGTGATCGAAATATTCGCGATGGCCATGTCGGCTTCGCGGTTCTCGACCGCCGACAGCATGTCCCCGAACGCATCGACACGAACGACCGTGTATTCCCAGCCCAGTTCTTCAGCCAGCGCGGCCAGCAGGTCCATTGAGAAGCCGGTGCCCTCGCCCTCATCCACATACGAGAACGGAGGACGCTCCACCGTCGTGACCGTCAGAGTTTCGGCTTGGCTGTGTTGTGCAAAGACCGCGAAGGTCAGGCAGATCAATGCGAAAAGGGCGCGCGTCATGGCTGGTTCACCTGTTTCGCGGCGCTCTAGCGCAATTTGCCATGGCGCGGCAAGGTCGTCGCGAGGTCATCGACCGGGATTTCTTTTTTGCCGTTTTTTCGGGCTGGGCGACCGGAAAACCGCCGATCGGGGTTGGCATTGCGGCCAATTCGTTGAATCTGTGCGTGAACCCACATCCTGCCGACCCTGCGAGGCCCCTGAATGACCGACTCTGTCCAGTTGACCGCAGACCTGATCCGTTGCCCCTCGGTCACACCCGAGGAAGGCGGGGCGCTGATTCTGCTGGAAGATATCCTGGCGCGGGCCGGTTTCACCTGCACGCGGGTGGATCGCGGCGGCGTCTGCAACCTGTTCGCCCGGTGGGGCGACAAGGGGCATGCGCGCAGTTTCGGGTTCAACGGCCATACCGACGTGGTGCCGGTGGGCGATGAGGCCGCATGGACCCGCCCGCCGTTCGGCGCGGAAATCCATGATGGCATTCTGTACGGTCGGGGCGCGACCGACATGAAATCGGGGGTGGCGGCCTTTGTCGCGGCGGCGGTGGATTTCGTGCGCGACACCCCGCCCGACGGGGCGATCATCCTGACTATCACGGGGGACGAGGAAGGCGATGCGGTGGACGGCACCACCGCGCTGCTGGACTACATGCAGGCGCAAGACGAGCGGATGTCGGTCTGTCTGGTGGGCGAGCCGACCTGCCCCAACGAGATGGGCGAGATGATGAAGATCGGCCGCCGCGGGTCGATGACCGCGTGGTTCGAAGTGACGGGCGTGCAGGGCCATTCGGCCTATCCGCATCGCGCCAGGAACCCGCTGCCCGCGCTGGCGCGGCTGATGGACCGGCTGGCCAGTCACGAGTTGGATCGGGGGACGGACCATTTCGACGCCTCGACCCTGGCCGTGGTCACGATGGACACCGGCAACACGGCCACCAACGTCATTCCGGCCCAGTGCCGTGGCGCGGTGAACATCCGGTTCAACGACCTGCATACAGGCGCCAGCCTCAGTAACTGGCTGAAGGCGCAGGCGACCGACGTGGCGGCCGAGTTCGGCGTGCAGATCGACACGCGGATCAAGGTCTCGGGCGAAAGCTTTCTGACCCCTCCTGGGCCGCTGTCGGATCTGGTCGCCGGCGCGGTCGAAGCCGAGACCGGCCGCCGGCCCGAGCTGTCCACCACCGGGGGCACCTCGGACGCGCGGTTCATCAAGGACCACTGCCCCGTGGTCGAGTTCGGACTGGTCGGACGCACCATGCACCAGGTGGACGAATCCGTTCCGGTCGAGCAGATCCGCCAGCTCAAGGCGATCTATGCCCGGATCCTGGTCGACTATTTCGCCTGAGCGATTGATGCGCCCGGCCACTTTTTGGTCATGACGCGGTCGTATCGGCGTGCTAGGCGGAAATCATGAAACGCATACCAACCAAGCAGGAGATCCTCGACTGGATCTGGGCGAACCCCACGCTCACCTCGAAACGCGACATTGCCAAGGCCTTTGGCATCAAGGGCGCGGACCGGATCGACCTGAAACGGATCCTCAAAGAGCTTGAGGCCGAGGGGCATCTTGAAAAGCGCAAGCGCAGCTATCGCGACCCGGACCGCCTGCCGCCGGTCAGCGTGCTGCAGGTCAAGGCCCCGAACGCCGATGGGGACCTGTTCGCGCGGCCGCTGGAATGGCATGGCGAAGGGGTCGAGCCGATCGTGCTGATCATTTCCCGCGCCAGCGACCCGGCGCTGGGCGAGGGTGACCGCATCCTGGCCCGGCTGACCCAGGTGCATGAAGAAGACCACAATTACGAGGCCCGCCTGATCCGCCGCATCGGCGCCAATCCGCGCCGGGTCGTGGGGATTTTCCGAAAGGGCGCCGAGGGCGGGCGGATCGTGCCGATCGACAAGGCTGGATCGACCGAATGGCTGGTGGCCGAAGACGCGGCGCTGGGCGCCAAGGATGGCGAACTGGTCGAGGCCGAGCAGGCCGGGCCGAAAAATCGTATGGGGCTGCCGCGTGCGCGTATCGTGGAACGGCTGGGCGATCCGTCCGCGCCCAAGGCGATGTCGCTGATCGCGATCCACCAGCACGGCATCCCGGATGATTTTCCCGATGACGTGATCGCCGAGGCCGACCGGGCCAAGCCCGTCGGGCTGAAAGGGCGCGAGGATCTGCGGGACATCCCTCTGCTGACCATCGACCCGTCGGATGCGCGCGACCATGACGACGCCTGCTATGCCCATGCCGATGATGATCCGAAAAACCCGGGCGGCCACGTGATCTGGGTCGCCATTGCCGATGTGGCCGCCTATGTGCACCCCGGCAGTGCGCTGGACCGCGAGGCGCGCAAGCGGGGCAACTCGACCTATTTCCCTGACCGCGTCGTGCCAATGCTGCCCGACCGTCTGTCGGGCGATCTGTGTTCGCTGCACGAAGGCGTGCCGCGCGCCTGTATGGCGGTTCGGATGCGGATCGATGCAAACGGCAACAAGATCGACCACCGCTTTGTGCGGGGGCTGATGCGCTCGGCCGCGTCTCTGCATTATGCCGAGGTACAGGAGGCCATCGACGGCACCCCCAATGACCGGACCGGCCCGCTGCTCGAGAGCGTCCTGAAACCGCTCTATGCCGCCTATGGCGCACTGAAGACGGCCCGCAACGAACGCCAGCCGCTGGACCTGGATCTGCCGGAACGCAAGATCGTGCTGAACGACAAGGGCGAGGTCGAAAGCGTGGCCTTCCGCGAGCGGCTGGACGCGCACCGGCTGATCGAGGAATTCATGATCCTGGCCAACGTGGCCGCGGCCGAGACGCTGATCGCCAAGCGCAGCCCGCTGCTGTTCCGCGTGCACGAGGAACCCGCGCCCGAAAAGCTGGAAAGCCTGCGTGAGACGGCACAGGCCGCCGGGCTGAACCTGGCCAAGGGGCAGGTGTTGCAGACCCGTCACCTGAACGCGTTGCTGAACGCCGCCGCCGGCACCGAGGATGCCGAGCTGATCAATCTCAGCACCTTGCGGTCGATGGCGCAGGCCTATTACAGCCCCGAAAACTTTGGCCATTTCGGGCTGGCGCTGCGCAACTATGCGCATTTCACCTCGCCCATCCGCCGCTATGCCGACCTGATCGTTCACCGGGCGCTGATCTCGGCCCATGGCTGGGGCAAGGACGGTCTGACCGCCGACGAGATCGAGCGGCTGGAGGAGATCGCCACCCACATCTCGGACACCGAGCGCCGCTCGATGATGGCCGAGCGCGACACGACCGACCGCTATCTGGCGGCCTATCTGAGCGAGCGCGTCGGCAACGAGTTCACCGGCCGCATCAGCGGCATCGCCCGGTTCGGGGCCTTCGTGAAGCTGGACGAAACCGGGGCCGACGGGCTGGTGCCGGTGCGGTCGCTGGGGCGCGAGTTCTTCCACTTCGACGCCGAGGCCGGCACCCTTATGGGGGCCGATACCGGCCTGACCATCGCCATTGGCCAGCGCGTCACCGTGCGCCTGACCGAGGCCACGCCGGTAACCGGCGGGCTGGAGTTGGAGCTGCTGTCGATCGAAGATCAGGCCATGCCGCGCGGCGGCGGACGTGGGCGGCCCGGCCGTCCGACACGGCGCAAGGCGGTCAGCACCAAGCGCAAGAAGGACAAGATCAAACGCACGGTCGAGCGCAAACGCCGTCAGCGGTGATAGGTCAACGCCCGGGCGATCAGCCATCCATGCCGGAAGGGGTCGATCTGTTCGATCCCGTCGAACAGGATGGCGCGATTGCCGTCAATCCTGTCAGCGTCGGGAAAGGCCGAGGTAAACTCACCGATAAGCCGGGTCTGGCAGTGGACAAACAGGGCAAACCGGGCGGAGGCGTGTCCACCCAGCCTGATGGTTGTTCCCTTGGGACTCAGATAGGCCGGTTGGCCCCATCGCAGAGCCTCGGTCACCAAAACCGCCGGTTGAAGTTCCTGCGCGGTGGCGAAGACCAGATCGCGCAGAGCCAGAGCGGCGCTTTTGGTGTCCGCGGCGAATGCCTCGTAGGCAGACGCCACGTTGGGGTCATCGAAAGGCCTCATGGCAGGGGGATCGCCTGTTCCATCCGGTCAACATAACTGTTCAGCAGCGTATCCTGTTTGATGCGCCGGGTCAGCCGGGTATCGGCCGGAGTGGCCCGCATCGCAGCCAGCATCGGGCCGACGCTGAGGTCGGCCGAAGTGGGGTGATCGCCCAAAAGATACGGGGCCTGCCACAGATAAGCTGAGATCGCCTCGAGGTCGCGTTCGACCCGTGCCATCCGTTCGGCCTCGGAGAAGCGCCCGATCCCTTGGGACCGAAGGCCTTTCAAGACCGATTTCCGGACCGAGTTCGAGATCGGGCGTCGGACGATTCGGGGGATCTCATAGAAGAAGGTGTCGCGCAGAACTGGCCAAACCTCGTCGTTGGCCCAGCGGTCCATGACAATCTGGAAGTACAGATGTTCCTCGGCCATGCGGATCAACGCGCGGGACTGGCCCTTTTGCACATCGCTCAGGCCACGGTCGAATTCGGCGCCCTGCGCTTCCAACCAGTCGCGAATCTGGTCGCTGTCCGGCACCAGACGTTCGGGTGTGCGCAAAACCGGCAACTTGCTGTGCGGCATCTGTCGCGGATCGACCATGTCCGAACGGCGCCAGTGCAGCCCGGCCAGTTGCAGCATATAGGCGGTTTTGACGCAAAAGGGGCTGGCGCTGAAAAGTCCGAAAGCGGAAGGGTAGGTAAGAAGGGTCAACATAATAGGCTCCGAAATTGGGGTGCCGCCGGTCTATCGCGGGCTAATGACAGTTTCTGTCATTAGGTTTAGATTGAATGACATCATGTCCCGCACCGCCCGACTGTTCCAATTGATGCAGGCCTTGCGGTCTGGCCCGTCGCCCAAGACCTCGGCGCAGTTGGCGCAGGATCTGGGGGTTTCGGCACGCACCGTGCATCGCGACATCGACGCTCTGCGTGGTCTCGGTGCAGTCATTGATGGCGAGGCCGGGTTCGGGTTCACCCTGATCGAAGACGCGACACTGCCGCCGCTGGGATTCACCGATGACGAGTTGGAGGCGCTGGTTCTTGGCCTACGCGAGGTGCAACTGATCGGAGACCCGGCTCTGTCGGACGCCGCCGGTGCGGCGCTGCGCAAACTGCAGGGCCGGCTGCCACACCGCCAATCCCACCGCCTGAGCCACGCAGTGCTGACCGCCACCCGGTTCGACCGTCCTGCCGCACCCAGCATCGAAGTTGCCGACTTGCGACAGGCGACGTGGGACGAGCGTGTGGTCGAGTTCGACTATACCGATGCGAAGGGTGACGACACCCAGCGCCGCGTGAGCCCACTGAGCATCGTGTACATGGATCATGCCAGCGTACTGCTCAGCTGGTGCCATCTGAGGCGGGATTTTCGCGTGTTTCGGTTGGACCGGATGCGCGCGATGTCCGTCACCCAGGACAGTTTCCGCCCCAATCGGGTTCCATTGCTGCGCGAGGCCCTGGCCAAGATCCGGGCCGAGCGTGAAGCAAAAGATCAAGAGAGCCAGTCTTGAGCGCTTTGTGATTTGCGCAATCTGGGGTACCCTGTCCGCGAGCAGTAATCAGGAAAACCTGAATCATGAAATATGTGTGTGGCTTTGTGGCCGCCGCGTTTTGGGCATCCATCTTGCAGGCGGAGACTTCGAATACAACCAAACGACCACAGATCAGACCGGCGCTGGATTCGATCCAGTTGGCGTCGGCCGATCTGACGGTTTCGATCCGGCCGGTGCCAAGGCCGACCACGGGCATGCACCGGGTGGTCGTCGAAGGCAACACCAGCTTCGAGACCTGGTTGAACGCCTTCCGGCACCGGGCAGTTGCGGCAGGTATCCGGCCACAGGTCCTGGACCGGTCATTGTCCGGCCTGACCTATGACACCGACGCCATCAAGCGCGATCGCAGTCAGGCCGAGTTTTCGAAACCGATCTGGGAGTATCTGGATTCGGCGGTGTCAGACCTGCGCATCGCGAATGGGCGCAAGGCGCTGGTGCGGTACAACGATACGCTGGACCGGATCGAAGCCCGGTACGGGGTCGAAAAAGAGGTGGTGGTCGCGGTCTGGGGGCTGGAAACGTCCTACGGCACGTATCGGGGCAGCAGTCAGACAATCCGATCGCTTGCAACGCTTGCCCATGACGGGCGGCGTGCGCAGTTTTTTGAAACGCAGTTGCTGGCGGCATTGCAAATCGTGCAGGCCGGCGACATCACCTCGGACCGAATGACGGGCAGTTGGGCGGGTGCCATGGGGCACACGCAATTCATGCCGACCTCATACATGGAGCATGCGGTTGACTTCGACGGCGACGGACGCCGCGACATCTGGTCGGACGATCCTACGGATGCGCTTGCGTCCGCTGCCGCCTACCTTGCCAAGTTCGGGTGGACCAAAGGTCAGCCCTGGGCGGTCGAGGTGCGTTTGCCGAAAGGGTTCGACTATGCCAGCGCCAGTCGGGACGTTAGTTTGCTGCCCTCGGAGTGGGCCGCACGCGGCGTCCGCGCCGCGAACGGCGGTGGCATCGCAGATTTTGGACCCGCCTCGATCCTGCTGCCGGCCGGCAGCGGTGGCGTGGCCTTGATGATCTTTGACAATTTCAGCGTGATTGAGCGCTACAACGGCGCCGATGCCTATGTGATCGGCATCGGCCACCTGTCAGACCGGCTGGCCGGGCAAGGCCCGTTCCGCGCAAGCTGGCCGCGCGGCGAACGGGTGCTGAGCTTTGCCGAACGCAAGGAACTGCAACTGCGCCTGACCCTGGCCGGGTTCGACACGCAGGCCATCGACGGGCGGATCGGTCCGAACACCATCAATGCGCTGCGGGCCTATCAGATGGCGCGTGGTCTTTTGCCGGATGGGTACGCAACCGTGCAATTGCTGGAACGGATGCGTTGAACGAAAAAGGGCGGCCCTGCCGGACCGCCCATTTCCGATGTTTTCCTGAGTTCACGAGGCCGCTTTCATCAAGCCTTGGGCGATGATCTCGGCCTGCGCCTCGTCCAGAGACTTGTAGATGCGCACGAACATCTCGTCGATATCGGCCGGGGTCAGGATCAGCGGCGGCGAGATGATCATCCGGTCGCCCACATGGCGCATGATCAGGTTGTTGGCAAAGCAGCGATCGCGGCAGATGTACCCGACCGTGCCCGGATCGGACGCGAACTTGGCCCGGCTGGCCTTGTCCGGCGTCAGCGCGATCGAGGCCATCATGCCCACGATCTTGGCTTCGCCGACCAGCGGGTGATCGACCAGCGCCTCCCATTTCTGTTTCAGATAGGGGGCCGCGACATCGCGCACATGCTCGACGATCTTCTCTTCTTCCAGAATGCGCAGGTTTTCCAGCGCAACGGCCGCCGCGACCGGGTGACCCGAATAGGTATAGCCGTGGTTGAACTCGGTTCCGCCGATCACCTCGGCGATCTCGTCATTGACGATCGAGCCGCCGATGGGCGCATAGCCCGAGCTGAGCCCTTTGGCGATGGTCATGATATGCGGGCGGATGTTCATGGTCTGCGAGCCGAACCAGTTGCCGGTTCGACCAAAGCCGCAGATCACCTCGTCGGCGATCAGCAGGATGTCGTACTTGTCGCAGATGCGCTGGATTTCCGGCCAGTAGGTGTCGGGCGCGACGATCACGCCGCCCGCACCCTGGACCGGCTCGGCGATGAAGGCGGCAACGCGGTCTTCGCCCAGTTCCAAGATCGCCTCTTCCAGCTCGCGTGCGCGGGCCAGACCGAACTCTTCGGGCGTCATGTCGCCGCCCTCGGCCCACCAGTTGGGCTGGTTGATGTGGTGGATGTTCGGGATCGGGATGCCGCCCTGCGCGTGCATGCCGGCCATGCCGCCCAGCGAAGCCGACCCGACGGTCGACCCGTGATAGGCGTTGTGGCGGCTGATGATGATGCTCTTGTTGGGGTGACCCTTTTCCGCCCAATAAGTGCGGACCAGACGGATGTTGGTGTCATTGGCCTCGGACCCGCCGGCGGCGAAGAAGACATGATTCAGGTCACCCGGTGCCAGTTCGGCCAGCTTGGCCGCCAGCGCGATCGCCGGGACATGGGTCGTTTTGAAGAAGGTGTTGTAGTAGGGCAGTTCGCGCATCTGGCGCGCCGCCACTTCGGCCAGTTCGTCGCGGCCATAGCCGACGTTCACGCACCACAGGCCGGCCATGGCATCCAGGATCTCTTCGCCCTCGCTGTCGGTCAGATAGACGCCCTTGGCTCGGGTGATGACGCGCGCGCCTTCCTTGCCCAGTGCGCCGTTGGCCGAAAACGGGTGAAGGTGATGCGCCGCATCCAGGGCCTGCAATTCGGCGGTCGGCATGTGGTTGGTGATGGTCGACATCGGTCTCTACTCCTGCAACAGCGGTTGCCGTCACAATATGATCAAATTTTTTTCTGTCAATCGAATCGCGCTGACCTATTCGGTCGCCAGCGCCTCGGCCATCAGTTCCATGCCCTGTTCGATATCCTGGGTCGTTGCTTTTGCGACTTTTTCAGCGTCGCTGGCGCGCAAGGCATCGATGATGTCCTTGTGCCGGTCTGGAAGGCTCTGGGTGCCGAAGCGCCCGCAGACGACGCGCAAGGACGGCCCGAATCGCAGCCACAGGCGCTCGGCCAAATCCTTTAGAATCGGCGCGCCGGCATGGTCATAGAGTTTTTCGTGGAATGCATGGTTCAGGCGAAGATAGCCGCCAACGTCCCCGTCGGCGATCGTGCGATCCAGCTGTTCGTCGATCTTTTCAAGCTGGTCGATATCCGCCGTGGTCATGTTGACTGCTGCGCGCCGGGAAAGCTCTGATTCTACGGCATTTCTGGCGAAAATCATCTGTTCGACATCTGTTGCGGTCAGAAGGGGAACGCTGACCCGCCGGTTGCCCTGAAAGATCAGCGCACCGTCCGAGATCAGGCGCCGGATAGCCTCGCGCACCGGGGTCATGCCCACGCCCAGCGAATCGGTCAAGCCTTGGATCGTGACCGGTTGCCCCGGCACCAGATCGCCGAACATGATCTGCGACTTCAGTGTCTGGTACACCTGTTCATGTGCTGGTCGTTTTTCGGTCTGGGTCACTGCAGCAGATGCCTTATTTTTGATCAAATCCAATTGGTTCACCCCGATCCCAATGCTCCCGGCTTGTCAGGTTTCTTGCCCCGTGAAACCATACGACGTATCGAGGGAAAACGCAAAACTTGATCAAATCCAAAAAAACGGGAAAATGCCCGTACACTTGCAGGGAGAAGAAAATGAAAATCAAAACGCTGACGATGACGGCAATTGTCGCATTGGGGACGTCGGCCGCTGTTGCGGAAGAGGTGCGCGTATACAACTGGTCGGACTACATCGACGAGGAGTTGCTGAGCAAATTCCAGGAAGAGACGGGTCTGACCCTGATCTACGACGTGTTCGACAGCAACGAGGTTCTGGAAACCAAGATGCTGGCCGGAGGATCCGGTTACGATGTGGTGGTGCCGTCGGGCACCTTCCTTCAGCGCCAGATCCAGGCTGGAGCCTTCCAGAAACTGGACATGTCCAAGCTGCCCAATGCAGTTAACCTCTGGGACGTGATCCAGGAACGCACGGCCGGCTATGACCCGGACAACGCCTATTCGATCAACTACATGTGGGGCACCACGGGGCTGGGCGTGAATGTCGACAAGGTCAAGGAAGTGCTGGGCGACGATGCGCCCTTGAACAGCATGGACCTCGTGTTGAAGCCCGAGAACATGGAAAAGCTGGCCTCATGCGGCGTCCATTTCCTGGACGCGCCGTCCGAGATCATTCCCATGGTGCTTCAGTACATTGGCGAAGACCCGGACAGCCATGACACCGACGTGATCGCCAAGACCGAAGAAGTGCTGATGGGCGTGCGTCCCTACATCCAGAAGTTCCACAGCTCGGAATACATCAATGCGCTGGCCAATGGCGACATCTGCGTGGCGGTGGGCTGGTCGGGCGACATTCTGCAGGCCCGCGATCGGGCGGATGAGGCCGACAACGGTGTGACCATCGAATACCATCCGTTTGCCGAAGGCTCGCTGATGTGGTTCGACCAGATGGCCATTCCGGTGGATGCACCCAACCCGGACGGCGCGCATAAATTCCTGAACTACATCCTGGATGCCAACAACATGGCGGCGGCGTCGAACTACGTCTACTACGCCAACGGCAACAAGGCGTCGCAGGAGTTTCTGGAAGAAGACGTGATCGGCGATCCGGCGATTTACCCGGATGATGCCACGATGCAGAACCTCTACATCACCACGCCTTACCCGGCCAAAACCCAGCGGGTCGTGACCCGTCTGTGGACCAAGATCAAATCGGGCACCTGATCCGAAATGATTGCGCAAGGCAGAATGGTTCTGCCTTGCGCACTACCTGTACAGGCTGACTTACGGGGGCCGATTTGAACTCTACCGTCTTTGCGCCGTGGGAAGATCCGCAGGCGAAACCCTTGATCCAGTTCAAAAATGTGACCAAGCGATTCGGGGACTTTACTGCCATCGACAATCTGTCGCTGGACATCTTCGAGCGGGAATTCTTTGCTTTGCTGGGGCCGTCGGGTTGCGGCAAGACGACGATGATGCGGATGCTGGCGGGGTTCGAGAAACCCACCGAAGGCCACATCATTCTGAGTGGTCAGGACATCGACCCGGTTCCGCCGAACAAGCGGGCGGTCAACATGATGTTCCAGTCCTACGCGCTGTTTCCCCATCTGAACGTCTGGGACAACATCGCCTTTGGCCTGCGCCGGGACAACATGCCCAAGCATGATCTGGAAGACCGGGTCGAGGAGATGCTGCGCCTGACCCGTCTTGAGAAATTCGCCCGCCGCAAACCGCACCAGATTTCCGGTGGTCAACGTCAGCGCGTGGCGCTGGCCCGGTCGCTGGCCAAGGCGCCGAAACTGCTGCTGTTGGACGAACCGCTGGGAGCGCTGGACAAGAAGTTGCGCCAAGACACCCAGTTCGAGCTGATGGACATTCAGGAAAAGACCGGCACCACCTTCGTGATCGTGACCCACGACCAGGAAGAGGCGATGACGGTGGCCAGCCGCGTTGCCGTGATGGATCAGGGCAAGCTGATGCAGGTCGCCACGCCCGACCGCATTTATGAAAACCCCAATTCCGTCTATGTCGCCGATTTCATCGGGGACGTGAACATCATCGAAGGTCGTGCAACCGCAGCCGGTGAGGGCACGTACAGTATCGAATGGGCCGAGGGCCAGCCGCCTCTGACCGCCACGTCCGCGGCAAGCTTCGGAAACGGGCAGGCCTGTCACCTGGCCATCCGGCCGGAAAAGGTAACGATCTCGGCCGAGCGTCCTGCCGATGCCGTCAACGCCGTGCAGGGCAAGGTGCATGACATCGCCTATCTGGGCAACCTATCGACCTACCATGTCGAATTGCCAAACGGGACGATCATCAAGGCGCAAACGGCCAATACACGGCGGATTTCCCGCCGGTCCTTTACTTGGGAAGACCCTGTCTGGCTGTCCTGGACAGCCACGGCGGCGGTTCTGCTGGCAGACTGATGCGCCGCGCGGTCCTGATCGCCATTCCCTATGTCTGGCTGCTGGCCCTGTTCCTGGTGCCGTTCTTCATCGTGTTGAAGATCTCGCTGTCGGACATCGCGCTTGCGATCCCGCCCTACACCCCGACCCTTGATCTGTCGCAGGGCTGGGCCGGGATCAAGGAATTCTTCAGCCAACTGGATTTCGAGAATTTCGTCTGGCTGACCGAGGATGACCTGTACTGGAAAGCCTACCTGTCCAGCGTCAAGATCGCGCTGATCGCGACCGCGCTGACCCTGGTGGTGGGCTATCCCATCGCCTATGGCATGGCCCGCGCGCCCGAGGAATGGCGTCCGACGCTGATGATGCTGGTGATCCTGCCGTTCTGGACCTCGTTCCTGATCCGCGTCTATGCGTGGATGGGGATCCTGTCGAACGAAGGCTACCTGAACCAGTTCCTGCTGTGGACGGGCATCATCTCGACCCCGCTGACCATTCTGAACACGCAAACGGCCGTCTATGTCGGCATCGTCTACACCTACCTGCCCTTCATGATCCTGCCGATCTATGCGGCGCTGGACCGGCTGGACGGCTCGCTGATCGAGGCGGCCGAGGATCTGGGCTGTTCGCGCACGCAGGCCTTCTGGCTGGTGACCATCCCACTGTCGCGCCCGGGCATCATTGCGGGATGTTTCCTGGTGATGATCCCCGTGATCGGTGAATTCGTGATCCCCTCGCTGCTGGGCGGGTCGGGCACGCTGATGATCGGCAAAGTCTTGTGGGAGGAGTTCTTCTCGAACCGCGACTGGCCGGTGGCCAGCGCCGTGGCGGTGATCCTGCTGCTGATCCTGGTGATCCCGATCGTGCTGTTCCAGCGCAACCAGCAGAAACAGGCGGAGGCAGAGCAATGAACAGGCTGAGCTGGTTCAACACGGTCTCGCTGACGCTGGGCTTTGCGTTTTTGTACATCCCGATGGTGATCCTGATCATCTTCAGCTTCAACGAAAGCAAGCTGGTCACGGTCTGGGCTGGGTTCTCGACCAAATGGTATGGCGAACTGATGCAGAACCAGGCGTTTCTGGATGCGGCTTGGGTCACCGTTCGCGTTGCCGTGTTCTCGTCGACGCTGGCGACCATTCTGGGCACCATGGCAGCCTATGTCATGGTGCGGGGCGGGCGGTTCTTTGGCCGTACGCTGTTCTCCGGGATGATCTATGCGCCGCTGGTGATGCCCGAGGTGATCACCGGCCTGTCGCTGCTGCTGCTGTTCATCGGGATCGGGCTGGACCGAGGCATCCTGACCATCGTGCTGGCGCATACGACCTTTTCGATGTGCTACGTCTCGGTCGTGGTGTCCTCGCGGCTGGTGACGTTCGACCGGTCGCTGGAAGAGGCGGCGCTGGATCTGGGCTGCTCGCCGGCGCAGGCCTTCAGGTTGGTGACGCTCCCCATCATCGCGCCTGCGGTGATCTCGGGGTGGCTTCTGGCCTTCACCCTGTCGCTGGATGACCTGGTGATCGCGTCCTTCACGTCCGGCCCCTCGGCCACGACCCTGCCGATCAAGATTTTCTCGGCCGTACGTCTGGGGGTCAGCCCGGAAATCAACGCGCTGTCGACCATCATGATCGCCGTGGTCACCGTGGGCGTGATCACCGCTTCGCTGGTGTCGAAACGCGCGATGGTCCGGCAGCGGCAAGAGGAACAAGCTGCCGCGCGCACCGAATGAGGCGGATCTTTCCGGCCTATACCTATGGCCCCGGCCCCCGTGAGGGGTGTTGGTGGGATGAAACCACTACGGCGCCTGACTGGCCCGTTCATTCGGGTGATTTGTCGACCGACGTTGCGATTGTCGGCGGCGGGTTCACCGGATTGTCTGCGGCCCTGCACATCGCCGAACGCGGTGTTTCTGTCGCCGTGTTCGAAGCCGAAACTCCGGGCTGGGGTGCTTCTGGGCGCAATGGTGGGTTTTGCTGCCAAGGAGGGTCCAAGCTTGGTTCGGCGACACTTGCGCGGCGCTATGGGATTTCGGCGGCACAGGATTACGCGCAGGCCGAAACCGACGCGGTCGCCTTGGTTGCGGATCTTTTGCAGCGGTTTCGGATCGACGCAGACGTTCACTCCGAAGGGGAGACGCAGTTGGCGCACAGCCCGCGCGCGATGGAGCGGCTGCGGCGTCGCGCCGAAAGCGGTGGGGTTCTGCATGAGCCGTCGGATTTGGAACGCCTCGGTATGGGGGGCAGTTTCTTTGGCGGATATACCGACCCGGTCGGTTTTGGGCTGAACCCGCAGAAATACCTGTTCGGGTTGGCCCGGGCCGCGCAGGCGCAAGGTGCCGCAGTATTCTCGAAAAGCCCGGTTCAGGACATCAGAAATGCCGGGTCCGGGTACAGGATGACCACCCCCACGGGCCGTGTTCAGACCAAGACGGTGTTGATCTGCACCAACGGTTATTCCAGCGACGATCTGCCCGACTGGTTGGCCGCCCGTTACATGCCCGCACAGTCTACGGTCATAGTGACACGTCCGCTGACCGAAGCTGAATTGCAGGAACAGGGTTGGACTTCGCGCCAGATGGCGTACGACACGCGCAACCTGCTGCACTATTTCCGTCTGATGCCGGACAACCGGTTCCTTTTCGGAATGCGAGGAGGCCTCATGTCCTCGCCGCGCGCCGAAGCTGTGATCCGTCGCAAAGTACGCCGTGACTTTGATCGCATGTTCCCGGGTTGGGCCGAGGTTGAGGCAACTCATATGTGGTCAGGTATGGTTTGCCTGACCCGCGACCTGCTGCCCTTTGTCGGGGAGGTTCCGGGCCACCCGGGCTTGTTTGCCGGTCTGGCCTATCACGGGAACGGCGTGGCGATGGGCAGCTATTGCGGGCGGGCATTGGCCCGCTTGGTTTTGGGTGAGCCCGCGAATATTCCGGACGTCATCGCCAAACCGCCGTCAAAGTTCCCATTCGGGCGCTGGCGGCGACTGCTGATGCCACCGGCTTATGCGGCCATGGCTCTTGCCGATTTGTGATACGGCCCACGGTCAGAGGGCCGCAACCTCAAGGTCAAACCCGGCCCTATAGGCTGGCGCACCATTCTCGGCCCGCCACAGGCAGTAGGCAGCCATACGCCAATTGTACCAGGGCTTTAGCTCGAGGTATCGGCGCACCGTCGGCGGGCTGTCATAGGCCGACAGAAACGTAGCCTCTTCCTCGGGGGTCAGCGCCTTGCCGCGATAGAGATGCTGCATGGCGGGTGACAGGAACAGGGCAAGATCCTCGCATGGGTCACCCATCGCCGGGCATTGCCAGTCGATCAGTGTCAGCCCCGCAGAGGAGACGAGGATGTTGCCGGCCACCGGGTCGCCATGGATCAGGCATACTCGGGGGGTCGGCGGCACCCGGACCCTGGGTTTGCGTTCGGCCAGAACGGCGCTGATTCCCGAGCGGCAACCGTTCAAAATACGGGTGCCGTGATGATCGAGATCAACGCTTCCATTGCATCCCTTAGGGACCTCTAGCACGATTTCTCGGGCGTGCAGATTATGCAGCAGTTTCGCCACCTGCGCGGTCCCTTCTCGCCACGGAGTGCCAGCCGCATGGTCATAGAAAACCCAGCGATCCGGGCCAAAGCTGCCCGAGGCGCGAAGCCGCGGAACAAACCCCGTCGCAGCAAGTGCGTGCAGACAGGCTGCTTCGAGTTGGGCGTCGTTGCGAAACAGCGGGTTTTGAAGGGAAGACCGATAGAACTTCAAAACCCGGTCCGGCTCGGCGTCCAATACCTTCCACACCTGGTTCGTGCGTCCGCCATACAGCGTTTCGAACTGGGCGTCTTTTGCGATCAACCCGCTTTCGACAAGTTGGTCTGCAAGGCCGGGTGGAGGAGCGGTTGGAACGGACAGTTGAGACACCGGAGCGTTGCGAATCTGGACGGCCAATCCTTGGCCCGCAGCGCCCCCGAGTTCAAGCGCCGGTACGAACGGCAACGACGTCGGTTGCCGGAATCACGACGCCGCTGTCCAAGGTCAACATGACGACACCGGCCCCGACTTGTGCTTCGACGACGCGGCTGTAGGTGGCCGCAGGCCGCGCCGAGAGCAGTTCATCCCCCAAATAGCTTTCCAGCGTCGCGGAATAGGTGCCGTTGGGCAGCGGATTGCCCGACGCATCCACTCCAGCCCAAAGAAACTCAGTCTCGGATACCGGAACAGAGACCCGGTCGATTTCGGTTCCGTCAGAATCCCTGATGACCAGCACAGACGCATCCGCGCCCAGGTCGGGCTGAGTGAATATGGTCTGTGGCTGGCCATCAAACCGGAAGGAGGCTGCCCCCTGAACATCGACCCCAATCCAGTTGGACAGCTCATCCAGATTGACGCTGCTCAGGGCGGCGGTGAGGGTTGCCAGAAGGTCGTTGGTCTGCACCTGCTGCTCGACCATCGAAAACTGAGCGAGTTGCGACGCATATTCCGACGAATCCAGTGGCTCCAGAGGGTCCTGGTTGCGCGCCTGCGCCGTCAACATCATCAGAAACGTCTCGAAGTCCGAAGTCAGCCCTGTCGCTGCTGAGGTTCCCGTTGGATGCGCTGTTGAGGGCGTTTGTGCCGTGGATGCCGCTGTGGTGATCATGGGTCAAAGCCTCAGGTCCAACGCCCGGTCCACCTGAGTTGGGCGGGCCCGAGCGGGTGTTTCGGTTGCGGGGTCAAGGTCCCCCGCGGTGATGAATGTGCTGCGTTCACGTGGCTCAGCGTCCTGTTCTGGGTTCTCCGAGGTGCCCAGATCAAAGGAAAGATCGCCCAGCCCCATCTCCTTGAATTCGGCTGACAGGATCGAAATATGCCGGCGCATGAGATCCATGGTTTCGGGCCGGTCAGCGACGATCATCATGTGCAACCCGTCTTCGCGCCCGGTCACCTTGATCGAAACTTTGCCCAGCTCTTCCGGAGTCAGTGCGATTTCCACGCTTCCGCTTCCCGGCTTTGCGACGATGCTGGCCGCCATTTGCCCGGCGACTGCCCGAGCAATTTCCGCCCGGCCCGAGAGCGGGACGCCGTTGGTCGGGCCTGCATCCCTTTGCGCTGGGGTCGTACCCAAGTCCTGCGTTGGCATCCGGTCGTGCAGACTGTCCTCTGGCATCGGGTCCTTCAGTGCTGCGCGTTCCGATGTACCGACGATCTGTGCCCGGATGATGGATTCCGTTCCCTGGCCAGCAGGTTTGGCCGGCCGTTGATCCACCCCCCACGATCCGGTGGCCTGCTCGTCGCGCTTGGCTTCTTTACCGGTTGCAGTGCGCAATTCGTCCTTTCGGTTCTGCAGCCCTCCACTCATTCCAGGTTCGGTGGTGTTCAACTGCTCTTTTGCCGCTGACCCATGTTGAGACGCTGTGCTCGCGACACGCTCGGGCGCTTCGGTTCCCTTGCCCGTGTCGCCCGCGAGCGATCGGCGATCGGGATCAGAGGTTACTGCGCGCATGGCCGCGGCGGCAGTTGACTGGCGCCCCTCCGCGGGGGGACTTGCCTCGAGAGTGGCGTGCGTCGTCGCCTCGCGCTTTGGAAATTCAACGGGCGTTGCCGCGGACAGAGGCGTGTCTTTCTGTCGAGCGTCCTGTTGTGATCCCTGCAATTCCAGCGGTTCAGCCAAATCAGGTTCGGCCTGCAGGACGTCCGGGTCGGTGTTTTCATCGCCATCCACGATTTCTGGATCCGCGCTGCTGTCCGGATGAGGTTTCGCCTCGGCCTCAAGGTTCGGCATCTCATCTTCGGCCATGAGTTCCGCGAAATCCGAGTCGCCTTTTGTTGGGGGCTCGGATTTTGCGGCCCAATCCGGCTTTCCGCCGGAAATCACATTGGTCATCATGGTCAGGGCGTTGGGCATTTTGCTCCGGCTCCGGTTGTTTGGCCCAAACCTGCCCTCAAGGTAGTTACATTTATTTTAACCGCTCTTCGCTTTGATCGACAAAGATCGAAACAATTTTCGGAGAGGGCGATGGAAATCCCAAACCTCGCGCCGATACCGCGCAGCAATATGACCGCACAAAGACTCAAGGCCGCAGCGGTCGAGCTTGAGGCAACTTTTCTAGCCGAAATGCTGAAAGCCGCAGGCTTGGACAAGGCGCGGCAGGCTTTCGGAGGCGGCGCGGGCGAAGACCAGTTCGCGTCTTTCCTGTTGCAGGAGCAGGCCAGGCAATTGGCCCGATCCGGCGGGATCGGACTGTCGGAAACCCTATTCAATGCAATTATGGAGAAGACCCATGCCGACTGAGCACAAGCAGGAACTGATTAAGGCTCTCGAGGAGGTTCTCGATCTCGAGCGCAGGGCTTTGGTCGAAGGAGACCTGGATCGGCTGGGCCAGATGATGCCGCAGAAGGAAAAACTGATCGGCGCACTCAACGAGATGCAGGTGCACGACAGTGACGACTTGATTCGGCTGCACAAGAAGGTCGAGCGCAATCAGGGCATGCTGAACAGCGCGGCCGAAGGGATCCGGGCGGTCATGAACCGGATGGCTGAACTCAGAAAAATCCGGCAGGAATTCACGACATACGACGCGGCCGGGCAACGCAATGGCTTCGCCGTCCGTCAGGATCCCAAGTTGGAAAAACGTGCCTAGCGGCGGGTTTGATTCAAATCCGTCTTTTTCGGTCGGACCGCCTTAGCACTCCGTTAGGAGATCAGGCCCAAAAGTGGTCCCGCACCTCGAAAGAAGGTGGCGCGAACACCGATCGGTAGCTCGCACAGGTCAGAACGACAACCCGCCCGCCAATGATGGTCGGGCGTCACTGGGCGAAGAAGGCCCGAATGGAAAAGGATGAAAAACATGTCCAGCATTCTGACAAACAACGGCGCGATGGTTGCGCTGCAGACTCTGAAATCGGTCAACAAGAACCTTGCAGCAACCCAGAACGCGATTTCGACAGGTAAGGATGTCGCTACGGCCAAGGACAACTCGGCTGTATGGGCGATTTCCAAGGTGATGGAATCCGACGTCAACGGTTTCAATGCGATCAAGGATAGCCTGGCACTGGGTGAATCGACTGTCGCCGTGGCCCGGAACGCTTCGGAAACCGTGACCGACCTGCTGACCCAGATGAAGAACAAGATCGTCGCCGCGCAGGAGGACAACGTCGACCGCGGCAAGATCAATGATGACGTAACCGCCCTGCGGGACCAGATCGCATCGGTTGTCGGTGCCGCACAGTTCAACGGCCTCAATCTTGTGGACGGGTCAGCGGGCACCGCATCGATCCTGTCGTCGCTGGATCGCGACAGCGCTGGCAACGTGACCGCGTCGTCGATTTCGGTGGCCAGCCAGGACCTGTCGACCGGTGGGTATGCCAGCAAGGGCGTTCTGGCCGGCTCGGACAACGCGACCACTGACAATGACGCCGCCGGGTTCACAATGGACAAGTCCGGCGGTTCCGGTGACATCGTGATCGACAGTTCGACCGACAACTTCGCCGTCGGAGACAAAGTGTCGATCACCATCGGGGACAAAGTTGCATCATACACCGTGCAGGCCAGCGATCTGGACCCTTCGGGAACCTATGACTCTGCCTACACAGATGCCATCGTGGCAGTGGGGCTGAAGAACCAGATCGACGCGCTTGGGATCACCGGTGTAGCGATCGACTATGACTCCAGCGCGCCGGGCACCCTGTCCTTCGTGACCGGGACCGCAACCGCTGGTGCTGACGCAGATCGCGACGTAACCGTTTCGGCCCAGTTCACCAATGCCGGTTCTGGCGGTCTTGGCGCGCTGTCGTCGATTGACGTTTCGACCAGTGCCGGCGCTGCCGCAGCACTGGGCACGATCGAAACCTTGATCGACACTGCGATTGACGCGTCGGCCGCGTTCGGTTCGGCGCAAGGGCGGATCGAGACCCAGAAGGAGTTCATCTCGAACCTGACTGACTCTTTCAAATCCGGCATCGGCTCGCTGGTGGACGCCGATATGGAAGAGACCTCGGCCCGTCTGCAGGCCCTGCAGGTCCAGCAGCAATTGGCGACACAATCGCTGTCGATCGCCAACCAGGCCCCGCAGTCGATCCTGTCGCTGTTCCGCTAAGGCGGAAACTTGGTCGGGGCGTTACCAACGCGCCCCGGCTGCGACTGCAAATACGACGGCCTTTTGAAAGGATTTCAAGTGACCCCGCAAACGCTTGCACAACGGGCATATGCTCAGTCCGCCGCTCGGACGCGAACCCCGCGTGATACCGAGTATGAGGCGATTTCAAAGATCACGCATCGGCTCAAGGAAGCAGCCGCGCGCAAAGCTTCGGATTTCGCGGGCTTTGTTCAGGCCCTGCATGAAAACCGCCGCTTGTGGTCCGTCCTGGCCAATGGCGTCGTTGACTCGGACAATGCACTGCCGAATGAGCTGCGCGCGCGGATCTTCTATCTGGCCGAGTTCACCGAGCAGCACACGGGCCAGGTTCTGGCCAGCAAGGCCGGGGTCGAGCCGCTGCTTGAAATCAATCTGGCGGTTTTGCGCGGGCTGCGTCAGCGGGGGACCGCGTAATGGGAGGGCTGGTTCTGAAGCTGGCTCCGAAAGAGCGGGTTCTGATCAATGGCGTAGTGATCGAGAACGGCGATCGGCGGACCCGCTTTTCAATCATGACGCCCGAGGCAAATGTCCTTCGGTTGCGCGACGCGATACATCCCGACGAAGTGACAACCCCGGTCCGGCGCGTGTGTTACGCGGCCCAGCTGGTCCTGTCCGGAGATCTGGAAGCGGGAGACGCAAAACAACAGCTGCTGCGACGGATCGAGGAACTGAGCCAGGTCTTCACGGATGTCGACAGTCGCCGGGTCCTGGCGCAGGCGACCGAAGCCCTGGTGACCGAGCAGTACTACAAATGCCTGAAGGCGCTTCGATCGTTGCTGCCGCGCGAAGAGCGTCTGATGGCCTATCGGCAATGACATTCCTGCCGGTCGTTCCAACTGGGGGTATCGTGGGGTGGCGTTTTTTGCAGCGCACCTATGACGCCCAGTTGCAGGCCTTTTCCACCTCGGCGGTCAATGACCGGGACACGCAGTATTTTGTGGAAAACATCCGAAACGTCCGATCGGCAGAAGATCTAGTCTCTGACCGACGCCTGCTGCAGGTCGCGTTGGGCGCGTTCGGATTGGAAGGTGACCTGGACAATCGGTACTTCGTTCAAAAGGTCTTGTCAGACGGTACGAGTTCGGATGACGCCCTTGCGAACCGGCTGGCTGACAGTAGATACAGCGAGTTTTCCGAAGCATTCGGCTTGGGTCCGGGCGAGGTTCGGAAAACCGCACTGATCACTGACATGGACAAGATCGCTCAGAAGAGTGTCGTCGCCCGGTTCGAAAGCTCGGTCGGAGAAGCCGACGACTCGATGCGGATCGCACTTTTTGCCCAGCACGCTTTGAAAGACCTTGCCGGGCAGTCCGGAAGCGAGACCAAGAAGTGGTACGATCTGATGAGCCTGCCGCCGTTGCGCAGCATGATGGAAACAGCGTTGGGCCTGCCGTCAAGCTTTGGCCAGCTGGATATCGACAAGCAGCTGGACGTATTTCGGGACAAGCTGAGCAGAGTGACCGGTTCGCCGAACCTTTCGCAGTTCGTCGATGCCGATGCAATTGCCGAACTGACGGATACTTATCTCGCCCGAACTCAGATCGCACAGATGCAGAGTTCGATTTCTCCCGCGCAAACTGCGTTGATTTTGCTGGGCGCCGCAAGTTGAACCGTTCGGGCTAAGGTCAGTACCTCGCGCCAGGATCGGAATGCGCACCAGTGCCGTGCGCAGCTATGAATGGCTATTTGGGATCGGGGGGCAAGGGTGCCGGATGCTCAGGCATCCAGAACCGTGTCAGCGGATGTCTGCAAGGCAAAAGACATCACCGGATGCGAAACGTTGTGCAAGTCGACCGGCCCCAATGGAACGGCCCGGGAACAGGCCGGCTCGATATCTTCGGAAACGACGATCCGATGGCCATTGAGCTTGCCGAACTCGCCCAACCGCGCCGCGACATTGGCTGCATGTCCGATCACCGTGAAATCAAGCCGCTCGCGCGAACCGACATTTCCGTACGTAACACGCCCGAACGATACGCCGATCGAACAATCGCATTGCCGGTTCTTGTCGGAGCGACGCAGCTCGGCCAATTTCTCGACGATTTCAACCGCACTGCGCTGAGCGTCTGACCGAGCCTTGCCGGGGTCCTCACCTGCCGGGAAAACCGCAAGAACGGCGTCGCCGATGAATTTAAGAACCTCACCGTCGTTGTCGTGGACGATGCCGGACACCGTTTCGAAGAATTCGTTCAACAGGTTGATGTATTCCGTGCGGCCCAGATCCTCTTCCAGGCTGGTCGAGTTGCGCAGGTCACAGAACATGATGGCCGCGTCGATGTCGTCTCCGTCGCCGCGACGAATGTCGCCGCCCAAAACGCGGGCCCCGGTTCGTTTGCCCACATAGGTCTCGAGAAGAGCCTGGGCATTCTCGCGCTGCATGAACACCTCGTAGTAGCGGGCGATGACGGCCGAGCACTCAAAGACAAGCCCCAGGTTTTCCGTGGTAAAGCCGTTGGGGTGGTCGCAGGTCAACGTCAGGACATTGATACGCCCGTCGGAAAACGGCAGAGGCATTGCCACGTAATCGGTGCCCCCCTTGGCGCGCAGGTCCTCCATGATGGGGAAGCTGTTGTGGGGGTTGTCGACGTTCAGCCGTTGCCGAACGCCGCCCAACCCGTTCGAGACATGCCGCAAGGGGCTGTTGATGAACGCGGGGTGGTCGTGAATCTCGTAGGTTGGAATATTGGTCGAAATCTCCTCGGCACCCTTTTCCCAAATGTAGTGCTTGCCTGCGATCAGGGGATGCAGCGACCAGACAAGGATGCTGAGGCGTTGAATGGCGATGCCGTGTTCCAGCATTTTTTCGGCCAGGGTCTTGGTGAAATCTTCCGGTGTTGAGATCGACCCCGCGCCACGCATCAACCAATCGATCAACGGGCCGCTGATGTTGCCGTCTCGCGGTTGGCGCAATTGATTGTCGCCCAGATCGATATGAGTGTAGGCCGCCGGCATGAAGCCGATGTGACTCTGGATGGCTTTGCTTTCAGGCAGGGAATCCTCGTAGGCCCAAACCGAGTTTGCCAACCGTTCGTCGCCGATCAGGACATCGTGATAGGTTGCTGTGCCCTTGAACGGGCAGAAGGTCTGCAACTCGGTCTCGCCGCTCAGATCAACGCGCACGTCTTCGCGCGGAACATAAATCGCAGGCGGCAGGCGGGTTTCATACATGACCTTGGCATTCGTGCTTTCAGCCAGAAGGATGTCATCGCGGTAGATGGCAACCCTGTCGTCAAGCGTTTCGATCGAAATTCCGTAGCCGTTCGTATTCCGTGTGGCGTGGACATTCATCGGCCGTCTCCCTTGCCCGGGTCCCTAGAGGATGGGCTTTTGCAGCCCGATTTCCAAGGGGCGCGACACAGAATTTACCGATCGCGATCCACGGCCGAGGTGGTCAGACCATCTGGATCACGTCTTTTTCGATCGCCAGCATATAGCCCTTTTTGGCGATGTTTTTGACCAACAACTCGCTGACCATCTGATTGCCCAGCGCGTCGCGCAACCGTTTGATGCGCGTGGCCCCGGCAGCTTCGTCACAGTCCGATATGTCTCGGCCAGAGATCATGGCTTCGATCTGAACCCCCGACAGCACTTCGTCGTCAAGGCGGGACTCGGCCAGGACGGCCAGTGTTTCCATTGCTGCGGGCGTCAGCTTGAAATCCATGTTGTTCAGGTAGACGGTGTTCTCTTCGCGGCTGATCAACAGCGACGTGACCTGGATTCCCGTGCGCTCGATCTGGGCCATTCGACGGTTCAACGTCACCAGCATCACCAGAAACACCAAGGCGGCCAACAGCATGGCCGTGGCAAAGATCAGCAGCACGAAGATCACCATCCGGTAGCTGGCCAGCGTGTCGGCAAATGCGGTTCCGGATTGCGCGAGGATCTCCAGCAATCGGATTTCAGCCTGGGTGGTCAGATCACTTTCGACGAACAGCCGCTCGACCCGAGCGTTGAACGCATTGGCATCGGGCAGGGTCCAGAACAAGAAGGCTGCGGCCGTGATCAGGATCACGACGATTGCGGCGATGCCTGCTCCGACCAGCCGGGTGCCAGACCGCCGCGCCTCAGAAACGGAGATAGAATTTTCCGGCATTGGCCTTCCTTTGATCCAACCCTTCCGGTCCGAAAACGCTGATCACGTTGAGCAACGTCCACCCCGAGGATTTCAGCCTTTTGGCCACCTCTTGCTTGGCCTGCCCCTTTTTGCAGGCGGACACCTGCATCACGCCATAGTGCAGGCGCAACGGGTTGTCCTGTTTGGCCTTGTAATCGGCATAGCATTCGGCCGCCGAAACGGTGGTGCTCAGCGATATCAACGTCGCAACGACCAGGAAAGAGAGGATCTGTTTCATAGGCTGCATCCTGCGCATGGCTTGGCGCGATATTCAATATCTCAAAGGGTTTGCGGCGATGATATCGGATAACACCGGGCCGTTATTGCTTGTCTGTCGGCGGGTGGCCGAAAGCTGTTGCATCAGTTTCGCGGTCAGCCAGTGGCGCCGCGTCCAGCTTTGAAAGGACACTTGTCATGCACCGGAAGTTCATCGCCCTCGTCGTCGCCACCGCAGTTGCCATCACCGGCGTTTCCGCATCCCAGGCCAAGGCGGCCGACGCCCATGATATTCTGGGCGGGTTGGCGGCCATTGCCATCATCGGTGCGGCCGTCAATCACTATAACAAGGAGAAGCGCAAAGAGCGTGTCACCCGGCAGAACAACTATGTCTACCAGCCTCAAAACGTTCGGCCCGATCATATCCGCCCGCTGCCCCGGCGTGTCGCCCGCTATGACCTGCCGCAGCGTTGCCTGAAGACATACAACGGCTATTCGAAGAAACGTCCTTTGCTGGGGCCGAATTGCCTCGAGAAACACTACAAACATGCCAATAGCCTGCCACAACAGTGCAAAGTGGGGTTCTGGGACGGCAAGAAGGTGAAGCGGGCCTACGAACCCGCCTGTCTGCGCCAGAAAGGATACCGCGTGGTTTACCAGTAATCGGTTTCGAGCAGGAGCAGCGCCGCCTAAGCGCTGTGCGGGAAGGGGGCGGCTTGGGTCGCCTCCTTCTTTTTTGTTGCGGTTCGGACCAAAAAGCGGTTTGCCGAGGGGATGACGACTCCGACGTTTGAATTGGAACAGGCGCTGATTGCGCAGGGCTACCCCCGAATAGCCGGTGTAGACGAGGTGGGCCGCGGCCCGTTGGCCGGTCCGGTCGTGGCGGCCGCGGTCATTCTGAATCCGCAAGACATCCCCGACGGTTTGAATGACTCCAAGAAGCTGACGGCGCGAAGGCGGCGCACCCTTGACGAAGATCTGCGCGCCCGGGCCGAGTTTGCCATTGCCGAGGCGTCGGTTGAGGAAATTGATGACCTCAATATCTTGTATGCCTCTCATCTGGCGATGGAGCGCGCCGTCGCCGCCCTGCATCCTGCGCCGGACTACCTGTTGATCGACGGCAATCTGATCCCCAAAGGGCTGACCTTGCCGGCGCAGGCCGTGGTCAAAGGGGACGCGAAGTCAGTCTCGATTGCGGCGGCGTCGATCCTTGCAAAGAATTGGCGCGATCAACTGATGGTGGATTTGGCGCAACAGCATCCGGGCTACGGCTGGGAAACCAATGCGGGCTATCCGTCCAAACAACACCGCGAGGCGCTGCAAAATCTTGGGGTAACCCCACACCATAGACGTTCATTCAAGCCCGTCCACAATATCTTGTATCAAGAGTAAATCGTAACCCTCTGATTCAAAAAAGAATTTGACGCCGAATCCGGTTTGACTCATCCTAGTCTCAACCAAATGAGCGCAAAAGCGCCGTGGAACTTGAGGCAGAGACATGACAACTACCAAGACAAAGGGCGCATCCGCGCTCCCTTTAAACACGATTCTATCTGGCGACTGCATCGAGGTGATGAACAGTCTGCCCGAGGCGTCGGTCGACCTGATTTTTGCGGATCCGCCGTATAATTTGCAGTTGAAAGGACAGTTGCATCGCCCGGACAACAGCCAGGTGGATGCCGTCGATGATCATTGGGACCAGTTCTCGAGCTTTGCCGCCTATGACCAGTTTACCCGCGAGTGGCTGAAGGCCGCGCATCGCCTGCTCAAGCCCAACGGGGCGATCTGGGTGATCGGCTCGTATCACAACATCTTCCGTGTGGGCTCGGCCCTGCAGGATGCGGGCTATTGGATCCTGAACGACGTGATCTGGCGCAAGTCGAACCCGATGCCGAATTTCCGCGGCAAGCGGTTCACCAACGCGCATGAAACGATGATCTGGGCCAGCAAGCGGGAAGGGGCGAAATACACCTTCAACTATGAGGCGCTGAAGGCCTTGAACGAAGGCGTACAGATGCGCAGCGACTGGGTGCTGCCGATCTGCACGGGCCACGAGCGCCTGAAAGATAAAAATGGTGACAAGGCGCACCCGACGCAAAAGCCCGAGTCGCTGTTGCACAGGGTTCTGGTTGGTTCAACCAATCCGGGCGACGTGGTGCTTGACCCGTTCTTCGGCACCGGCACCACCGGCGCGGTGGCCAAGATGCTGGGCCGCGAGTTCATCGGGATCGAGCGTGAGGACAGCTATCGCAAGGTGGCCGAAAAGCGCATCGCCAAGGTGCGCAAGTTCGACCGTGACGCGCTGGAGGTCAGCGCCAGCAAACGCGCCGAGCCGCGCGTGCCCTTCGGCCAGCTGGTCGAACGCGGCATGCTGCGCCCGGGCGAAGAGCTGTATTCGATGAACCGGCGGCACAAGGCCAAGGTGCGGGCCGACGGCACGCTGGTGGGCGACAACATCAAGGGCTCGATCCATCAGGTGGGCGCGCATCTGGAAAACGCGCCGTCCTGCAATGGCTGGACATACTGGTGCTTCAAGCGCGACGGAAAAACCGTTCCGATCGACGTGCTGCGCCAGCAGATCCGGGCCGAATTGCACAACTGATCACACCAATACCGCCGGTGCCTGTGGCCTGACACATGGTACCAAGCCTTGCCCCGCCGAACCCGGCGGGGTCTTTTGTTTTTGGCCCCGTGATGTTTGGATGGTTCGACCCCATAACCCGCTACATAGCGAGGGAGCATCAGAAATGTCTGATACCACGGCCAGCCAATCCCGGTTTCAGCGGTTTTTCGTGACCACGCCGGACAAATTCAATTTGGACAACAAATACACCGAAGCCGCGCTGGAACGGCACAAGCGCGAGGGGCTGGAACTGGCCGTCCGCGCCCGCTGGATCGCCATGGCGTTGACCGGTGTCCTGCTGGTGTTTCTGAATCCGAACTGGGATGTGATGTGGTATCATTTCATCCTGCTGCTGCTCTGCGGCAACGGCTGGTTGATCCGGCGCGCTGGCCGTGTGGGCCAATCCCGGATCGAGCTTCTGCTGATTTTCGCCGATCTGCTGATCATGACGCTGGGCATGGTCGTTCCCAACCCGTTCAGCGACGATGTGCGCCCGCTGGCGATGCAGTACCGGTTCGACAATTTCCAGTATTTCTTCATCATCCTGGCCGCAGGTACGCTGGCCTATTCCTGGCGCACGGTGATCGCCATGGGCAGCTGGACGGCCCTGATGTGGACGGCGGGCTGGGTCGTCGCCTGGTGGGTGGCCACGCCCATCCCCGGGCTCAGCGAAAAGGTTGCGGCCGCCTTGCGGGGCTATCCGGCCGTGGCTGAATTGTTGGACCCCAACAGCTTCATGGTTCCGATGCGCGTGCAAGAGGTGATCGTGTTCATGATGGTCGCGGTTACGCTGGGCGTGTCGATGCGGCGGCTCAATCGCCTGTTGATCTCAAATGCCGGACTGGAGCGGGAACGCGCCAACCTGTCGCGATACTTCTCGCCCAACGTGGTCGAGGAGCTGAGCCAGAACGACGAACCGCTCAAGCAGGTGCGCAAGGAAAACATCGCGGTTCTGTTCATCGACATCGTGGGCTTCACGAAATTCGCTGCCGGCCGCGACCCGTATGAGGTGATCGAGGTGCTGCGGGGCTTCCATGCGCGAATGGAGGCCGAGGTGTTCCATCACCACGGAACCTTGGACAAGTATCTGGGCGACGGGCTGATGGCCACGTTCGGCACGCCGGTTCCAACCCCGCTGGACGCGGTCAACGCCCTGTCCTGCGCGCGGTCAATGGCTGACATCATCGACCGTTGGAATCTGGAACGCCGACGGGCAGGCGAGCAGGAGATTCAGGTTGGCATCGGTGTTCACTACGGTCCGGTCGTTCTGGGCGACATCGGGGCCAACCGGCTGGAATTCGCGGTGATCGGAGACGCGGTCAATCTGGCTGCCAAGCTTGAAGCAATGACGCGAAAGATGGGTGCGCGGATCGTTATCAGCGACGCGCTGCGCGAAAAGGCCCTAAGCGAAGCGTCAACGGCTGCCGATCTGATGAACGGGTTCCAGCGCCACGATGCACAGGCGGTTGGCGGCGTCGAGCGGCCGGTCGATATCTGGGCGCTTCGTTGACCGCTCTCAGGACCGTGGCATCGGAAGCATTGCCTTGTTGTACGGCTTCCAGTCCGTGATCTCGGGGTAGTACTGTCGCCGCCAAGCCCGCACCCGCGGGTTCATCACACGCCGCCACAGCGGCGGGACCATCGCCGCGATCGTCATCACCGGATAGCCATAGGGCAGTTGCGGGGCCGCTTCGGCAGGGTGGTTCTGCAGCAGCGGAAACCGCCGGTTGGGCTTGTAATGGTGGTCCGAGTGGCGTTGCAGATTGATCAGCAGCCAGTTCGAGGCCTTGTGCGCGGCGTTCCACGAATGGCGCGGCCGGACATGTTCGTACTTGCCGTCGCCCAGGTATTTGCGCGTCAGCCCGTAATGCTCGACATAGTTGACCAGCTCCAGCTGCCAGATCGCGGTGCCCGCCTGAACCAGGAACAGCCCCAGCCCTGGCCACCCGCCGAGCAGCAGCGCCAGCGCCAGCATCAGCCCCTGCAGCGCCCAATACCGCCAGAACGGGTTTGCCCGGTCCGTCCAGTTCAGCCCCTTGCGCGCCAGCTTGGCCTTTTCGGCCTGAAACGCGGACACCAGGCACTGGCGCAGGACGCGCGGATAAAAGCGGTGGAACCCTTCGTTGTAGCGCGCGGTCACCGGGTCGCGCGGCGTGCCCACATAACGGTGATGCACCAGCAGGTGTTCGGACCGAAAATGCGAATACAGAACCATCGCCAGCAGGATGTCGCCCAGCCACCGCTCCAGCCGGCCCTTCTGGTGCATCAGTTCGTGGCTGTAGTTGATGCCGATCGTGCCCGAGATCACGCCCATTCCGAAGAACAGCCCGACCTTTTCAAGCGATGACAGGTGTTCGGCGCGGGTGGCGTACCAGATCAGGCCATAGAGCGTGAAAAACTGCAACGGCACCCAGGCCTTGGTCAGCAGAACGTACCAGCGCAGCGCGTCCTCAGGCGTTTCGGGGTCGGCGTTTTCAAGGTTCAGCCCGGTCAGCCCGTCCAGCGCTGCAAACAACCACCAGGTGGACAGCGGCACCAGCAATACCCACCAGCCGCCGGCGAAAGCGGTGAACCACAGGATCGGGATCAATAGGAACGAAACCCAGAAAGGAAGGGCTGTTTGCCAGCGCGACAGGGTGTCAGTCGAGATCATGGTCAGGCTCCGAAACTCTGCCGTCAGGATAATCCTGCCCGATCCATTTTCCCAGATGCAGAACTGCCGCGCCACAGATCATGCGCCTTGCGCATCACGGTCGGAAGGTCGCCGGGGCGAAAGGCATGTTTAGGCATCACGACCAACCCCACGGGGTCCACCTCTGCGGGTACGGCGGCGGTCCAGACGCGCAGGATCAGGTGGAAATGGGTAAAGGTATGGCGCACCTCGGCGGGCAACAGGGTCCAATCAGCCGGAAAGGGCGGCGTCTCGGCCGCGTCCTCGGCCCAGTCCGAGCCCGGAAAGCCCAGCATCCCGCCCAACAGCCCCGTTTCGGGTCGGCGCTCCAACAGGATTGCGCCATCGGCGCGCTGCGCGATGTAGACGTGGCCAAGACGGGTGGGCTTCGGCGCTTTGGGTGTTTTGCGCGGCAGGTCGGCCTGTGTTCCGGCAGCGCGGGCCTCGCACGGGTCTCGCAGGGGGCAGATGCCACAGGCCGGAGATTTCGGCGTACAGATCGTGGCCCCCAGATCCATCACCGCCTGGGCATAGTCGCCGGGGCGTTCGTCAGGGGTCAGCGCGGCGGCCTTCGCCTTCAGCAGAGGTTTCGACTTCGGCAACGGGTCGTGGATGTCATGCAGCCGGGCCATGACCCGCTCGACATTTCCGTCCAGCACGGTTTCCGGCCGGTCAAAGGCGATGGCCGCGATGGCGGCGGCGGTATAGGGGCCGATGCCGGGCAGCTTCAGTAGCGCATCATGGCTGTCGGGAAAGCGCCCGTCGTGCTGGTCCACCACCGCGCGGGCGCATTTCAGCAGGTTGCGGGCGCGGGCGTAATAGCCCAGCCCGGCCCATTCCGCCATCACCTGGTCATCGGGTGCGGCGGCCAGCGCCCGGACATCCGGCCAACGCGAGGTGAACCGCAGGAAATAATCCTGCACGGCGGCCACTGTGGTCTGCTGCAACATCACCTCGGACAGCCACACGCGATAGGGGTCGGGCTGCACGCCCGCGGCCCTGTCGGCGGGGCTGACCCGCCACGGCAGATCGCGGGCATGACGGTCGTACCAGGCAAGCAGGCTGCGGCTGAGGTCGAAAGTGGCGGTGTCACGCAAGTTTTATCCATTTCTCTGTCGGGTTTCGCTGGCGCCCGGATGCACGCCCATTACAATAGCGGCGCAGGAGTTGGAAACCAGATGCAACCAAGACGGTCCACCACTCGCGGGTTCAAACGCACCGCGTCCTTGCTGAGCGATCGGATCCGCAAAGCCGGTGAAAGCCGCGGCTTTGCCGTCTCGCGTCTGTTGACCCATTGGGCCGATATCGTGGGTCCCGACATCGCCGCCATCGCCCGACCGGTAAAGGTGGGCTATGGCAAGGGTGGGTTCGGCGCCACATTGACCGTGCTGACCACCGGACCGCAGGCCCCGATGCTTGAGATGCAGAAGGACCGTCTGCGCGACAAGGTAAATGCCGTCTATGGCTACAGTGCCATCAGCCGCATCCGCATCACCCAGACCGCTCCGACCGGATTTGCCGAGGGGCAGGCCAGTTTTGAACACCGTCCGAAACAGGCGAAACCCACCATCGCACCGGAAGTCGTTGCCGAGGCAGACAAAGTGACGCGCGAGGTTCACGACCAAGACTTGCGTGCTGCCCTTGAACGACTGGGCCGGAACGTTCTATCCAAACAAAAACGCTGAGAAAGGGCTGAGTATGAGCCGTATTGCAACCGTAATCTGCGCGGCCGTGGCGCTGGCCGCAGGCGGCTATTGGCTGACCCAATCGCCAAGCACCGTGCCTTTGCCACAACTGGTCGGCAGCGCCGAAGCGCAAAACGCCGATCTGGACACCTCGAGCATCGTCGAGATGGTTCAGGGGGCCGAGGATGCACCGGTCGAGATCATCGAATATGCGTCCTATACCTGCCCGCATTGCGCGAATTTCCATCAGGGGCCGTACAAGCAGCTCAAGAGGGATTACATCGACACCGGAAGGGTCAAGTTCATCTACCGCGAGGTCTATTTCGACCGCTACGGCATCTGGGCGTCGATGGTGGCGCGCTGCGGTGGCCCCGAGAAGTTCTTCGGCATCACCGATCTGATCTATCAGGGCCAGTCCGAATGGACTCGCGCCGGCGGCCCGGCCGAGATCGTGGAAGAACTGCGCAAAATCGGCCGTCTGGCCGGGCTGAGCAACGATCAGCTGGAAGCCTGCCTGCAGGACGGCACCAAGGCGCAGACCCTCGTCGCCTGGTACCAGAAAAACGCCGAGCAAGACGGTATCCAAGCCACCCCGTCCTTTGTCGTCAACGGCAAAAAGGTCGACAACCAGTCCTATGACGAGTTCAAAGCGCTGATCGAAAAGGAACTGGGCAACTGATGACCGGGCCTCTGGCCGGTCTCAAGGTTGTCGAACTGGCGCGCATTCTGGCTGGCCCCTGGGCCGGCCAGACCTTTGCCGATCTGGGCGCCGAGGTCATCAAGGTGGAATCCCCGGCCGGTGATGACACCCGCGCCTGGGGTCCGCCCTTCGTGACCCGCGATCAGGATGTCTCGGCGGCCTATTACCATTCGACCAATCGCGGCAAGGCGTCGGTGATCGCCGATTTCTCGACCCCCGAAGGGCAGGAGAAGGTGCGCGCGCTGGTAGCTGACGCCGATGTGGTGATCGAGAATTTCAAGGTCGGCGGGCTGAAGAAATACGGGCTGGACTATGACAGCCTCAGCCAGTTGAACCCGCGCCTCGTCTATTGCTCGATCACCGGGTTCGGGCAGACCGGGCCTTATGCGCATCGGGCTGGCTATGATTTCATCATCCAGGGCATGTCGGGTCTGATGTCCGTGACCGGAGAGCCCGACGGCCAGCCCCAGAAGGCAGGCGTGGCGATCACCGACGTATTCACCGGCATCTATGCGGTCGCCGGAGTTCTGGCCGCCTTGCACCAACGCCAGCGCACCGGGCGCGGGCAGCATGTGGACATGGCCCTGCTGGACGTGGCCGTGGCGGTCACGGCAAACCAGGCGCTGAACTATCTGACCACGGGCCAGGTGCCGCAGCGCATGGGCAACGCGCATGTGAACCTGGCGCCCTATCAGGTGTTCGACTGTGCCGACGGTCACATCATCATCGCCACCGGCAATGACCGGCAGTACCAGCGCCTGTGCCAGGTGTTGAACCTGCCCGACATGACCGAGGCGCCCGAGTATCTGCACAACAAGGACCGGCTGGCCAATCGCCGCACCCTGATTGCACGGCTGAACGGCGCTACGGCGACATGGGCCAAAGCCGACCTGCTGGCCGCCTGCGAGGCACAAGGCATCCCCGCCGGGCCGATCAATACGCTGGACGAGGTCATGGCCGATCCGCAGGTGATCGCGCGCGGCATGCAGATCGCACTGGACGGGGTGCCGGGGATTCGCGCGCCGTTTGTCTTTTCGGATGCCGATCTGAACCTGTCGCGCCCCGCCCCGAAACTGGGCGAAGACGACTAGGGCGGCGGCGCGGCCGCCAGCAGCCGCTGACGCACGTCGTCGGCCTGATCCACCTGCAGGCGCACCGGTAGGGTGATGACCTTGCTGCGGAAGGCGGGCGGCAGGCGAACGGCGTCTTTCTCGGTGGTGACCATTTGCGCGCCCAGCAGCCGCGCCTCGTTTTCCAGCCGGGTCATCAGGCCCGGCGTCAGCGGCTGGTGATCGTCCAGCGCCTCGGCCCGCAGCAGGCGCGCGCCCTGCTGGCGCAATGTCTGAAAGAACTTCTCGGGGTGGCCGATACCGGCAAAGGCCAGAACCGGAGTCTCGCTCCAGTCCATCCCGGTTTGCAGTGCCGTGACCTGACCGGTGGCGTGCGGAACGCCCAGCTTGTCGCCCCATTGCTGCGCGAACTGTTCCTGCGCGGCCAAGTCACCCAGCGACAGTACCAGATCGGCTCGTTGCAGCCCCACGTCGACCGGTTCGCGCAGCGGTCCGGCCGGCAGGCACAAGCCGTTGCCAAAGCCACGGGCCGCGTCCACCACGACGATCGAGAATGTCTTGGCCACCGAGGGGTTCTGGAACCCGTCGTCCAGCACGATCACGGTGGCGCCGTTCTCGGCGGCGGCGCGGGCGCCGGCGGCACGGTCCTTGGCGACCCAGACCTCGGCGAATGCCGCTAGCAACAATGGCTCGTCACCAACCTGCGCCGCCGTGTGTCGGACCGGGTCCACCCGAACCGGCCCTTCAAGCGATCCGCCATGGCCGCGGGTAACCAGATGCGGCGTGTGATACGCGTCACGCAACTGTTCCAGAACCCAGATCGCCGTGGGTGTTTTGCCAGTGCCTCCGGCATTCAGGTTGCCGACGCAGATCACGGGTACACCCGGATCAACCCCGGGTCCCGACGCCACCCGCCGCGCCGTTGCCCGCGCATAGACGCGGCCAAGCGGCGCCAGCAGCCTTGCGCGCAGGCCGGGGTGATCCGGCGCGTTGTTCCAGAATTCAGGTGCCCTCATGTTCCGCTCCGTGCTGGTCCAGATGTTCCTGTACCATGTCGATCAGAGTATCCACCTGGGGCGCGCTCTCGGTCACCAGTTGCCAACCTGCAAGGGCCATGTTCGCGGCCAGATCCGGGGCCAGCAGTTCAACGACAGTGTCGCCCAGTTCGGTGGCGGTGCGAATCTCTCGAGCGGCTCCTACACCATCAAGCGCGTCATACAGGGCCTTGTGGCCGCTCACGTCCGGTCCATGGATCAGGGCCGAGCCCAGGGCTGCGGCCGCGATCGGGTCATGCCCGCCTATTCCCGACTCGAGCGTGCTGCCCATGAACGTCACCGGAGAGACGCGATACCAAAGGCCAAGGGCCTCGGGGTCCGACGCAAGGATGACCTGGGTCATGTCTTCGATCATGTCCCCATCTTCCCAGTTGGCACAGCGCAGGTCCATCGTTTCCAGCCTTTTGCGCAGGGGCGCCGCCTCGGACATGTCCGCAACATGCAGGATCAGGGCCAGCCTCGGCAGCATCCGCATGGCCTGCCGATGTGCGCTGAGAACCGAGATGAATTCCTTGGCGTCGACCCACGCCGCCAGCCAGACCGGCCGCCCTGCCAACGCATGGTTCGTCTCGATCAGTTCGTCCTCGGGCCAGGGGCGAAGGGTGGGGCTGATACTGAGCGGCGGAAACAGTGCCACCTTCGAAGCCGGGACGCCCAGACGTCGGATTTGCCGGGCTGCGTCCTCGGACGTGACGTGGATCGCACGGAAGCAGTCAAAGGTATAGCGGTTGATGTCCGGCAGCCATTTCCCGACAAAGGCAACACGAACGTCGTTCTCGCCCTCAAGCAGGACCATGGGTATACCGCGTTCGGCCGCGCGGGTGATCACGTTGGGCATCAGGCCGCCGCCGACCCACAGCCCCATGTCGGGTTGCCAGTGCTCCAGGAATCCACGCGCCGCGCCGGTTTTTTCGTCAGGCAGCGGAACCAGTTCCATGTCGCAGCCTGCCCAGCGTGTCAGGTCAGCGTCAGGCGGGACGGTCAACAGAATCGACAGCCCCGGCCGGGACTGCTGCAGCCGCTTGCAAAAGTCGTTCACCGCGCGCAGGCGCTGTTCGTTGGCAACATGAATCCAAAGCAACTCACCCGCGGGGCGAGGCGGTGTGTTGTGTCCGGGGGGCTTGGGAACACCCCAGGACAACGCGCGATAGGCCGCCAGGCTGAGGGATCGCGGTTTGCTCATGCCCGCTGCCCCTGAATTGGCTGATCCAGTCGACCCATCAGCACCTTATGCAATTCAGACCCGGCGCCAACAACACCGTTCAGCCGTGGGTTGGGGTTGTTGAACCGCAGCGGGTGCCCGGTACGGTCAGTACAGGTGCCGCCTGCTTCGCGCAGGATCAGGTCTCCGGCCGCGATGTCCCATTCCCAGCTTGGGCGCAAGGTCAGCATCCCGTCGAACCTGCCCTGTGCGACCAGCGCCATTCGGTAGGCCAGCGACGGGCGGTAGGCCCGACGAAAGATCGGCGCGACGCCCTCCTGCCAATGATCCGGTTTCAGGTTCGGTTTTGCGGCCAGAACCTCGGCTTCGGCCTCTGTGGCCGCCGCGGTCACCCGGATCGGCTGACCGTTCAGGGTTGCCCCCTGTCCCCGCGCGGCAGCAAACAGCATGTCGCGCATCGGCAGGTAGATTACGCCGGCAATGACCTGTCCGCGATCGGCGACCGCCAATGAATGCGCCCAGGTCCGCGACCCTTCGGCAAAGCTGCGGGTGCCGTCGATCGGGTCGATGATGAAAACTCGGTCACGGGTCAATCGGTCCTGATTGTCCTCGGTCTCCTCGCTCAGCCAGCCATATCCGGGCCGCGCGCTGGGCAGGCGTTGTTCCAGCATCGCGTTGACGGCCAGATCAGCCTCGGTCACCGGCCCGGCGCCCTTGGGTTTGTCCCAGCTCTGCATCTCGCGGCCCGCATAGGCGACGGCAATCCGGCCGGCCTCACGTGCGGCGTCGATCAGCAGGGACAGGTCAGTTTCCGGCAAGTGTCATCCCTTCGATCAGAAGCGAGGGCACAACCCGGGACAGATAGGTGCGCGCGTCGTTGGCCGGGATGATCCGCATCAGCATGTCCCGCAGGTTTCCGGCAATGGTGCATTCGTTGACCGGGTGCGAGATCTCTCCGTTTTCGACCCAGAAACCCGACGCACCGCGTGAGTAATCGCCAGTATTGGGGTTGATGGTGGAACCGATCATCGAAGTCACCAGCAATCCCGTTCCCATGTCGCGAAGCAGGTCGTCGCGGCTGACCTCGCCCTGGGTCAGGCTCAGGTTCCAGTTGCTGGGAGATGGAGGACCGGACACGCCACGGGCGGCGTTCCCGGTGGAATTCATGTCCAGTTTGCGCGCGCTTGAAAGATCCAGTGTCCATCCGGTCAGCACGCCGTTTTCGACGATCATCCGGCGCGCGGTCGGTAATCCTTCGGCATCAAACGGGCGCGATCCTGCAATTCTGGGGCGATGGGGGTCTTCGATCAGCGACAGATGTGCAGGCAGCACCTGCTGGCCCAGGCTGTCCTTGAGCCAGGAGGCGCCGCGGGCCACCGCCGCGCCGTTGCTGGCCGCCAGAAGATGCCCGATCAATGAGGACGAAATCCGCTCGTCGAACAATACCGGGAAACGCCCTGTTTCCGGCTTTCGGGCACCCACTCGCTGCACGGCACGCTCGCCCGCGATCCGGCCGATCTCGTCGGGGCTGCGCAGGTCGGACTGAAAGCTGCGGCTGTCTCCGTCATAGTCGCGTTCCATCCCGGTGCCTTCGCCCGAGATCGCCACGCATGAAACCGAGCGGCTGCTGCGCGCATAGCCACCGGAAAATCCATTTGTCGCGGACAGATGAACCCGGTGAGTACCGTAGGATGCCGCCGCATCAGACACCTGCGTAACGCCTTCCACCGCCAGGGCCGCAGCCTCGGCGGTCAGCGCGTCCTGCATCAGAGCGTCTGCTGAAGGTTCGGGTGTGGGGTCAAAAAGCTCCAAGGAGTCGACGGAAAAACCGCTGGCCAGTTGTTCCGGATCTGCCAGGCCAGCGAACGGATCCTCGGGCGCTTCGCGTGCCATGGCCACGGCCCGTTCGGCCATGGCGGCAAGCGTTTCGGGACGACTGTCCGAGCCGGACACGATGGCCTGCTGCTTGCCGATGAAAACACGCAACCCCACGTCGGTGCTTTCGGCGCGTTCGGCGTGCTCCAAAGCGCCACCACGCACCTCGACCGAGACCGAGGATCCGTCGATCACGATCGTGTCGGCCGCTTCGGCTCCGGCCTTGCGGGCCAGGTCCAGCATTTCGTGGCTGATTGCTTCGGGTGATCGGGTCATGGTGCCTCCAATTGATTGTATTGGACCTAGCCTTGGTCAACCCGCCTCGCAAGCCCTTGGGTGTATCCAATGCGTCACGGATGGTGTCGGCACGTTGGGAAATCGGGGTCTACGGAAATAGATCCCGCTGGGAAGGGCCGCAGCTGCAGGGTAAGCTGACTTCAGAGAATGACCGGTCGCCCGGCGGCACTGAAATTTGAGGTATGAGGTTTGGCGCGCTTCTTTGTGGTTGAGTTTGACGAGCCCGGCGTCCTGGCCAAGGGCAAAGGGTCCCGCAACATCATCGTGCGCCTGACCCGGGTGATGGGTAAGTTGGGCGTTCCCTCCGAGGTTTTGCCCTTCGCCGAATTGATGGCACGCGGTGCGATCGACGACCCGCAGAGTTACGTTCTGCTTCACTACAACGAGCTGTTTGTCGTTCAGAACGAAAAAGTTGACTGGCTGCGTGCGCGGGAATCTGAAATCGAGGCACTGGGCCACAGGATTTTGCACTCGGTCGAACACGGCCGCGTCGTCGGGCACAAGATCCGTCAGAACAAGGTTCTGACAGCGGCAGGGGTTCCAATGCCCCGGCTTATCGAGACTGGGTCTTCGTTTGAAACTGCGTTCTCGAACGAAGTTTCGAACGCTCATGTTCCGGTTCAGCTTGTCGGGAATGCCGCAGAGTTGGACCCGGATCGTTACAACACCGAGTATGTCGATTGTCGTCACGAGTATGAAGGTGAGATGTGGCACGTCTGCATTCGTGCGCAAGCGGTGGGCGAACAGGTTCTGTTTTCTTGGGTTAGAGCGGGACGCGAAGCCAGCGTCCATACCCGTGACACACCCGTAAACCCCCAGATGATAAGGTATTTTCACAGGTTGCTGATCACGCCCAACATTGGCCGTATCAACGCGATTGCAAGGGGTGTAAAGGCGGCTTTGAGTGTCGGGCTTTATGCCCACGATATCCTTCCCTGTGCCAAGACCGGTCAACTGTTCTTGTGCGAAACAAACTTCAAGTTCTACGATGGAAACCACCGATTTCATATGGCGAGCATCGCGGCTGAGCATCCCGTACCAGCACTGTTCGACGGGCGCAAAGTCACACGGCGGATGGCGCGGGCTTTGGTGCAAGAACTTGATTTGAAGGCTTGAAAAGCCCGAGATTGCATCGGACCAAAGAAAAAGGGCGCGGAACACCGCGCCCTTGGTCGAAGGCCGGGCCAAGCGAGCTTACTTGATCCGTTGACCATTGGCCAAAATCTGGCCGTCCTTGGTGAACTCGATCTTGGAGTTCAGCGTGTCGGGCTGGTCGCCGGGAACAGCCATCATCCCCATCATCATGCGCGCGCCCATGGCGTCGTTCTCGGACATGAACCCCATTCCGATCAGCTTGTCGATCAGGGCGTTGGCACCCACCAACTGAAGGTTTGCCTCACCCGCCGGCGCCGGAACGCCTCCGAACTCTTCGGTGTTCGAGTTGTCGAAGGTGAAATCACCGGTGCCCGTCAGCTTGGCACCGACCATCGAGACCAGCAGTTCATTGATTTTGAGCGAATGCAGTTCGGCCGGAACTTCGTCCGAGCCTTCCAATGCTTCGGCAACTTCCGGGTCCAGGAAGTTCAGGAGAACCTTTGCGGTGCCCGTTGCATCCAGCGCGATCGTGGCTGGATCGCGTGGCAACGCGCCTGCGGGGTCGAACATGCTCCACAGAATGTCGGACATGGTGAAGTCTGTCAGGTTCATCGCAAAGCCGAACGGCTCAACCTCTTCGGATGCCTGGATGGGTGCCTCGAGTTTCAGACCGGCCTTCGCCATTGCAATCTCGATGGGAAACGGCAGGTCTGCCGTGGTTACTTCGAGCTTTGCATTGTTCTGTTCGACGTCATACGCCAGACGCTCGGCGTCGATACTGGCACCGAAGCGGCCACCGTCCGAACTGCTGGCCATCGAGAAAGCCTCGCCCTCGCTGGTGCCTGCGATGCTGGTTTGGCCGGCGCCGTAGGTGAAGATCCCGTCAAAGGCAAAACCAGCCTCATATGCGCCTTCCACGTCCGCCAGGCTGAAGCCTTCGGGGATTACGTTCTTTCCTTCAAACTCCAGCTGGTCGAGCTTGCCGTTGATGCGGGCATCTTCGCCCGTTTCCGGGTCTTGGAAACTCAGGTCATAGGTCAGGTTTGCCGCGGTGAAATTCTGGTCGACCTTGCGGCCCTCTCCGATCTGCATCCGGGATGCACCGGCCAGGTTGATCATCTCAAAACCCAGATCCAGCGCGTCGTCGGGCATCGCTTCGCCATCGACCATGATGTTGTCGAGCGCCAGCGCCAGCTTGCTGGCAGAGTAGTCATAGGTCATGTCGTCGGGCGACCCCGAAACCAGCATTTTCAACCCGGTCTGCGAGTACAGGATATCCACCGAGAATTCTTCCTCCTCGGCCTGGCCGGATACCGTCATGGGGAAGCTTTCGGGGAATTCGATGCTGACCGTTCCGTCGCCGTTTTCCGTCAGGGTCATTTCCGGAACGACCATGTCGAACGAGCCTTCTCCCTCGGGAAGGTCCATCTTCATGGTCATGTTCGTGATGGTGGTGACGTCGCCAGAGGTGTTCTGCTCGCCCGTGATGGTGTACCCCATGCTGCCCATGTAGGCCTGCCAATCCGACCAGACATCGTTGGCGGACAGATCGGCAAAAGCGCCTTGGGTTGCAACGGCATAGGCCAGCGCGGCACCGCAGCTGCGGCGGAAGAAAACGGACATTAGGGAACCCTTCTCGGTAAAAATTGCGCGCATGGTCGTGGTTGTCGCCGCTGCCGTCAAGGGGCAAGGGCTGGACGATTTCCCCGTTTGCGCGGTACCACTTTACCCGATTTCAATCCAAAAGGATTACAGGATGCATATGAAGGGCAAAACAGTACTGATCACCGGAGCCAGCCGCGGCATCGGCGCCGAAGCAGGGCGCGTATTTGCCGCAGCCGGCGCCAATGTCGCGCTGGTAGCGCGCAGCCATGATCAGATCGATGCATTGGCCGCGGCATTGGGTGAGAACGCCATCGCGCTGTCCTGCGACGTCAGCGATTTTGCGCAGGTGGAACAAGCGGTTGCGGATTGCGCCGACCGCTTTGGCCGCGTGGACGTGCTGATCGGCAATGCAGGTGTGATCGATCCGATTTTTCACCTGTCAAATGCCGATCCAGCAGCCTGGAGCAAGGCCATCGACATCAACCTCAAAGGTGTGTTCCACGGGATGCGCGCGGTTCTGCCGCTGATGCGGGCGGCGGGCGGCGGGACGGTCCTGACCGTTTCCTCCGGAGCCGCCTCTAACCCGGTCGAGGCCTGGAGCCACTACTGCGCGTCCAAGGCCGGGGCGAAGATGCTGACCGAATGTCTGCATTTGGAAGAGGCGCATCACGGCATACGTGCCATGGGTCTGTCCCCGGGCACGGTGGCGACCGACATGCAGCGGGTCATCAAGGCCAGCGGCATCAACCCGGTCAGCCAGTTGGACTGGGACGATCACATCCCGGCCGACTGGCCGGCGCGGGCGCTGCTGTGGATGTGCTCGGAAGATGCGGACGAGTTTCTGGGAACCGAGATTTCGCTGCGCCGTGATGACATTCGCCAGAGGATCGGCCTGACGTGATCGACCTGACCCAGCAGGACGGTCTGTGGACGGTCACGATCAACAACCCCGGCAAGGCCAATGCCCTGACCGGGGCCATGTTGTCGGACCTGCTGCAGATCGCGGAAGCGGCCCAAGAGGCGCGCGCCCTGATCCTGACCGGAGCGGGCAAGGTGTTCAGTGCCGGCGCCGATCTGGACGAGGCGCGGGCAGGCCTTGCGACCTCGGACCTGTGGGAGCGTCTGTCCGGAGCCATCGCGGCGCTGCCCTGCCTGACCGTCGCTGCGTTGAACGGCACCATGGCGGGCGGGGCCAACGGTATGGCTTTGGCCTGTGACCTGCGCATCGCGGTGCCCACGGCCAAGGTCTTCTACCCGGTCATGCGGTTGGGGTTCCTGCCGCAGCCATCGGACGTGAAACGCATGCGGGCGCTGATCGGCCCCGCCCGGACCAAGTTGATCCTGATGGCAGGCCAGAAGGTCACGGCGAACGAAGCGCTTGCCATTGGCCTGGTGGACCGGGTGGTCGCTCCGGAAGATCTGATGCAGACCGCGCAGGACCTGGTTGCCGACAGCCTGGCCGCTGATCCGCAGACGGCGGCCGGTATCGCCGGGATGTGCGGATGAGAATCGCTGCCCTTCGCCTGCGTGTGGCTGATCCCGCACGGCTGGCCGATTTTTACAGGGAAAACCTCGGCATGATCGTGCGTGCCGAGGGAGATGCGCGGCGAGTGGGCTATCCGGGGCCCAGCGCCGACCTTCTGCTGTTGCCCGGAGGCGGCGGATATGCCCACGACCGGGGTCAGAGGTACTGGAAGATCGGCATCACTCTGCCGGATCTCGACCATGCTGCGGAATGGCTCCGACGCGCTGGCATCAACGTCAGCCGTCCGGCCCAGTTTCGAGATATCGGTTACATGTGCCACCTGTCGGACCCCGAAGGCTTCTCGATCGAGCTTCTTCAGCATGATTTCGAGGGGAACCGACCCGAAAAGCAGCCGGATGAGAACCCGTTCGGACAGGCCGCCGTGGGCCAGATCACTCTGCGGACCGGCGACATTTCGGCAGAGGATGCGTTCTGCACGGATTTGGGCCTGCGCCTGCTTTCCATGCAGGACGTGGCCTCGCACGGGTTTGATCTGCATTTCTATGCCTTCACGACCGAGGTGCCACCGGACCCTGATCCCTGGGCGGTGGCCAATCGCGAATGGCTGTGGAAACGTCCCTATACCACTCTGGAATACCAGCATATTCCCGATGCGCGAATTGTTCCCGCACCAGACTTTCTGGGCATCGAGGTCGAGGGCCTAACTGCAACGGAAACAGACCCGATGGGTGATCCGTTCCTGCCAGCCTGATCAACGGCCGCGGCGTCGGCCCGGGACTTTGGATTGAAACCCAGGCGGACGTTTGCGTACCCAGTCCAGAAACCGGTTAAGCCGGGGATGCGTGCGCAGGCTTTCGACGGTGTTGAAGTCTCGCGCAAGCTCGGCTTCGGTCAGGGTGGCGTGCACCTCCTTGTGGCAGATCTTGTGCAGCAGAACCGTGGGACCGCCCTTGCCACCTTTGAGTTTTGGGATCAGATGGTGCAGGCTGCCGGTCCCGTTCGGGATCGGGCGGTTGCAGAGCGGGCAGATCGGATCGCTGTTCGTCATCACCGGAACACAGTCGCGGCTGAACGCAAGTGAGGCAAGAGGGCAGATATGGCACAGGCAATGGTGATCGGGGCAGGCCCCACCGGGTTGATGGCCGCCGAAGAACTTGCCAGGGCCGGGCACAATGTGCTGGTTGCCGAGGCCAAACCCTCGGTGGCCCGCAAGTTCCTGATGGCGGGGAAGTCCGGTCTGAACCTGACGAAGGACGAGCCGTTTGACCGCCTGATTTCAGCGTATGGCGATGCGGCGGACTGGTTGCACCCAATCATTGCCGCATTCGATGCGCAGAGCGTGCAAAGCTGGGCGCGGGACTTGGGTCAAGATCTGTTCACGGGGTCCACAGGGCGGGTATTTCCCAAATCAAAAAAAGCTTCGCCATTACTGCGCGCCTGGCTGGCGCGGCTGGAAGAGATGCGGGTCGAGATCCGTACCCGTTGGCGCTGGCTGGGTTGGGACGGCCCCGCGCTGGTCTTTGATACGCCGGCAGGTCGGCGGAAAGTGGTTGCTGATGTCACGGTTCTGGCGCTTGGCGGTTCCAGCTGGGCGCGTCTGGGATCGGATGGCGCCTGGGCGCCGGCTCTGGGCGATGCCGGTGTTCCACTGGCACCTTTTGCACCATCGAACGCGGCGCTGTCCGTCGAATGGAGCCCCCATATGGCCGCGCATTTCGGTCAGGCGCTGAAATCTGTTCGGTGGCACGCGGACGACCTTGCCAGCCGTGGCGAGGCGGTCATTTCAGCCAAAGGCCTGGAAGGCGGCGGTCTTTATCCGCTGACACCCGCGCTGCGGCAGGCTGCTGATCTGTATGTGGACCTCGTGCCGGACCGCACGATTCAGGATCTGTCCAGGCGTTTGTCAAAAGCTGGCCCGAAAACCACTTTGACCCGTTGGTTGAAGAACGGCCTGCGCCTGCCGCCGCCAAAGATCGCCCTGTTCCACGAAATGACACACGGGCAGAATCTGCGCCGGGATGATTGGGTCAAGACTTTGAAGGCATTGCCTGTTCGCAACGCAGGCTTGCGCCCGCTAGACGAAGCCATTTCGACCGCAGGCGGGGTTGCGAGAAGCGGGCTGGACTCGGGGCTGATGCTGAAAGCCAAGCCCGGCGTGTTCTGCGCAGGCGAGATGCTGGACTGGGAAGCCCCGACCGGCGGCTATCTGCTGACCGCATGCCTGGCGACAGGTCGTTGGGCGGGGCGCTCGGCTGCAGAATGGGCCGGGCTGTCCCAAGCGGATTAGGCGGATTTGGCCATTTCACCCAGTTTCTTGTAGGCCGGACGCTCGCGAACGCGTTTGCCGTAGGCTTTCAGGCTATCTGAATTCATCGGGAAGCCAGCCGATTTTGCCCAACTCATGCAGTGAATGCACAGGATGTCCGCGATCGTCATCTGCTCGCCCTGAAGGAATGGCCCTTTGAATCGTTGCCCCATGCGTTGAAAGCTGCGGTCAAACTCCCACTGGGCGGTTTCGACGACCTGTGGAACGCGTTTGTCCTTGGGCAGGATGAACATATGGCGGGCGGCCAGCCACAGCGGAGCATCGAATTCTTCCAACAGCGCGTGCAACAACGAATCCTGTTCGGCCCGTTCCGGGGTGCCGGCGGGGTAGGTGAAGGCCCCGTGCTTGTCCGCCAGATAGGTCATGATCGCCGCGCTGTCCGAAATGACTGCATCGCCATCTTGCAGAACAGGGATCTTGCCCGTGCCGTTCAGGTCCAGAACGCGCGGGTCGTGCGGGCCCGCATCGATCCACTCATAGTCCTGCCCCAGTTCCTCCAATAGCCAGATCACCCGAGAGGCACGACTCTGGATGCGCCCGTAGATCTTGTACATGTCATGCTCCTGCGTGGTTGCACTGGCGACAGGGTGGGGGACTGCGCCGCCGCGTCAAGTCGGACGCGCCGTCAGTTCAATTCAGCGTGACCGCGCCAGCATGGCCAGCCGGATCAGAGCGCGCTCGACCAGGGCCATGGCCGGGGCAGTCTGCCCTGCCGACCGGAGAGACAGATCCGTATCCGTCAGCACGGTCAAAGCCGTCTGCAGCTTGTGCGCGCCCCAATTCTGCGCCTGCCGGAGGATCCGGTCACGCCGTTTGCCATAGACCGGCGGCCGGAGTTTGCCGATCCCTTGCGCTGCGCCACCGGGGTCCGAGGCGCAGGCATAGAGCGTGCGAAAATGGCGGGTCGCGCCGATGCACAGAGACACCGCATTGGTTCCCTGCGCCTGCAACCGCCGGATCAGGGGCCCGATTTCACCGGATCGGCCTTCGGCAACGACGTTGAGAACGTCATCCAGGGCCGCCTCATTGGATTGCGGCGCGCAGGCCTCGATGTCTTCGACGGCAACGTCTGAGGCATCACCGCGTTTGTAAAGAGACAGCTTTTCAACGGTTTGCGCAAAGTCGCCCGGGCTGAGTTCGGTCGCCAGATCGCTGAGCACGGACATCGCGTCACGGGGAACACTTGTAAGTCCGGCTTGGGCCAGCACACGCTCGATCTCCGCGCGCGACGGTGGGTCGTCATAGATCCCGACCGCATACGCAGCCCGATGGCCTTCGAACGCTTTGCGCAGCTTCGAGCTGGCCTTGAGCTGCCCGGCGGTCACAATGATCTGAGCGTCGCCCGGCGCCCAATCCTCGAGCGCGGCGGTGATCGCCGGGGTTGCGGCGTCGGTTGCATCCTCGACGAATACGGCGCGCGCGCCGGGAAAGAACCCCACAGCCTTCACGGCATCCAGCAGAAGGGCAGGATCCGCCCGCAGATCCGAGGCCGGAAGACGGGTCAGGCGCATTTCTTCTTCGGCGCCCGGGCCCAACAGCGCGGCCAATACCTGCTGGCGCTTGAGCGCGACGCGCATCGCGTCGGCGCCGTAGATCAACAATCCCGTCTTGTCGGGGTCAGGTTTGGCGAAATACCCCTCGGCGTCGCGCGGGGACAGCTTCATGAAGCCAGGCCCGGTGCGGAATACAGGCGCGTGACGATCTGATCGGACAGGATGACCATCAGCCTCTCTTTGGCATCCCGTTCATCAGCGAGCGTGGAAACGGTGGACCCCGCGGCGGAGTAGCCTACGAAATCGGCCACAGTGCCGGAGACAAGAATCTGGCCCGTTTCATTGGATTTCAGCGTATAGCTGGCGCGCCCGTCGATCGAATACCGGTTGGTCTCGTTCGAGGTCGTGATGGCGGCCCCGCGGGTCACCGTAGAGACCTGCACATTCAGGCTGTAATCCTTGGCTGAACTGACGCTGCGCCCGAGGGACTGCTCCAGATTCTGCACCAGAAGGTAGCTTTCGACCGAATCTGGCGCTGACACGGCGACCTTGCCGTATAATTCGCTGCCGGCGCCGCCCGGGGCATAAACCGGCTGGAACCCGCAAGCGGGCGCCACGGTCAACGCCGCCAGCGAAAGCAGCAGGTTTCTGCGGTCAAACAACGACATTCACGATCCGGCCCGGAACAACGATCACCTTTTTCGGAGCAGCGCCATCCAGCGCCTTCTGCACAGCTTCGGTGCTGAGCGCGATTCTTTCAACCTGCGTCTTGTCCAGATCCTTGGCCACGCTGATTTCGGCACGGCGCTTGCCGTTGATCTGGATGGGCAGGGTGACGGTGTCGTCGACCAGCATCGACTCGTCTGCCACCGGCCAGGGCGCCAGCGCCACCAGCCCTTCGCCGCCCAGCATCTGCCACAGTTCTTCGGACAGGTGCGGCGTCATCGGCGACATCAGCTGCGCCAGCGTCTTGGCCGCCTGCCGCTTGGCCTGTGCGCCCGCCTTGGATTTGGCCAGCGTGTTGGTAAAGGCATAGAGCTTGGCGATCGAGGCATTGAAGCCGAAGGATTCGACTCCGCCGGTCACGTCATGGATGGTCTTGTGCATCTCGCGCAGCAGCGCTTCGTCCTCGGCATTGGCCGGGGCGTCGGATGCGGCGATCTCGGACACGATGCGATGCACGCGGCTGAGGTGCTTGTGTGCGGCCTCGGCGCCGGCGGCCGTCCATTCCACGTCACGCTCGGGCGGCGAATCGGACAGAACGAACCAGCGCGCGGTGTCCGCCCCGAAGGCCGAGATGATGCTGACCGGGTCGACCACGTTCTTCTTCGATTTCGACATCTTGGCCGAGGGGATGATCTCGACAGGCTCGCCCGTCGCCTTCAGCTTGCCGTCCTCGACCTCTTCGGGAAGGTGATAGACCGGGCGGCCCTTGTCGTCGCGGGTCTGATAGATTTCATGGGTGACCATGCCCTGTGTGAACAGGGCGTCGAACGGTTCGATCGCCTTTTTCGGCAGATGCCCCGTCAGATGCATGGCCCGGGCGAAGAACCGCGAATACAGCAGGTGCAGGATCGCGTGTTCGATGCCGCCGATATACTGGTCCACGTTCATCCAGTACTCGGCTTCGGCCAGATCGGTCGGCGTTTCCTCCCGCGGGGCGGTGAAACGGGCGAAATACCACGACGAATCGACGAAAGTGTCCATCGTGTCGGTTTCGCGCTTGGCCGGTTTGCCGCAGGACGGGCAGGCACAGTCGCGCCAGGTCGGGTGACGATCCAGCGGGTTGCCCGGTTTGTCGAAGGTGACATCGTCGGGCAGGCGAATCGGCAGGTTTTCCTTTTTCTCCGGCACCACGCCGCAATCGTCGCAATGTACCACCGGGATCGGACAGCCCCAGTAGCGCTGGCGCGACAGGCCCCAATCGCGCAGGCGGTACTTGGTCACGCCTTTGCCCCAGCCGGCCTTCTCGGCAAAGTCGATAGTCGCGTCGATGGCTTCCTGTCCGGTGGCCTCGGTCAGACCGGCGAAATGGTTGACCCAGCGCACCTTCTGCTCTTTCGGCGGGACGAAGGCGATCTTGTCCACCGGCGTGTCGTCATCCAGGGCAAAGAAGGTGTCGATTACCGGCAGGTCGTATTTGCGGCAGAAATCCAGGTCGCGCTGGTCATGCGCGGGGCAGGCGAAGATCGCGCCGGTGCCGTAATCCATAAGGATGAAATTCGCGATCCAGACCGGCAGTTCCCAGTTCGGGTCCAGCGGGTGTTTGACGCGGATGCCGGTGTCGAAACCCAGCTTCTCGCCGGTCTCGATGGCCTCTTCGGTGGTGCCACCCTTGCGGCATTCCGCAACGAATTCAGCGACTTCGGGGCTCTCGGCCTCAAGCCGCTTGGCGATCGGGTGATCGGGCGAGATGCCCACGAACGAGGCGCCCAGCAGCGTGTCGGGCCGCGTGGTATAGACGGTGATCGGCGCGCCGCCGTCGGTGCGCTCGAAGGAAAACTCCAGCCCGCGTGACTTGCCGATCCAGTTCTCCTGCATCAGCCGCACCTTGGCGGGCCAGTTGTCGAGCGTATCCAGCGCATCAAGCAACTCTTCCGAGAACTCGGAGATCTTGAAGAACCACTGGGTCAGCTCGCGCCGCTCGACCAATGCGCCCGAGCGCCAGCCGCGGCCGTTTTCGACTTGTTCGTTGGCCAGCACGGTCATGTCCACCGGGTCCCAGTTGACCACGGCGTTCTTGCGATAGACCAGCCCCGCATCCAGCATGTCGAGGAACAGCGCCTGCTGCTGGCCGTAATATTCCGGGTCGCAGGTCGCGAATTCGCGCGACCAGTCGATCGACAGGCCCAGCGGCTTCATTTGCGCGCGCATGTCGGCGATGTTGCCATAGGTCCAGTCCTTGGGGTGGCCGCCGATGGCCATGGCCGCGTTTTCCGCCGGCATCCCGAAAGCGTCCCAGCCCATCGGGTGCAGAACGTTGTGCCCGGTGCTCAGCTTGTGGCGCGCGATCACGTCACCCATGGTGTAGTTGCGCACATGCCCCATGTGGATGCGCCCAGAAGGATAGGGGAACATTTCCAGCACATAGTATTTCAGCTTGTCCGCCGTCCGTTTGGCGGTGAAGATCCCGGCCTTGTCCCAGGCCTCTTGCCATTTTGCTTCGATTTCGTTGGCCGAGTAACGCGACATCATGCGGTCCTTCGTGAATGAAAACGCCGGGCAGGGGCCCGGCGTGGTAATATTGTGATTTTCTGCGGGTTGCTAGAGCTTGTTGTCCGCGATCCGCAGCTGACGCGCCCGCGAAAGAATCGCATCTTCGACCGCACGCGTGGTCGCCGCGCTGACCGGAGCGCCTCCGCTGGTCTGCAGAGCCACCGAAAGGGACCGCGCCGCCAGGGCCGGATCACTGATGTGCACCGTTGCCCGATAGGACCGTCCACCGCCCGGCGGTTTGCCGTAACCCGTTATGATCACGCCGGTAAACGGATCCACCTCCTGCACCGGCAGGAAGCTGAGCACATCCAGCGACGCCGCCCACAGGTACCGGTTGACCTGGGTGACCTGTTCCGAGTTGTTGGGGCCGAACACATCCCAGATGGTCGAACGATTCGGATCGTTGAGCTCGCGGGCCTCGGACGAGCTGCCGTCGGCGGATAGAACATTGGGGTTGGGCGACGTGCTCCGATTCTGTCCGCACGCAGAAACGGAGGCAGTCAAAACGGTCAAACCCAAAATCGTCAGCAGGCGCATCGTCGGCAGGTCCTGTTTTCACATGTTTTGCTTTGCTAGGAGATACTCCTAGACAACGTACTGTGCTGCAACAACCCCATTCTTGGCTTACGTACCGGTGCCGCTGAATTATCGGGGTGAATTCGACTGTGGCATCCTTGCACCAATTTGGGGCCAAAGAACCGAAGCTGTCCAAGGCATGCTTGCGCAACAGGGGCAAAAAGAGCGAAACGGTCTGCGTGCTGAGACATATGCAGCAGGTATGTGTCGAGTAGAAATTATTGAAACCGAGGGAAACAAGATGAAAAAAGTTCTCTTCGCATCGACCGCACTGATCGCAACCGCATCGGTTGCCGCGGCCGAAGTTAAGTTCAGCGGTTATGGCCGCTTTGGTATCGGTTACCTGGAAGACCGTACCGGCGTTGTGACCAACTTCAACACCGGCGTGACCGTCACCAACACCGGCGTGACCACCACGACCACCAGCGGTGCGACCAACACTGGTCAGACCACCACGCTGACCGACCAGACCACCACCAACACCACGACCGTTTCGACCGACGAAACCATCCTGGTCTCGCGCTTCCGCCTGAACATCGACGGCATCGCGGAAACCGACGGTGGCGTCCGCTTTGAAGCACGTGTTCGTCTGCAGGCTGACGAAAACGCCGGCACCGGCGAAGCAAACGCAGCCGGCCTGAACGGCGCTCGCTTCTCGGTCATCTACGGTGGTCTGCGTGTTGACGCCGGCAACGTTGCTGGTTCGTTCGACAACTTGGCAAACTACTACGGTAACGAGCCGGGCTTGGAAAACTTCATCGGCCAGTACTCGGGCGTTGACTACAGCTTCCTGGGCTACTCGTCGACCGGTGCAGGTTCGAACGCTGTGTTCTTCCAGTACGCAGTTGGTGACTTCGCCTTCGGCGCATCGTACGACCAGGCAACCTTCGGCCTGAACGGTGTTGCAGACAGCGCAGACCGCTGGGACATCAGCTTCACCTACAGCTTCAACAACTTCACCGCAGCTGTTGCTTATGGTGAAACCAGCGCCATCGGCGACGTTGTTGAGAAGCAGAGCTTGGCAGTTCTGACCCTGGGTGCTGAATTCGGCGACTTCTCGGGCACCATCTTCGTCGCAGACGATGACGTTGCAGACGACTCGCTGAACGGCACTGCATACGGTCTGTCGGCAGCCTACAACGTTGGCGCTGCAACCACCCTGACCTTCGCTTACGGCGACGGTTCGGCTGACAACGACACCCAGCAGTACGGCATTGGCGCCATCTACGACCTGGGCGGCGGTGCATCGCTGCGCGGTGGTATCGGCCAGTCGAAAGTTGGCGACGGCGACGGCCGCCTGCGCGCTGACTTCGGTGCTCAGTTCAACTTCTAAGTTGATCTGAACCGCAAGGTTTGAGGGCGGGTCTTCGGACCCGCCCTTTTCTTTTGCGCCGACATGGTGTTTTTCTGCGGACAAATGGAAACAGAGGGAATCCATGTCGCTGCAAGAAATCACCGCCCGCATCGCCAAGGCCGAAGCCGCAGCCGGCCGCCCCAAGGGCTCGGTCCGGCTGATTGCGGTATCCAAGGTGCAGCCCAACGACCGGGTCGAGGCCGTGTTGAAGCAGGGTCACCGGTGTTTTGGTGAAAACCGGGTGCAGGAGGCCGCCGGCAAGTGGCCCGCCTTCCGTGAAAGCTATCCCGATATTGATCTGCATCTGATTGGTCCGCTGCAAACCAACAAGGCGCGGCAGGCGATGGAGCTGTGCAACGCAATCCACTCGGTCGACCGTCCCAAACTGGCCAAAACCCTTGCGCGGCTGGCGCAAGAGCTGGGGCAGTGTCCTGATCTGTTCATTCAGGTGAATACCGGCGAAGAGGCCCAGAAAGCTGGGGTTATGCCCGCCGAGGCCGATGATTTTGTCGCCGAATGTCGATCACTTGACCTGCCGGTGCGTGGGTTGATGTGCATTCCGCCCGTCGACGAGGAGCCCGCGCTGCATTTTGCTCTGCTGGCCAAGATCGCGCGCCGAAACGGGCTGGATGGCCTGTCCATGGGGATGAGCAGCGATTTTGAAACCGCGATCGCGCTGGGTGCAACTCATGTCCGGGTGGGGTCGGCCATCTTTGGTGACCGGGTCAAACCCGCGGAATGATGATCCGGGTTCCGGGTGCGACGCGCCGCGCGATCCAGTGCAGGTGGTCGCGCTGGAACGCCACGCAGCCTTCGGTCGGATAACCCGGTCTGCGCCACTGATGCAGAAAGATCGCGGATCCGCCGCCCGGTGTGGCGACGGGCCAATTCCAATCGGTAACCAGCACCAGATCGTACAGCGGGTCAGCCCGACGCAGGCGTTCGTGACTGCATGGATAGGGCGCCCGAACGTGCTGGTTGTAGTCCTGATCCCTATCGTCATCCGACCACAGATCGCCCGGCCCGATGGGCAGAGCCCACGGGGCGGGCGGCGCAATCCGATCCGGGCGGTACAGCATCCCGACAATGTGGTGGTGCCCTGTGGGGGTGGCCCCGTCGCCCTCGCGCTTGTGGTTGCTCAGGCCACCTTTGCCGATGGTGCAGGGAAACCTGCGGCCGAAGAATCGCACTCCGGTCGGCGTCACCACCAGATCAAGAGGGCTCACAGCAGGTGGCCCGATTTCGAGGCCTTGGTCGCCAGATAGGCCCGGTTGTGGGCGGTTTCCCCGACCTTCAGCGGCACACGCTCGGTAACGGCAATCCCGGTCCGTTCCATCATTGCGATCTTGGCGGGGTTGTTGGTCAGCAACCGGACCGAACTGAACCCGAGCGATTTCAGGATGTCCGATCCAAGGCGGAAATCGCGCTCGTCATCTTCAAACCCAAGCCGGTGGTTGGCTTCGACGGTGTCGAAGCCCTGATCCTGCAGGAAATAGGCGCGCATTTTGTTGGCCAGGCCGATCCCGCGACCTTCCTGGTTGAGATACAGCAGGACGCCATGCCCCTCGGCCCCCATCTGGGCCAGGGCACCGCGCAGTTGCGGGCCGCAGTCGCATTTCAGGCTGCCCATCAGGTCACCGGTAAAACAGGCCGAATGCAACCGTGCCAGAACAGGTTTCGAGCGATCCGGGCGGCCGATTTCGATGGCATAGTGCTCCTCGCCACCGTCCTCTGGGCGGAAGACGTGCAGACGACCGGCCTCGGACACCTCCATCGGCAGGCGCGCGGCGACCACCTCGTGCAAGGGGCTGCGATCGGCCAGATGCGGCGCAGCGCGTGTGTGGTCGATGCAGGTCAGACCGTGTGTCGCCGAAAAGGCCTGGCCGTTTTCGACTGCAACCACCACCGCGGCGGGCAGCAGGCGGGCGGATTTGGTCAGTGCGATTGCGATGCGATGCAGGTGTGCATTGCCCTGGCGCTGAGTCATCAAGGGCCCCTTCATCGGGGCATTCAGGTCATCGGACGGGTCTGCAACCGCCTGCACCCACCCCAGATCAGCCTCGGCCGGAATCACGACCCGAGCAAGATCACCGTCATAGGCGCGGGCTTTGAGCGTTTCGGCCCGTCGTCCGGTGATGGCAACCACAGGCGTGTCGCCCAGACCCCTCAGGTCCGCCAGACGCTGCTGGTTGAGTGTCTCTGCGGCGACGGCGACAACGCTGAAATCCCCGTCATCCGTCAGCACGACCGGAACGCCCATCCGAAGGTCGGCACGCGCCCGGGCCAGCAACTCGGTGATGTCTGGAATGAGACTCATTGATGTTATCCTGTAACGTTCGACCCTCGTCCTAGCCCGTTCGAAAGGAAATGTGAAACATTTCCGGCCCAACAGACACGAGGGCGTGAGAGCATTGCAGCAAAACTTGTTGATTGCATCTTCCACGCTCAAGTGTTGCAAAAGGTTTAGGAGGACCGGGACATGGCGCAACTCAAGAAAATCCTGCTGGTCGATGACGATGAAGACCTGCGCGAGGCGCTCAGCGAGCAGTTGGTGATGACCGAGGACTTTGATGTATTCGAAGCCTCCGACGGCCAATCCGCGATGGAGCGGGCGCGCGAAGCCATCTATGACCTTGTGATCCTGGATGTGGGTTTGCCCGACACGGATGGGCGCGAGCTGTGCCGCCTGATGCGCAAGCAGGGGGTCAAAAGCCCGATCCTGATGCTGACCGGCCATGACAGCGATGCCGATACGATTTTGGGGTTGGATGCGGGCGCCAACGACTATGTTTCAAAGCCGTTCAAGTTCCCAGTGCTTCTGGCCCGGATCCGTGCGCAGCTGCGCCAGCACGAACAGTCTGAAGATGCCGTTTTTGTCCTGGGGCCCTATACTTTCAAACCCGCGATGAAGATGTTGATCACCGAGGACGACCGCAAGATTCGTCTTACCGAGAAGGAAACCAACATTCTCAAATTCCTGTATCGCTCGACCGACGGCGTGGTGGCGCGCGATGTGCTGCTGCACGAGGTCTGGGGCTACAACGCCGGTGTAACCACACATACGCTGGAAACGCACATCTACCGCCTGCGTCAGAAAATCGAGCCCGATCCCTCCAATGCGCGCCTTTTGGTCACAGAATCTGGTGGATATCGACTGGTGTCTTAACCATAGGTGGATTGATGTGGATCAAAGTGATACTCTGCAAGCATCTTTAGGATAATCCCATCCCGTGCATGTCCGGGTCATGACATGTACCTCCCTGTTGGACTGCCGGGCCTTTGGCCCGGCTTTTTTTCGGATGGCACCCCGGCACCTGCCGCGCTAGTTTGCCCGAGTCGCGACAAGGGAACCCCGATCATGCCTTTCACTCTGGCCACCTGGAACATCAATTCCGTTCGCCTGCGCGAGCCCATCGTGCTGAAGCTGCTGCAGGAAGAAGCGCCGGACGTGCTCTGCCTGCAAGAGTGCAAATCGCCGGTCGACAAGATCCCGACCGAGGGATTCGCGGAACTGGGCTACACCCACATGATCGCCCGCGGTCAGAAGGGCTATAACGGCGTGGCCATCCTGTCGCGCCTGCCGATCACGGATCTGGGCGATCAGGACTTTGCCGGGCTGGGCCATGCCCGGCATGTGGCGGGGCGATTGGAAAACGGGGTGATCATCCACAATTTCTACGTCCCGGCAGGCGGCGACGTTCCCGATCGCGAGGTGAACGAGAAATTTGGCCAGAAGCTGGATTACCTGACCGACATGCGGGACTGGTTCCACGCTGAAAAGCCGCAGAAATCCATTCTGGTCGGTGACCTGAACATCGCCCCGCGCGAGGATGACGTGTGGTCGCACAAGCAACTGCTCAAGGTCGTGTCGCACACGCCGATCGAGGTCGCGCAACTGGCCGAGACGCAGGATGCGGGCGGCTGGGTCGATATCACCCGGCAGGACATCCCCGAGGGACAGCTCTACAGCTGGTGGTCCTATCGCGCCCGCGACTGGGATGCGGCTGACAAGGGGCGGCGCCTGGATCACGTCTGGGCGACGCCTGATATCTCGAACGCCTGCCATTCCAGCCGCGTCCTGCGCGACGCGCGCGGCTGGGAGAAGCCCAGCGACCACGCGCCCGTCTTTGCCAGTTTCGATCTTTGATCGGTGCGGGATTCCGCAACTCGGCCCTTGGTTTCCCGGTCGGCTGGTTGCATATAAGGCGCAAGACTGAATCCGGAGAGTGAATGCCATGGAACTTCTGAACGGCGCAGGCAGCCCCGCAGCCACCGATCTGATCAAAGACGGAACCGAGGCCACTTTCATGGCCGATGTCGTCGAGGCATCGCAGGAATTGCCCATCATTGTCGACTTCTGGGCGCCCTGGTGCGGTCCGTGCAAGACCTTGGGTCCGGCCTTGGAAGAGGCCGTGACCGCGGCCAAGGGCGCGGTCAAGATGGTGAAAGTCAACGTGGACGAGGCGCAGATGATCGCCTCGCAATTGCGTATCCAGTCGATTCCGACCGTCTATGCCTTTTTCAAGGGTCAACCGATCGACGGGTTCCAGGGCGCGTTGCCCGGCTCCGAGATCAAGGCCTTCATCGACCGCGTGATCGAGGCCGCCGGGGGCCAGAGCCCGGGCGGCCAGCTGGACGAGGCCGTGGAGGCCGCCGAAGAGATGCTGAAGGATGGCGCGGCAGTGGATGCGGCCCAGACCTTTGCCGCCATTCTTGGCGAAGACCCCAAACATGCCGCGGCCTATGGCGGCCTGGTGCGAGCGCATATCGCGATGGGTGACCTTGATCAGGCCGAGGCGATCCTGAACGGCGCTCCGGCCGAGATTTCAACGACGGCCGAGTTGGAAGCTGCCCATGCGCAGCTGGAACTGGCCAAACAGGCCGCAAATGCCGGGCCGGTGGCCGAGTTGACGGCAGCGGTCGAAGCAGATCCCGACAACCATCAGGCCCGGTTTGACCTGGCGCAAGCGCTCTATGCCAACGGCAAGGCCGCCGAGGCGGTTGACCAGCTTCTGGAGCTGTTCCGCCGCGATCGGGAATGGAATGATGGCGCAGCCAAGGCGCAGTTGTTCACCATCTTCGATGCGCTCAAGGCCAATGACCCGATCGTTTTGAACGGTCGCCGCAAACTCAGCTCGATGATATTTGCCTAACCGCGCATCAGAGCTAGAATCGGAAACATGATGCATCCCGCCGATCTGCCGGACACGGTGTCCGTGTTTCCTCTGCCCGGGGCGCTGTTGCTGCCCCGGTCACGCCTGCCGCTGCATATTTTCGAGCCCCGCTACCTGCAAATGCTGGATGACGCCTTGAAAACCAAAGAGCGGTTGATCGGCATGGTCCAGCCGAACCCTTGTCAGAACGACGACACCAAATTGCATCGGATCGGATGCGCCGGACGTGTCACGCAGTTTTCCGAGACCGAAGACGGGCGCTATCTGATCACTCTGTCCGGTGTGTCCCGGTTTCGCATCCAATCCGAATTGGATGGTTTCACGCCGTATCGTCGCTGCGCCGTTACCTGGGACGGGTTCGACCGCGATCTGGGCAAAGGGGAAATAGACGATACGTTCGACCGGTCCGGTTTCCTGCGTCTGCTGGGGCGTTACTTTTCCGCCCGCCAACTGTCGACCGATTGGGAGTCACTGAACGAGGCGGATGACGAATTGCTGGTCAATTCCCTGTCTATGCTTCTGGATTTCGACCCTGAGGACAAGCAGGCCCTGCTTGAGGCGCCCTGTCTGCGCACCCGGCGCGAAACGCTTGTCACACTGATCGAATTCTCGCTGCGCGGGGGTTCAAACGAGGAACAATTGCAATGACAGAGACGGAACCGGGATTCGACCGCCACATGCTCGAGGCGCTGATCTGCCCACAGACTCATACCACGCTGGAATATGACGCCGAGCGGCAGGAGTTGGTCTCGAAAGCCGCTGGTCTGGCTTTTCCCATCCGCAACGGGATTCCGGTGATGCTGGTGGATGAGGCGCGCAAGCTCGACTAGATCGGGCGGCCCTGCAGCAGCTTGGGCAGGTCGCCTGTCAAACCGGCGGCCTCGCGCACGAAGCCGCGGCGCAGGCCGGGCAAAGAGCCCACGATGCCCATTCCGATGTCGCGCCCCAGCCGCAGTATCGGATTGTCGTTCGAAAACAGCTTGTTGAACACATCCGTCGCCATTGCCAGGGCCGCCGTGTCAAAGCGGCGCCATTCCTGATAGCGCTCCAGAACCAGCACCGAGCCGATGTCCTCGCCGCGTCGCCCGGCCAGCGTCAGCACCTCGGCCAGAGCGCCGACGTCGCGCAGCCCGGCGTTCAGCCCCTGACCGGCGATCGGGTGCATGCCATGGGCCGCATCACCCACCAGTGCCAGCCGCTCGGCGATGAAGGAATTGGCGATGGTCAGGTTCAGCGGATAGGTGAACCGGTCGCCCTGCAGGCGGATGTTACCCAGAAAATCGCCGAACCTGGGCCGCAGAACTTGAAGGTACTCGGCCTCGTCCAGCGCGTTGATGCGCTGCGCGGTGTCAGAGCGTTCGCTCCAGACGATCGAGCTGCGATTGCCGGTCAGCGGCAGGATCGCCAGCGGGCCGGGGGGCATGAAGAACTGATGTGCGATGCCGTGATGGGGCAGGTCGTGTTCGATGGCGCAGACCAGCGCGGTCTGGCCGTAGTCCCATCCGGTCCGCTTGATCCCGGCCCGGGCGGCGGTGCCGCTGCGACGGCCGTCGCACCCCACCAGAAGCCGACCGGACAGCGCCGATCCGTCATCCAGCGTCACGGTCACGCCACCAGGCCCGGTTTCCTGCGCAACCACGGTTTTGCCATCGACCCGGGTGATCGCCGGGTCCGCCGCCATCGCCGCAAGAAATGCGCGCCGCAGGTGACGGTCCTCGACCATATAGCCCATCGGGCCTTCCTCGATCTCGGCATGGTCGAAATGCATGAAAAACGGCGACGGGCCTGCGCCCGCATGGCCATCGGTGACCTTGATCTCCAACATCGGCTGGGCGTGGTCCGCGACCCGCTCCCAAATGCCGATCGCGGCCAGCAACCGTTGCGAGGCCAGCGCCAGCGCATAGGCACGCCCGTCGAACGCCGCGTTCTTGCGCACCTTCTCGGCCAGCGCGTCGATCACGGTGACGCTGTGCCCGGTCTGCGCCAGCGCCAGCGCCAGGGCAGGGCCGTTCAGCCCGCCGCCCACGATCAAGATATCGGAAACCTGTGTCATGCGGTGCAATATGCGCGCCCTTTCGGGATTGTCCATGTGCAGTCCTGTCGCTACCGTCGCCGAAACACGAATTTTTCCGACAAGGGGGCAAAGATGCAGGACTGGCTGACCATGACGGCATGTGACCTGGGCCGGGGGATCGGCATGGGGCAGATCGATCCCGAGGAACTGACCGAGGTCTATCTGGCGGCCATCGACGCCCATCCGCACCGCGATCGCATCTATGCCCGCGTCACGCATGACCGCGCCCACGCCGAAGCCCGCGCAGCCAAGGAACGGGTGGCCCAAGGGCTGCGCCGGTCCCTGCTGGATGGGGTGCCGATCAGCTGGAAGGATCTGTTCGACACCGCCGGGATCGGAACCGAGGCCGGATCGGCCCTGCTGCGCGGCCGGGTGCCCGAGAACGACGCAACCGTCCTGCGCAACGCGACGGCCATGGGCGCGGTCTGTCTGGGCAAGACGCATATGAGCGAGCTGGCCTTCTCGGGCCTTGGTCTGAACCCCGTCACCGCGACGCCGCCCTGCGTGAATGACGAAAAGGCGGTTCCGGGCGGGTCGTCCTCGGGCGCGGCGGCGTCGGTGGCCTTTGGTCTGGCGGCCTGCGGAATCGGCTCGGACACGGGCGGATCGGTGCGCATTCCGGCCGCGTGGAACGACTTGGTGGGGCTGAAAACCACGTCGGGGCGGTTGAGCCTCGAGGGCGTGGTGCCCCTGTGCCTGCGGTTCGACACGGTCGGTCCGCTGGCACGGTCGGTCGAGGATGCGGCGCAGATGCTGGCGCTGCTGGAGGGCGGAACGCCGGCCGATCTGCGGGGTGCCAGCCTGAAGGGGCGGCGGTTTGCCGATCTGCAGACCATCGCGCAGGACGATCTGCGCGACGCACCACGCCAGGCCTATGCCGAGGCGCTGGATCGCCTGCGCGATGCCGGGGCCGAGATCGTGCCGCTGGAGGTGCCGGAGCTGGCCGAGGCGATGGGCCTGTCCGGTGTTCTTTACACCACCGAAGCCTATGGCCTGTGGCGCGACGTGATCGAGGCCAACCCCGAGGCGATGTATCCCGAGATCCTTGAACGGTTCCGCGCGGGCAAGGGGCATTCCGGCCCGGATTACGTGGCCGCGTGGTCGCGGCTGAAGGCCTGCCGGTCGGCCTGGGACGCGGCCACCGCCGGCTTCGACGCGGTTCTGGCCCCCACCGCGCCGATCCTGCCGCCGGATCTGGACCGGCTGATGAACGACCATGACTACTACGTCACCGAGAACCTTCTGGCTCTGCGCAACACCCGGATCGGCAACCTGATGGGGCTGGCGGCGCTGTCGCTGCCCACCACGACACCGTCATGCGGGCTGATGATGCTGGGCTATCCGGGCTCGGAAGAGGCGCTTTTGCGGCTAGGTGCGGCGGCCGAGGCTGTTCTGACCTGAATGCCACAATCCCCTGATTCGGAACCTCTTTGTCTGGACGCGCGGGGGTTCGGCCTGTAATCTGCTGGAAAACCGGGGCGCCAATGATCCCGGTATCGAGGCAGCAGTCATGAATTTCCCCGAGCGGTTTTCGAACCTACCGGCCTATGCTTTTCCGCGTCTACGCGCCCTGCTCGACCATCACGCGCCGGGCGGCGATGTCGTGCATATGACGATTGGCGAGCCCAAGCATGATTTTCCGCCCTGGGTGACCGATGTCATCGTGGAAAATGCCGCCGGATTTCAGAAATACCCGCCGAACGAGGGGTCGGACGCGCTGCGCGGGGCCATCGCCGACTGGATCGACCGCCGCTATGGCGTGCGGATGGACCCCGAGGCCAACATCATGGCGCTGAACGGCACGCGCGAGGGGTTGTACAACGCCGCCATGGCGCTCTGCCCCGAGCAAAAGAACGGCCAGCAGCCGATCGTTTTGTGCCCCAACCCGTTCTATCAGGTCTACATGGTGGCCTCGATCTCGGTCGGGGCGCAGCCGTATTTCGTGCCGGCCACCGCGGCCACCGGGCATCTACCGGACTATGCCGGCCTGCCAGAGGATGTGCTGAACCGCACCGCCGTGGCCTATATCTGTTCGCCCGTCAACCCGCAGGGTGCCGTCGCCTCGCGCGACTACTGGGCCGAGCTGATCCGGCTGGCCGAGCGGTATGATTTCCGCATCTTCGCCGACGAGTGCTATTCCGAGATCTACCGCGACGCGCCGCCCACCGGCATCCTGACCGTCGCGCAGGAGCTGGGCGCCGACCCCGAGCGGATCACGCTGTTCAACTCGCTGTCGAAACGGTCGAACCTGGCGGGGCTGCGGTCGGGGCTGATCGCGGGCGGGCCGGAAAGCATCGAGCGGGTCAAGCAGTTGCGCGCCTATGCCGGGGCGCCGTTGCCGCTGCCGTTGCAGGCCGCCGCGGCCAGGGTCTGGGCCGACGAGGCGCACGTTCAGGAAAACCGCGCGCTGTACCAGGAAAAATACGCCATCGCCGATCAGGTGTTTGCGGGCGTTCAGGGCTATTTGCCGCCCGAGGCGGGGTTCTTTCTTTGGCTGCCCGTCGAGGATGGCGAGCAGGCCGGATTGAAGCTGTGGCGGGAAACCGGGGTTCGGGTCCTGCCGGGCGCATATCTTTCACAAGGGGATCCGGGGCAGAACCCGGGCAAAGGCTTTATCAGGGTCGCGATGGTGGCCCCAAAAACAGAGATGCAGCGCGGGCTGATCACGCTCCGCGACTGCATCTATTCGTGAGGTACGAGGGCACATGGCATCTTACAACGCGCGCAACCGCGACCCATTGTTGGACAGCACTACCCAGGCCGCGATCGAGCGGCGCAGCAAGGAACTGATTGGGATCGCCCTGATTCTGGCCGGCCTGGCCGCTGCGGCGATGATCTGGTCCTACACGCCGGATGATCCGAACTGGATGGTCTCGACCGACGCGCCGGTGCAGAACTGGCTGGGCCGGTTCGGCGCTTCGATCGCCGCGCCGTTGTTCATGATCGTGGGCTGGGGCAGCTTTGGCATCGCGCTGGTTCTGGTCGGCTGGGGCGCGCGCTTTGCCGGCCATTTCGGCGAGGATCGCGCCGTGGCCCGCCTGATTTTCGCGCCGATCTGGATCGCCGTCCTCTCGGTCTATGCCGCAACCCTGGTGCCCGGCGCCGAATGGCGCGCGACGCACAGCTTTGGTCTGGGCGGTCTGTTCGGCGACACGGTGATGGGTGCGCTGCTGACGCTGTTGCCGATCTCGTCGCATTTCATGGTCAAGCTGATGTCGCTGGCCATGGCGGCCGGCATGCTGGCATTGGGCGTCTTTGTGCTGGGTTTCACCAAATCGGACGTCCGGCGCGGGTTCCGGGCTTTCCTGCTGGGTCTGGTGATGGCCTATGACATGCTGATGACCGCGCTGGGGCAGGGGGCTTCGGCCACGGCCCGTGCGGCGCAGGCGCGCCGGGAAAAGTGGCAGGAACGCAAGGCAACCCAGGCCGCCGGTGCCGAATTCGAGGATGAACTGGCCTATGCCGATCCGGTCTTTGAAGAGCCCGAGATCGCAGCCCCCGAGCCCGTAAAAACGGGCCTGCTTGCGCGCATGCCTGGCCTGATCCGCCGCCCCGAGCCGATGCCCGAACCCGAACTGGTCGATCCGGAACCCGTTACCGGATATGACGAGATGCCGGGCGAGGACCGGATCCGTTCGAAGATCTCCGCGGTGATACAGAACCGCAAGGTCGCCACTGGTGAAATCGCGCCCGAGCCCGATCCGAACCGCCCGCTGACCAAGGGGCGCGGCCGTGGTCCCGACCCGCTGATCCTGAATGCGCCGCGTGCGGGCAACCTTCCGCCCGAACCTCCGCTGACTGCTGCCGGGCTTCCGCCCGAGCCGCCGTTGACAGGGCACCCGGCGCAGCCTTCTGCGGATATGGAGACGTTCGCGGAAGACCCGCTTTCGGCCTATGCGCCTGAGGATATCGACGACGATCAGGTGTTCGAGGATTCAGAGGACCCAATCGCCGAGGCGCGCCCGGCCATGAAGATCCCGGTTGCCGAACCGCGCAAGCCGGTTGTCGCGCAGCCAGTCCGGCGCAACGTCCTGCCGTCGCGACGGGCTCAGGCCGAAGCGCAGCCCAGCCTGTCTTTCGAAGAGCGGCACACGGATTTCGAACTGCCGCCGCTCAGCCTGTTGACGAACCCGTCGGGCATTCAGCGTCATCACCTCAGTGACGAAGCGCTGGAGGAAAACGCGCGGATGCTGGAGAACGTGCTGGATGATTATGGGGTCAAAGGCGAGATCGTCAGTGTCCGCCCCGGCCCTGTCGTCACGATGTACGAGTTGGAACCCGCACCGGGCCTGAAAGCCAGCCGCGTGATCGGGCTGGCCGATGATATCGCCCGGTCTATGTCGGCGCTGTCGGCGCGTGTCTCGACCCTGCCCGGACGCTCGGTCATCGGCATCGAATTGCCCAACGAGAACCGCGAGATGGTGGTCCTGCGCGAAATCCTGGCAAGCCGCGATTTCGGCGACGGCACCCATGCGCTGCCGCTGGCGCTGGGCAAGGATATCGGCGGAGACTCGGTCGTGGCCAACCTGGCCAAGATGCCTCACCTGCTGATCGCCGGGACGACCGGTTCGGGCAAGTCGGTGGCGATCAACACGATGATCCTGTCGCTGCTCTACAAGCTGACACCGGACGAATGCCGCCTGATCATGATCGACCCCAAGATGCTGGAACTTTCCGTCTATGACGGCATCCCGCATCTGCTGTCGCCGGTCGTGACCGACCCAAAAAAGGCGGTGGTCGCCCTGAAATGGGTCGTCGGCGAGATGGAGGACCGCTATCGCAAGATGTCCAAGATGGGCGTGCGCAACATCGCCGGCTACAACGGCCGGGTGAAGGACGCGCTGTCCAAGGGCGAATTGTTCAGCCGCACGGTCCAGACCGGGTTCGACGACGAAACCGGAGAACCCGTTTTCGAGACGGAAGAGTTCGAACCCAAGGCCATGCCCTATATCGTCGTCATCGTCGACGAGATGGCCGACCTGATGATGGTGGCCGGCAAGGAGATCGAAGCCTGTATCCAGCGTCTGGCGCAGATGGCGCGGGCCTCGGGCATCCACCTGATCATGGCCACGCAGCGGCCCTCGGTGGACGTCATCACCGGCACGATCAAGGCCAACTTCCCGACCCGGATCTCGTTCCAGGTGACATCGAAAGTCGACAGCCGGACCATCCTGGGCGAGATGGGGGCCGAACAGCTGCTGGGGCAGGGCGACATGCTGTACATGGCTGGCGGCGCCAAGATCACCCGCTGCCACGGGCCGTTCGTGTCCGATGAAGAGGTCGAGGAGGTCGTGAACCACCTCAAGCAGTATGGCCCGCCCGACTATGTCGGCAGCGTGCTGGACGGCCCGTCCGAGGACAAGGCCGACAATATCGACGCGGTTTTGGGGCTGAACACCGGCGGTAACACCAACGGCGAGGATGCGCTGTACGATCAGGCGGTTGCCATCGTGATCAAGGATCGCAAGTGTTCAACCTCGTACATCCAGCGGAAACTTGCCATCGGCTACAACAAGGCCGCACGGCTGGTCGAGCAGATGGAGGACGAAGGCGTTGTTTCGGCAGCAAATCACGTGGGCAAACGCGAAATCCTCGTCCCGGAACAGTAGGATATTTAATAACAAGGGCAGAGCGCATATCTGTGTGTCATGAAACAGATTGCCTTTGCCCTCGCCCTTGCTTTGACTGCCCCTGCAGCCTGGGCCGCCGAAAAGCTGCCCTTGTCGCAGATCTCGAACTATCTGAACGGATTGAAGGCTGTTCAGACGACGTTTACCCAAGTCAACGATGACGGATCGCTGAGTACCGGCAAGCTGTGGCTGCAGCGCCCCGGCAAGATGCGGTTCGAATACGATCCGCCCAACAGCGCGGTGGTGCTGGCCAATGCCGGCACGGTGATGGTGTTCGACCCCAAATCGAACCAGCCGCCCGAGCAGTACCCGTTGAAGCGAACACCGCTGTCGCTGGTTTTGGCGCGCAACGTGAACCTGTCGCAGGCCAACATGGTAGTCGGCCACACATTTGATGGCACAGCCACGGTCGTCACCGCGCAGGACCCGAAAAACCCCGAGTCCGGGCGGATCGAGCTGATGTTCACGGCAAATCCGATCGAGTTGCGGAAATGGGTCATCTACGACAACGCCGGGGGTCAAACCACGGTGCTGCTGGGTCCCCTCAACGAAGATGTCAGAATCGACAGCGGCCTGTTTTCGAACAAGGCGCGGCGCGGGTCAGAGAATCGCTGACCCGCGGCTCTTTCAGTAGCGGCAGCTGGACAGCTGCGCCTGGTACATCTGCGCACGTGCGTCCACGTCATTGGCCACGTTCAATAGCCAGGTCTTGCCGTAATGGCTGCCGCGTGCGTAACCCGCGCGACCTTCGTGATACGCCAGATACTGGTTCCGCGTGTCGCTGGTCGAGATGCCGATCTTCTGACTGCTTTTGTTCATGTACCATCCGACGAAATCTGATGCGTCACGAATGCGGTCACGCTTGGCGCGCCGCTTCCCCGTTTCGCGCTGATATTCTTCCCAGGTTCCGTCCAGGGCCTGGCTGAAGCCATAGGCGCTGCTCTGACGGCCCATCGGAATAACCCCAAGAACATATTTGTGAGGCGTCCGCGCGTCGTGACGATAGCGGCTTTCTTGGTAGATGGTCGCCATCTGGACATGAACCGGAACACCCCATTTGCGTTCGGTGCTTTTGAATGCCTTGATCATGTCCGGCCGCTCGCGCGCGATGGCGCAAGCGTCATTGAGGTTGCTGGGCGGACGCTGTGCGCCGCCCCCACAGGATGCCAAAAACAGCACCCCGAAGAGTACGAGAAGTTTTCTGCTCATGTGCCTCGTGCCTTTTTTCTTTATTCTAGCGCAGATTGCAGGACGAGGAAATCACAATCGTATAAGAAACCGTGCAGCAGGCTGTCGACTGTCAGGCATAGGTTCACAGACTGTTTCCGCGAATTTCAGATCAATGATTGGCAATTGCCGGCGGAAAGGTTTAGTAAGTGCCTTGGGGGCTGAAACAATGCTGAAGACACATGCAAAGTACCGCTTGGGCCAGGTGGTTCGTCACAAGAAACATCCCTTCCGAGGGGTGATTTTTGACGTGGATCCGGAATTTGCAAATACCGAAGAATGGTACGAGGCAATTCCCGAAGATAGCCGCCCGATCAAGGATCAGCCGTTCTACCATTTGCTGGCCGAGAACGATCAATCCTTCTATGTGGCTTATGTCTCAGAGCAAAATCTGATTGCCGACCAGTCAGGAGAACCTGTTGATCATCCTGATATTCCCAACATGTTCGGGCCGTTTCAGGATGGCAGCTATCCGCTGCACTTCCAGCTGAACTGATACGGTGCTGACGCCGTTGCGGCGTCAGTAACCCAAAGCGCAACCGTCCTTTCGGGGATCGCTGGCGCCCTCCAATACTCCGCTTTGATGGATTCGGATCGCCTGCGCACCGCCCAGTGGCGTTTCCGTTTCGACGACGTTGTGCCCCATTTCTGACAATTGTTGCGCGATCTTGCGATCGTAGCCGGGTTCGATCTTCAAGATCGAACCGTCGGCAAAGGCGCGGGGTGCGTCGACGGCGTGCTGAAGCCCCAAATCGAAATCCAGAAGGTTGGAAACCAGGCGAGCGTGGCCTGTCGGCTGATAGGCCCCGCCCATCACGCCGAACGGCATGGCGATCTGGCCGTTTTGCTTCAGTATCGCGGGAATGATCGTGTGCATCGGGCGCTTGCCTCCGCCCAACTCGTTCGGATGTCCCGGTTCAAGGTTGAAACCACATCCGCGGTTCTGCAGGAGAATGCCAAACTTTTCCGAGGCGATGCCCGATCCGAAGCTGTGGAAGATCGAATAGATCAGAGAAACAGCCATACGATCCCGGTCGACGACCGTGACATAAACCGTGTCCTTGTGCACGGCTTCGGTCAGCGGCGCTGCGGCAGTCATGGCGCGCCGGGGATCAATCAGCTCGGCCAGCTTTGCCGCCGTTTCCGGCGCCAGAAAATGTTCCATGCGCGACGACTGATCCGGGTCGGCGATGAACCGGTTGCGTGCATCGTAGGCCAGCTTGGTCGCCTCGGCTTCGATATGCGCCCGTTCGGCGCCCCACGGGTCCATGCCTGCAATGTCGAAATGCTTGAGTATGTTGAGAAGCAGGATCGCAGTCGCGCCTTGTCCGTTCGGCGGATGTTCAAGCAGTTCAGCGTTGCGGTAGTCACCTCCTACCGGTGGGGCTTCGATGAACTTTGTGTCGTGAAAATCTGTGGCCGAATGAACACCGCCTCGGGAATTCAACGCGGCCAGCATGTCATCGGCGATTTCGCCCGCGTAAAAGGCATCGCGCCCATTTCGGGCTACGCGACGCAGGACTTCTGCCTGACCCGGAGCGCGGAACATCTGACCTGTCGTTGGGGCGCGGCCGTCGATCAGATAGTGATCCCGCGCTGCGCCCTGCAGCGTTTCGGCCCCGATCGACCAGTCATGCGCGACGCGGGGTGCAACCGGAACGCCCGTATCGGCATAGTGAATTGCAGGTTGAAGAAGGGCCTCGATCCCCAATCGACCCTCGGCCTCTGACAGGTGGCAGAATGCATCGACAGCCCCGGGGATCGTCACCGCTTCGGGTCCGTCAAGCGGCACCGCAGCCAACCCACGGGCCCGCAGATCTTCGGCCGAGGCTCCAGCGGGCGCCCGCCCGGATCCGTTCAGCGCGCGAACCTTCGTTTCGCCGGCGCGATTGTAAAGCACGAAACAGTCGCCACCCAGACCTGTCATCTGCGGTTCGCAGATGCCCAGAAGTACGCCTGCGGCAATGGCGGCGTCCATCGCGTTTCCGCCGCGGCCCAGAATGTCCAGCGCCACCTTTGCAGCCAGCGGATGCGAGGTTGCGCACATCCCTTCGGTCGACAAAACCTCGGAACGGCCGGGGGCGTGGAAATCGCGCATGGAATGGGTCTCCTCCTGAACGGCTCGACACTAGGGTGCCGTTGGCTGATGTCCAGTCATTTCAAGGAGAAGGTCCTCGGCGCCGTTCACTGGGTGGGGGCTGTGACACATGGCGCCGAGGGAAGCTATCTGAGCTACCCCTTGTTTCTGCCCGTCGTTTGCGGCGCGACAATGGTCCGATCTGGGCGTTATTGTGGCCGATCCGCTTTTTTTGTGCGCTCAAACCGCAAGAACAGCAGGTTCTGGCCGTTTCTGCGGTCATACAGCACGTCGTCCGCCAATGTTCGGATCAGGAACCAACCGAATCCACCTTCGGGCAGATTTGAAGTATCGGTTTCGACACTGGCAGGAATGCCATCAGGTATCTTCAGGCCGGGCAAGGGGTGGCCAGTGTCAGTGATCTGGACCTCCAGGTGATCTTTGGAGTCCAGCACGGAAACCCGGACAATTCCGGGCGCGCGCTCAGCATATGCGTGTTCGACAACATTGTTGATCGCCTCAGCCAACACGATCTTGATGTCCGCAGTCTTTTGCCCCGGCAAACCGAAATTCGACAGCCCCGCGTGCAGCGAAGCGATGGCTCGGCTGGCCTCGGCTTCGACGGCAGGGAACACCACTTCGAGTCGGCCGTCTTCGCAGTTGACTGTCACGCCATTTGCCCCCTGGCGCTTCACTCCAACACGGAGGCCAGCGCGTCATCCAAGTTGGGATGCAGTTTGAAAACCGTATCCATCCGCGTCAGCCGAAAAACCTTTGCCACGACAGGCTGCAATCCCGCCAGTTCAAGCGTGCGCCCATTTCCAAGCTGCTTCACGGACGCCACGATCGCGCCCAATCCACTGGAGTCTATGAACTCGACCGCAGACAGATCCAGGATGATCCGACCGGCGCCATCTGCGGTTTGGGTCCGCATGTCTTCCTTGAACTGTATCGCCATGGCGGCGTCGATGCGGGCGGCGTCGACTGTGATGATCTGCGTTTCGCCTGTCGTTTTGCTGCTCAGTGTCACGTGACCCCCCTCGGATTCCGTCGATCGATCGTAGAAATACGCTAGACGGCATTTCTTACCATTCGGTATCCAAGCACTCGACAAAAGGAGGAGTCGTCACATGAAAGAGGTTGTGATCGCTGGTGCGGCCCGGACGCCGATGGGCGGGTTTCAAGGAATGTTCGACGGCGTGCCTGCGGCGGAACTGGGTGGCGTCGCGATTCGCGCGGCGCTTGAAAACGCCAAGACGCAGACGGTCGACGAGGTTTTGATGGGCTGCGTTCTGCCCGCTGGTCAGGGGCAGGCTCCGGCGCGGCAGGCAGGGTTTGCGGCAGGTCTGGGTGAAGAGGTGCCTGCGACCACACTGAACAAGATGTGCGGGTCGGGCATGAAGGCGGCGATGATGGCGTTCGATCAAATCGCGCTTGGCCATGCAGACTCGATGGTTGCGGGCGGAATGGAAAGCATGACGAATGCGCCCTACTTGCTGCCCAAGATGCGCGGCGGGGCGCGTATCGGTCACGGCCAGGTGGTGGATCACATGTTCCTGGACGGATTGGAAGATGCCTATGACAAGGGCCGCCTGATGGGCACTTTTGCCGAAGACTGCGCCGAGGCTTATCAATTTACCCGAGAGGCGCAGGACGAATACGCGTTGAAGTCGCTGTCGAATGCGCTCGAAGCGCAGGCCAGCGGAGCCTTCTCGGACGAGATCGCAGCCGTCACGGTCCGAAGCCGCAAAGGTGAAATCATTCAGGATTCGGACGAGCAGCCCAAATCGGCGCGGCCGGAAAAGATACCGACGCTGAAGCCGGCATTCCGCAAGGATGGCACGGTGACGGCGGCCAATTCCTCGTCAATCTCGGATGGCGCAGCGGCGCTGGTTCTTGCTGCGGCTGACACGGCCGAGGCGCGCGGCCTGAATGTACGTGCCCGCATCCTGGGCCACGCGAGCTACGCCCAGGCGCCCGGCCTTTTCACGACGGCTCCGGTCCCGGCCGCGCAGAAGCTGCTGGAACGGATCGGTTGGAGCAAGGACGACGTGGACCTGTGGGAAGTGAACGAGGCGTTTGCCGTTGTTCCGATGGCCTTCATGCACGAAATGGGCCTGCCGCGCGACAAGGTCAACGTCAACGGTGGCGCCTGTGCCCTTGGTCATCCGATCGGTGCCTCAGGTGCACGCATCATGGTGACGCTTCTAAATGCACTCGAGAAGCGTGGCCTGAAGCGCGGAGTGGCCGCGATCTGCATCGGAGGCGGCGAAGGCACCGCAATCGCGATCGAGCGGGTTTGACGCTTTGGCATTTTGCCATTAGCTGAACCGGGCCGCAGAGGTTGCGGCCCGGTTGCACATTGGAAATGACCCCATGAAAGCTGACTACGCGCTCTTGTCCAAAACCATCGAAGCCCTGACGGAAGGTGAAACTGACCAGGTCGCTCTGATGGCCACCGTCGCCTGCGAGGTGCATCACAGCGACGACCGCTTTGACTGGACAGGGTTTTACCGTGTGACCGAGCCGGAGTTGTTGAAGATCGGACCCTATCAAGGCGGGCACGGCTGTTTGGTCATTCCGTTCTCGCGCGGGGTCTGCGGGGCAGCAGCGCGCACCGGAGAGGTTCAGCTGGTCCCGGATGTGAATGCGTTTGAGGGGCACATTGCCTGCGCCTCGTCGACCCGGTCCGAATTGGTTCTGCCGGTGCGGGATTCTGCGGGGCAGGTCATCGGGGTCTTTGATATCGACAGCGATCAGCCCGATGCGTTCGAGCAGGCCGATACCGATGGGTTGTCGCGTATCCTTGCGCAGGTTTTCGGGCGTCTGTAGAAGCTTTATCCCGGTTCGATCCCCGAGGCTTTGAGCTGAGAGTCCGGCTCCACGTGAATGATGGTCCGGGCCTCGGGCAGCTTTTCGGCGATTGCATCTTCGATCGCGTCACAGATGTCGTGGGCGTCACCAACCGTCATGTTGCGATCGACGACCAGATGAAATTCGATGAACACGGCTTTGCCGGCCCGTCGGGTGCGCAGATCGTGGATCTGCAAGGCTCCCTGAGACGAGTTCCGAACGGCGGCCTCGATGATGTCCGTGTCCTCGGTGTGGGCAGCTGAATCCATCAGATCTCCGGCCGAATGGAAAATGACCTTCCAACCTTCGCGCAGAATATTCGCGGCCACCAGAATGGCCAGCAACGGGTCAAGAACGGCCCAGCCTGTGAGCAATACCAGGATCAGTCCCAACAAGACCCCGGCCGAGGTCCAGACGTCGGTCATCAGGTGGCGCCCATTGGCGGTCATGGCCGGTGAGCGCCGTTTCTGACCCGCCGAGATCAAGACGCGGGCCCAGACCAGGTTCAGGACCATGGCCGCTGTGTTCACGGCCAGTCCGATCGGTCCGAGCTGGTCGAGGTGAGGCGCGAACAAGGCGCCCCAGGCTTCCTGAATGATCAGGATTGCGGCGAGAACGATCAGGGTCCCCTCGGCGATGGCCGAGAAGTTCTCGGCCTTGTGATGTCCGAAAGGGTGATTGCTGTCGGCAGGACGCTCTGCCATCCGAATGGCAAACCACGCCAGCAGCGCGCCAACCACGTTGACCAAAGATTCCATTGCGTCGGAATACAGAGCGACCGACCCGGTCAAATGCCATGCCAGGACCTTGAGCAGCAGCACCAGCAGGGACACCGCCACTGACCCGATGGCCAGCGCCTGGGACGAAGTTCTGTCAATCATTTGCAACCATTGCCCGATCGCACTGCCAAATGCCAGTTTCAAACAGAACTGTAGGTGAGGAACAGGTAGATCGCGCCCGCCTGCAGAGCCGTAATGGCATACAGCACAGTCGTCAGCCGCTTTTTCCGGGTCTTGTGCCCGAATATCCAGCGACCCAACAAAGCTGCGGGGCTGCCGCCCAACAGCGCCAGTCGCAAAAGCCACTTCTCCGGGACACGCCGCCTGCGTCGGATCGCCCGCAGCTTGTCCCAGCCGAACACCAGCAAAGTCAACGCGTTGATGGCCCAGAAATACAGAATGACGATCCACATTCCGCAGCCATAGCGTGGAAGGATCAGGATCGGTAGTGAAAAATATCTTGGAATTTTCACCGATTCGGGACATCGTGAAAAATGTGACGTAAATTTCATGAATCGGGGGTGGTAGCGTGAACGACCAGGCCCATATCGCTGCGACGCTGGGGGCGGACATTCGCGCGCTGCGCAAGGCGCGCGGGTTGACGCTGACCGATATCGCTTCGCGGTTGGACCGGTCGGTGGGCTGGCTCAGCCAGGTCGAGCGCGATTTGTCTGCTCCGTCGATTTCGGATCTGCGCCTGATCGCGGAATGCCTGGGCGTGCCGATGTCGATGCTGTTCGCCCATACCGGCGTTCTGGCCGGGGAACAGGGCTATGTGGTGCGCGCCGGTTCGCGCCGGCCGATGGGGTCGGGCGAGGAAGGGCTGATCGAGGAATTGCTGTCGCCTGACCTGACCGATGATTTCGAGATGGTGCATTCCACCTTTGAGCCCCACTCCCGGATGCAGACCCCGGCCAACCGTCCGACGCAGGAGGTTGGATACATGATCGCGGGCCGTCTTGACCTGACGATCGGAGGCCGAAATTTTACCGTCGGCGTCGGGGACAGCTTTCGGATCAAGCACGAACCCTATCAATGGGCGAACCCTTACGACGAACCCGCCGTGGCCGTCTGGGTGATCGCTCCGCCGGTGTACTGATGAGCTTTGAGGCCTGGACCATATTCGCGGTGTTCTGGGTGGTGTTCGTGACCACGCCGGGTCCGAATGCCGTGAATTGCATTTCGAACGGGATGAGCCTGCCATTTCCCAAGGCGATGCTTGGGGTTCTGGCGATCCTGACCCAGGCCAGCGCCTTTCTGATCCTGTCGGCTCTGGGGGTGACAGCCCTGATCGCGGCCTCGCCAACCGGGTTTTTCGTGGCCAAGCTGATCGGGGCGGGGTTCCTGATCTGGATGGGACTCCGGGGGTGGATGAACGCCGCGCGTCCCGCGCCGGCCAGCCAGCGCCCGGCCCGCCATGTCTATCTCCATGCCTTGGCCGTCGCCACGATCAATCCAAAGAGTGTCGCAGGTTACCTGGCCGCGTTTTCCCAGTTCGTGCAGCTTGATGTGCCGATCTGGCAGCAAATGGCGATCATCATGCCGACGGCGCTGATCATCACGTCGCTGAGCTACACCGGGTTCACACTGTTGGGTGCGGTGATGGGGCGGGCGGCACTGGGCGCCGTGTTCAACGTCTGGGTGCGCCGCGTCATGGCCACCTGTTTCATCATTTATGGCGTCCTGCTGGGAACCAGCGCGGCACCTGCAGGAAAGGGATAGAACCATGCAAAAAGGATCGTGCCTTTGCGGTTCGGTGGCCTTCACGATCAACGGAGAGCTGTCGCCGCCCTCGGCCTGCCACTGCGGGCAATGCCGTCGGCAGTCTGGGCATTATTGGGCCTCGACCGCGACCCACCAGGACAACCTGACCCTGAACAGCAGCGATACACTGGGATGGTTTCAGGCTTCGGACACGGCCCGGCGTGGTTTCTGCAAGGCATGCGGAAGCTTTCTGTTCTGGCAGCACAAGGACGAAGACACGATTTCGGTTTCGATGGGGGCTCTGGACCAGCCCACTCAGTTGAAACTGGCCCGCCACATCTTCGTGGCGGACAAGGGCGACTACTACGACATCACGGATGAACTGCCCCAAAGGGCACAATGACAGGGATCTAGAAAAATGAGCGATTTTCCGACCAAGGCCCGCGTGGTCATCATCGGTGGCGGCGTCGTAGGGGCGTCCTCGCTGTACCATTTGGCCAAAAAGGGCTGGACCGACTGCGTTCTGCTGGAAAAGAACGAGCTGACCGCAGGGTCGACCTGGCACGCGGCGGGCAACGTGCCGACCTTCTCGACCTCGTGGGCGATCATGAACATGCAGCGCTATTCGACCGAGCTGTATTCACGTCTTGGCGAAGAGGTCGACTACCCGATGAACTACCACGTGTCCGGCTCGATCCGTCTGGCGCACAGCAAAGAGCGGATGCAGGAGTTCCAGCGGGCCATGTCGATGGGCCGCTACCAGGGAATCCCGATGGAAATGTGGACGCCGGAGCAGGCCAAGGAACGCTACCCGTTCCTGGAAACTCATGATCTTGAGGGCGTTCTGTATGACCCGACCGATGGGGACATCGACCCTGCGCAGCTGACCCAGGCGCTGGCCAAGGGCGCACGCGACATGGGGCAGAAGATCATCCGGTTCTGCCCGGCCACCGGCGTGACCCAGCATGACGACGGCACCTGGACCGTCCACACCGAAAAAGGCGACATCGACTGCGACTATGTCGTCAACGCGGCCGGCTACTACGCGCAGCGCGTGGGCGAATGGTTCAAACCCTTTGGCGGCCGCACCGTGCCCGCGATGGTCATGAGCCACCAGTACCTGCTGACCGACGAGATCCCCGAGGTCGAAGCCTGGTCCAAGGAAAACGGTGGCAAGCTGCCGCTGCTGCGCGACGTGGATATCTCCTACTACCTGCGACAGGAAAAGCACGGCTTCAACCTTGGCCCATACGAGCCCAATTGCAAGGGCCACTGGATGACCGAGGACGACCCGATGCCTGAGGATTTCAGCTTCCAGTTGTGGAACGACGATCTGGACCGGATCGAGGACATCGTCACTGACGCGATGGAGCGGGTGCCGCTGATGGCGACCTCGGGCGTGGGCCGCGTGATCAACGGGCCGATCCCCTATGCGCCCGACGGCCTGCCGCTGATCGGGCCGATGCCCGGCGTCAAGAACGCCTTCGAGGCGCATACCTTCACCTTCGGCATCGCCCAAGGCGGCGGTGCAGGCAAAGTGCTGGCCGAATGGATCGTGGATGGTGCCACCGAATGGGACATGTGGGCCGTCGATCCGCGACGCTACACCGATTACACCGATCAGGACTACTGCAACCAGAAGGGCATGGAGGTCTACGGCAACGAATACGCCATGCACTTCCCCCATCACGAATGGCCCGCCGCGCGCGACAAGAAGCTGTCGCCCGTGCATGCCAAGGTCAACGAACTGGGCGGCGTCATGGGGGCCTACAACGGCTGGGAGCGCGCCAACTGGTTCGCGCAGCCGGGCGACGACACCTCCGAGGAAAGCACCCACACCTGGGGCCGCTCGGGTCCGTGGGAGCAGCGGATCAAGGAAGAATGCGAGGCCGTGCGCGACCATTGCGGCGTGCTCGACCTGCCGGGTTTCTCGCGCTTTGTCGTCAAGGGCGAAGGCGCGGCCGAGGCGCTGCGCGGGCTGGTCACCGGCGGCCTGCCCAAGGTGGGGCGGATCAACCTCGTCTACATCGCCGACAATCGCGGCCGCATCCTGACCGAGATGTCCTGCATGCGCCTGGGCGAGGATGAGTTCGTGATGATCACCGCCGCCACCGCGCAATGGCACGACCGCGACATCCTGATGAACGCAATGCCCGCGGGCGTCACGGTCGAGGACGTGACCACCACCCGCGACACGCTGATCGTGACCGGTCCGAAATCGCGTGAGATCCTGTCGGGTCTGACCGATGCCGACCTCTCGCTGGGTTGGCTGACCCATCAGGCGGCCACCGTGGCCGGACAGCCCGCCCACCTGATCCGTGTGTCCTTTGCCGGTGAACTGGGCTGGGAGGTGCATGCGCTCAACGAGCACATGCCCGCGATCTATGACGCGATCCTTGCCGCCGGGGCCAAGCCGTTCGGCATGTATGCGCTGAACAGCCTGCGCATCGAAAAGGGATACCGCGCGTGGAAGGGAGATCTCAGCACCGACTACTCGCTGCTCGAAGGCGGGCTGGAGCGCTTCGTCAAGTTCGACAAGCCTCAGGATTTCCCCGGCAAGGCCGCGTTGCTGGCGGAAAAGCAGCGTGGAGTGAAGAAGTCTTTCGTCACGCTGGTCGTCGAGGCCGGTGACTGCGATGCGCCTTACATGTCCTGTATCTGGCAGGGTGATCAGATCGTGGGCGAAACCACATCGGGCGCCTGGGGCTATCGTGTCGGCAAGTCCCTCGCGCTGGGTATGATCAAGGCCGATCTGGCCAACCCGGGCACCGAGCTTGAGGTGGAAATCTACGGCGAAAAGTGTCGCGCCGTGGTACAGGAGGATCAGCCGCTGTGGGATCCCGCAAACGAGCGGCTGCGCGCCTGACACAAGGAGGCCCATATGCGCCCTCGATATTCCAAGCAGGGACCCGGTGAGGGTCCTAACTATGACTGGGAGAACGACCATACCTGCGTGAAGGTTTCCGGTCAGGACACGGGCGGGGCGTACACCCTGATGGAAGACAACTTGAAGGCCAGCTTCGCGCTTGGCCTTCATCGCCACGACAGCCACGCCGAGACTTTCTATTTTTTCGAGGGCGCCGTGGATTTCTACGTCGACGGAGATTGGCACCTGTGCACGCCGGGCACCACCATGCATGTTCCGCCGGGTGTGCCGCATGCCTGCCGCGTCGCCGACAACAAACCGGCACGAATGCTCATGATCTTTCAACCCTCCGGGTTTGACGGCTTCCTTGCGGAACTGGCAACCATGACCCAGGCAGATTTTGAGGACGAGGCCAAGATGGCCGATCTGAATGCCCGCTACGACATCGTGCCGATGGGGCCGGTGCCGCCCCATCCCGACGACCAGACCTGAGAAGCCAGCGAAATGAATGCTCCAAAGACGATGTGCGGTGTCTATCTGACAGGTCACGGTGGTCCAGAAGTTCTGGAATGGCGCGAGGATATTCCGGTTCCAGTACCCGGGCCCGGGCAGGTTCTGGTCCGCGTGGTCGCGGCAGGCGTCAACAACACCGACATCAACACGCGGATCGGATGGTATTCCTCGGACGTCACCGGCGCGACGGACGCGGTTGACCAAGAGGTCGAAGCCGGCGGGTGGGGCGGCGCGCTGTCCTTTCCCCGCATTCAAGGCGGAGATCTTTGCGGCATAGTCGAGCAGATCGGGCCGGGTGCCGGCTTCAAACCGGGGCAACGCGTGACCTGCCCGATCAACCTGCCGCGCCCGCGCCCGGGTAACCCGACAGGCTTCATCGCGCTTGGGTCCGAGATCGACGGGGCTTTTGCGCAATACTGCCTGCTCGAGGCGGATGACCTCTACGACGTGACCGCCTCACCGTTGTCGGACGTGGAAATCGCCGCCATCCCCTGTGCGTTTGGCACGGCCGAGAACCTGTTGACCCGCGCGGGCGTGACTGCCGGGCACAAGGTGCTGATCACCGGCGCCTCGGGCGGCGTCGGGCTGGCGGCCGTGCAATTGGCAGCCTTGCGGGGAGCAACCGTGTGGGGGGTGACCAGTGCCGCCAAGGCCGAAGTGGTACGGGCGCAGGGTGCGGCTGGTACGTTCGAGCGCGACGCGCCGCTGCCTCAGGACAGCTTTGACGTGGTGATCGACGTGGTCGGCGGCCCGGCCTTTTCCGGCCTGATCCTGGCACTGAAGCCGGGCGGCCAATATGCCGTGTCCGGGGCCATCGCCGGCCCGATCGTGCAGGCTGATCTGCGCGAAATCTACCTGCGCGACATCACGATCCACGGCTGCACTCACCAAGCCTTCGAAGTTTTTGGCCGACTGGTCGAGTTGATGAACGCGGGTCGGATCAAGCCTTTGATTTCCAAGACTTACCCGCTGCGCGAGATCGCCCAGGCGCAGACGGACTTTCAATCAAAGACCCTGCCCGGAAAGCTGGTTCTCATACCGTAAGGAGGCACCGAGATGGCAGACATCACGCTGTTGGATGGTTCGATCGGTCAAGAGCTGGTCAAACGTCGTGGCGAACAGCCAACCGCCTTGTGGTCAACCCGCGTAATGATCGACGAGCCGGGGTTGGTCGGAGAGATCCATCGGGATTATTTTGACCGCGGGGCAACCGTCGCGACGACAAACACCTATGCGGTCCACCGCTCTCGCCTCGTACGAGCGGGGATCGAGGACCAGCTGGAGCAACTTATTGATGCGGCTCTGACACAGGCCGAACTGGCGCGCGATGGGCGGGCGGGGCGTATCGCCGGTGCGCTGGGCCCCTTGCTGGCCACCTATCGCCCCGATCTGAACCCCGATCCCGACGAGGCCGCGCAGAAATTCGCGGAGCTGGTGCGATTGATGCAGAACCGGGTGGACCTGTTTCTGATCGAAACCGTCTCGTCCGTGACCGAGGCCGAAGGCGCGCTGCGTGGAACCGAAGGCTGTGGCAAGCCGGTCTGGCTGGCCCTGTCGGTCATGGACGAGGACGGTACCCGGCTGAGGTCGGGCGAACCGCTGGGCGCGATCGCGCCACTGGTCGAACGCTTCGATCCCCAGGCGGTTCTGATCAATTGCACCCGGCCCGAGGCGGTGCCCGCGGCGCTGGAGATCCTTGCGACACTTCAAAGACCTTACGGTGCCTACGCGAATGGTTTCACCCGGATTTCTGACGGCTTCCTGAAAGACGCTCCGACAGTCGACGCGCTGGAAGCGCGCCACGATCTCGACCCGTCGGCCTATGCCGCACATGCGATGAGTTGGGTTGACCAAGGGGCCACGATCATCGGTGGATGCTGCGAAGTGGGCCCAGAGCACATCGAAGCTTTGGCCAAAGCCCTGCGCTCGGCTGGGCACAGGATTGTGTGAGTGGCGAGGATGGCGGAGAAACCGGACCTTGGAAAACCCGACGGCGTCAAGGCGCAATGGCATTTTGACATCATCACCGCACCAGGCTTCGTTTTGCTGGAACTGGCGTCGGTGGTGGATGTGCTGCGTCTCGCCAATCGGGTTTGTCCGCACCCGCCGTTCACTTATACTTACCGATCGCTGAAGGGGGGGACCATCGTCAGCAGCAGCGGCGCCAGCATTCCGACCCAGCCCGTTACACGCCAACCGGACGCCGACTATTTGTTTGTGATCGGCAACACCGACCCGGACCAGCCCGAGCTGTCGCTGGGCCGGGTTGTCTCCGATTATACCTATCGCGGTGCGCAGGTCTTTTTGCTGGCTGAGGCCGCCAGCCGGTACATCGACGAACACGGCACGCCCGACATGGCAACGCATTGGGAAAACGCGTCGATCTTCCGCGAACGCGGCGCACGGTTCGAGGCCAAGCTTTCGATCGCGACCGAGCAGGGCCCGGTCGTGACCTGCGCGGGAATGGGGGCCACGGCCGATATCGCACTGGCGGTGATCGGGCGTCACATCTCGGGGCCGGCCAAGATGACGGTGGCCGACATCATGCTGCACGAACACATCCGCGATTTTTCGTCGTTACAGCCGTTTTCTGGCGCCAAGACGACAACGACCGGGGATGCCCGGCTGGATCAGTGCATCAAGTTGATGCAGGCCAATATCGAAGATCCGTTGCCCATCAATCAACTGGTCGAAGAGCTTGGAATGTCGAACCGCTCGCTGGAGCGCAAATTCAAGACATTCTTCGGCACCACGCCGAACGGGTTCTATCGGGAGATGCGGTTGGCCAAGGCCAACAACCTGCTTTTGAATACCACTATGAGCGTGCGTGAAATAGGCCTCGCCTGCGGCTTTCCCAACGGGTTCTCATCCGTCTACAAAAGCTTTTTCGGGATCACGCCATTCGCTCTGCGCCGCCAGAAACGCCAATCGGCGCTGCGGTGATTTTTGTGCCGCAGTTGACGTTTTTGCTGCATTTTTTGTCGCCTGTTCGTGGCATTCTGAAGCCGACTCGAGATTGGAGACTTCGGAATGGTTGATCTTCCCAGCAAGGCCCGCGTGGTGATCATCGGTGGCGGTGTGATCGGATGCTCGGTGGCCTATCACCTGACCAAGAAAGGCTGGAGCGACGTTGTTCTGCTGGAGCGCAAGCAGCTGACCAGCGGCACGACCTGGCACGCGGCGGGCCTAATCGCACAGCTGCGGGCCACCGCAAACATGACCAAACTGGCAAAGTACAGCCAGGAACTCTATGGCGCGCTCGAAGAGGAAACCGGTGTCGCTACCGGGTTCAAACGCTGCGGCTCGATCACCGTGGCGCTGACGGATGAGCGCAAGGAAGAGATCTATCGCCAGGCCGCCATGGCCCGCGCCTTCGGGGTCGAGGTCGAAGAGATCTCGAACGAACGCGTGGCCGAACTTTATCCACATCTGAATCTGGATGGGGTCAAGGGCGCGGTCTATCTGCCGCTGGACGGGCAGGGCGACCCGGCCAATATCGCGCTGGCGCTGGCCAAGGGTGCCCGTCAGCGCGGCGCCGTCGTCAAGGAACGGGTAAAAGTCACCGAGATCGCAAAGCAGGGCCGCAAAGTTACCGGCGTCGACTGGATGGCGGATGACGGCAGCGCCTCGGGCCATATCGAATGCGATATGGTGGTGAACTGCGCCGGGATGTGGGGCCATCAGGTGGGGCGCATGGCAGGTGTCAATGTACCACTGCATGCCTGCGAGCACTTCTACATCGTGACAGAGGGCATCGACGGGCTGACCCAGCTGCCGGTTCTGCGGGTGCCGGACGAATGCGCATATTACAAGGAAGATGCCGGAAAGATCCTTCTGGGTGCGTTCGAGCCGAATGCCAAGCCCTGGGCCATGAACGGAATTCCCGATAGTTTCGAGTTCGACCAACTGCCCGAGGATTTCGACCATTTCGAACCGATCCTCGAGGCCGCCTGCAACCGGATGCCGATGCTGGCCGAGGCCGGGATTCATACCTTCTTCAACGGCCCTGAGTCCTTCACGCCCGACGACGCCTATCACCTTGGGCTTGCGCCCGAGATGGACAATGTCTGGGTCGCGGCCGGGTTCAACTCGATCGGGATCCAGTCTGCGGGCGGCGCGGGCATGGCGCTGGCCGAATGGATGGAAAGCGGCGAGAAACCCTTTGACCTGGGCGACGTGGACATCAGCCGGATGCAGCCCTTCCAGGGCAACAAGCAGTATCTGTTCGAGCGGTCCAAGGAAACGCTGGGCCTGCTCTATGCCGACCACTACCCCTATCGCCAGAAAGCCACCGCGCGCGGCGTGCGCCGGACGCCGTTCCATCACCACCTCAAGGAAAACGGCGCCGTCTTTGGCGAGTTGGCCGGCTGGGAACGTGCCAACTGGTTCGCCATTGAGGGGCAGGAACGCGAATACCGCTACAGCTGGAAGCGCCAGAACTGGTTCGAGAACTCGGCCGCCGAACACCGCGCGGTGCGCGAGAACGTGGGCATGTATGACATGTCTTCCTTCGGAAAGATCCGGGTCGAAGGCCCCGATGCCCAGGCTTTCATGAACTATATCGGTGGCGGCGACTACGCGGTTCCAAACGGCAAGATCGTCTACACCCAATTCTTGAACCGGCATGGCGGGATCGAGGCAGACGTGACCGTGACCCGCCTTTCCGAGACCGCCTATCTGGTCGTGACCCCGGCAGCGACGCGACTGGCCGACCAGACGTGGATGATGCGTCATTCGGGCAATTTCAATGTGGTCATCACCGATGTCACGGCAGGCGAAGGCGTTCTGGCGGTGATGGGGCCCAACGCGCGGACCTTGCTTGAAAAAGTTTCGCCCAACGACTTCTCGAACGCGGCAAACCCATTTGGCACCGCGCAGGAAATCGAGATCGGAATGGGCCTGGCACGCGTTCACCGCGTGACCTATGTGGGCGAACTTGGGTGGGAGGTCTACGTGTCGTCGGATATGGCCGGGCACGTTTTCGAAACGCTGCACGAGGCCGGGCAAGACATGGGCCTGAAGCTGTGCGGTATGCACATGATGGACAGCTGCCGGATCGAAAAGGGCTTCCGTCACTTCGGTCATGACATTACCTGCGAAGATCACGTTGTGGACGCCGGTCTCGGCTTTGCCGTCAAGGTGGACAAGGGATGTGATTTCATTGGCCGAGATGCGGTGATTGCCCGCAAGGACAGCGGCCCCCACAGCCGGCTGGTGCAATTCAAGCTGACCGACCCTGAACCGCTGCTGTTCCACAACGAACCGATTATCCGCGATGGCGAATATGTGGGTTACATCAGCTCAGGAAACTATGGCCACACTTTGGGTGGCGCGATCGGCATGGGTTATGTCCCCTGCAAGGGCGAAAGCGCGGCCGACGTGCTGTCCTCGACCTACGAGATTGACGTCTGCGGAGTAAAGGTCCGCGCCGAGGCGTCGCTCAAACCCATGTACGATCCGAAATCCGAACGTGTGAAGGTCTGATGGCGGGTTGGGGGCGTTGCTCCTATGCAATTGCATAGCGCCGGATGGAGGTTCTTGACGAGGCCTCCATCTGGCCAAGACTTTACCGGAAAACCAAGCATAGCCGAACATGGTTCTGCCGGTCGCACACCGGACGATAGGGCCGCCGACCCATCACAATTCGTTATGAGCGTCTTCAAGCTTTTCTGAGTTTCAATGGCAAGGGACTTTGCCTAAAGACGGGGGGTATCAGCTGGAGACCATTCATGGCCGAGCGCCCGACCCAAGCCCAGAACACGGATTCGCCAAAAGGCCTTGCGCTGGCTGTTACGGCGTATGTCCTTTGGGGTTTTCTGCCGCTCTACATGAAGGCAATGGCGCATATCGGTCCCGTCGAAATCGTGGCGCATCGCATCATCTGGTCGGTGCCGGTGGCCGGGCTGTTGCTGGTCGCGCTGGGGCGAACCGGTGATCTGAAGGCGGCGCTGCGCGATCCGCGCATGTTGGGAATGGCATGCCTGACGGCGGCCCTGATTTCGGTGAACTGGGCTATCTACGTCTGGGCGATCGCCAGTGGCAACGCTCTGGACGCGGCGCTGGGGTATTATATTAACCCGCTGTTCAGCATAGCGCTGGGAGCGATCCTGCTACGCGAGTCCCTGACCCGAACACAGTTGATTGCCGTGGGGCTTGCCGCCTTGGGCGTTCTGGTTCTGGTGGTCGAGGCCGGCCGTCTGCCATGGGCGGCGCTGGGGTTGATGGTCAGCTGGGGATTTTACGCGTTCTTCAAGCGCTCGTTGCCCATCGGACCAAACCAGGGATTCCTGCTTGAGGTTCTGATTTTGCTGGTTCCCGCGCTGGCTTATGTGACCTGGTTGGGCGCGGAGGGTACCGGACATTTTGGAGGCGCCGCAACAGATACCATGCTGTTGGCCGGGGCAGGTATCGTGACCGCCGTTCCGCTTCTGGTCTATGCCAACGGGGCCAAGCTGGTGCGGCTTTCGACCATGGGTATCCTGCAGTACATCGCGCCGACCATGATATTCATCACGGCGATCACGCTGTTTGGTGAGCAGATCGACCGCGGGCGCATGATTGCCTTTCCGTTGATCTGGGCCGCACTGGTAGTGTATTCAGTGCCCATGATCCGTCAGGTGCGCGGTCAGACCTGATCGAGGATCATTCGCGCGGCCTGCTCGGCCCAAAGGCGATAGGCTTTGGGGCTTGGGTGATAGCCGTCCACAGCCGCCAGGGCCGGATCGTCGGGCAGGTGCAGCGCCAAATGCCGGGCCTTGGGGAAGCTCGCGATCACCTCTCTCAGCCCTTCGTCAAGGCGCGCGGATTGGCGTCCCAAAATCCATGCCAAGGGCTGTGGTAGCGCCGGGAACCGATCCATCTGCGGGACGCCCGTCACGATCACAGTCCGCACGCCCAGATCGACGGAAAGCAAGCGCATCAACTCGGCCTGTTGACGTTTGAACCGGTTGCAGGTCACGGCTCGGGTGACGTCGTTGACGCCCAAGGCCGTAACAGCCGCGTCAAACTGGCCTTCGATCCTGCGCAGGTCTTCGATCGCGTTACCGGTCGTGTGGCCGGTCGTTGCGACAAGGCGCCACTCAACGCTGAACTGGCGGCTGAGCCGTTTCACCAGCTGGCCCGACAGCGCCTGTTCCTGAGTGCCTGCCCCAACGCCTGCGGCTGAACTGTCGCCGGCGATCAGCAGGCGCAGTCTCGGCCCGCGGCCTTGCCGGCCCTCACGCGCACCGGAAGGTTCGGGCAGCTGCACGGCCCTTCGCCGCACCAGCAGAGCCTGTGCCGCCAGCACCGGCAGCAGCGGAACTCTCAGAAGCTGATCGGCGGCAATGGGCACGGGTGGCTCAGCTCAAAGCGTTCCGAAATTCCAGGAACCGGGGATCTTTCATGACGCGCGCCATCATGGCCTCGCGCAGGGCGCCAACGGTCTTGTAGGGACGCATGGCGACTTCGAATGTCTGAATCAACCCGTCATCGTTGAGCTTGATCAGGTCAACGCCAACAGCGTCCAGTTCACCCACCTTGCATTGAAACTCCAATGCCCAGTCTTTGCCATCGCCCATGATCCGGCGGTAGCGAAACTCGGAAAAAACCTGTCCGACATGACCCAATACCGCCGCCACCGGGGCGCGGCCTGTCCAGGTGCTGTAGTAGGTCGGCGGAAGGAACTGCACGTCTTCGGCCAGCAATTCATGGATCAGGCTCTCGTCGCCCTTGGCGACCACTTCCTGCATTCGTTCGATCGTCGGGTGCATGTCATCTCCTCTGCCTGGCGCGAGAGTTGCCGAGAAGCCTTCTCATCGCAAGGACGACGTTGCGAGAGGCGGCGCCCTGCGATAGGCAGCCCGCATGAGCGATACCTATGATCCCCCCAAAACGCCGCTGGACGTGCTGCACGAGGATGCGCAGGTGATCGTGGTGAACAAGCCGGCGGGCCTGCTGTCGGTGCCCGGCCGTGGAGAGCACCTGGCCGATTGTCTGCTGGTCCGTGTGCAGGCCGCATTTCCGCAGGCCTTGCTGGTCCACCGGTTGGACCGCGATACCTCAGGCGTCATGATCTTTGCCCAGACACCGCACGCTCAACGGTATCTGGGGCAGCAATTCGAAAACCGGCAGACACGAAAAACCTACGTCGCCCGTGTGTGGGGCCGGGTGGAACCAAAGACCGGCACGGTAGACTTGCCGTTGATCGTGGATTGGCCCAACAGGCCGCGCCAGATGGTGTGCCACGAAACCGGAAAGCCGGCAGTCACGGATTGGCGGGTCGTCCGGTACGACGGGGACACCACCCGCGTTCGCCTATTTCCAAAAACCGGTCGCTCGCACCAGTTGCGGGTCCATATGCAGGCACTGGGCCATCCGATCCTGGGCGACCCGTTCTATGCCGAAGGACCAGCGCGCGATTTCGCCAGGCTGATGCTTCATTCCGAGGAATTGCGCGTCAAACACCCCGAGGATGGCATATCGATGAAATTTCGCGCTCTGCCGGATTTCTAAGCGCCTTGAGGGCGGCGGGTATTCGCCGATCTCACGTTTTTGTCGCTTGAGCCTGTTTGTGTCAGGCGTGCTATAATCACGTCAAACACGTAACCCGGAAAAACGGGTGCAGGAGCAGAAGGTGAACCCATGAAAATTTCCAGATTCTTGCTGCCGGTCGGGCTGAGCGCCGCATTTGTGCTGGGGGCCTGTACCGACCCCGGTACGTTGCGGGTTCAGGACGACCCGAACCAGAACGCCAAGCAGGGAGCGTTGCTGGGCGGTCTGATTGGCGCCGGTGTTGGCGCCATCGCCAATGACTCGAACCCTGGGCTGGGTGCCGTTGCCGGTGCGGCCATTGGTGCTGCCGGTGGCGGATTGATCGGCAACCAGTTGGACCGGCAGGCAGCCGAACTGCGTCAGCAACTGGCCAATGACGGTATCACGATCGTCAACGCCGGAGACCGGCTGATCGTCACGGTTCCGAATGACATCACCTTTGACACCGACAGCGCCACGGTCCGGCCTGCGCTGAGAGCGGATCTGGTCCGCGTGGGGCAGAACCTCGTGAACTATCCCAACTCGAACGTACAGATCATCGGGCATACCGACAGCGATGGTGAAGCCGGCTACAATCAGATCCTGTCCGAACGCCGCGCCAATGCGGTGGCGGATGTTCTGCAGGCCAATGGCGTCAGCTATGCGCGCATCGCCACGATCGGTCGTGGTGAAAACCAACCGATCGCCTCAAACCTGACGCCCGAGGGCAAGGCGCAGAACCGCCGGGTCGAGATCGTGATCGTGCCAAGCGGCAACGCCTGAGCCGATCAACAGCCAACCGCCGGGGGCCGCTGCGAGCGGCCCCTTTCTTTTTGCACATTGACTGCGCGTCAGGCGGGCTATGGTTTGCGGTCGGGATGACTAAACTGCAGCCGAAACACATGACGGAGATATCCTGATGTCCGAACCGATCCTTCTGGGCCTGTCCGGCTCGTTGCGGCAGAACGCCACCAATCGACGCCTAATCCGCGAAGCGGCGCGCCTGTTCGGCGCGGGAACGTTCATCGAAGCTGATCTGAACCTGCCGCTCTATGATGGAGATGCTGAGGAGGCCGAGGGGGTCCCGGCCGAAGTTCAGATCCTGGCGGATCAGATCGCCGGTTCCCATGCGGTGGTCATTTCCACTCCGGAATACAACAAGGGGCCGTCAGGCGTTCTGAAGAACGCGCTGGACTGGGTCAGCCGGACCAAGGGCAATCCCTGGGCCGACAAACCGGTTGCGGTGATGTCAGCAGCGGCGGGCCGGGCCGGAGGCGAACGGGCGCAGATGATCCTGCGGTCGTTCATGGTGCCATTTCAGCCGCGCATCCTGCAGGGCCCCGAAATTCATCTGGCCGACAGCTCGAACGAGTTCGACGATTCAGGTCGGTTGCGCAGCGACCGCTACGAACGGACGCTGGGCCAGTTGATGGAGAAGCTGCGGGCCGAAGCAGGTTTCTGAGCCTTGTCGTGCTGGCCGAGCCTGCTTAGGGTGCGGCCATGACGGATCAAGTTTCCTTGGAAATTCAATACGACGTGATGGACCCTGCCCGGGCGGCGGCGTTTCAGGTCGCGTTGGGGCAGGCACCTTCGATCGGGATGGGCACGTCGCTGCCGCCGTTCTTTCACCAGCTGTTTTTCTGGTCGCCGCGCCCGCCCGAGGGCTTGGGGCGCGACGGCCATCCCGCGGTGGGCGGAGGGCTGGTCCCCGACCTCGGTCTTCCGCGTCGGATGTGGGCCGGTGGGCGACTGCGGTTCGCCGCTCCGCTGATTGCTGGCACACCAGCCGAACGCCGCTCGACCTTGAGCAATGTGAGCACCAAGACCGGACGGACTGGGCCCTTGGGGTTTGTGACCCTCAAGCACGAAATCTGGCAGGACGACACGCTGTGCCTGACCGAATGGCAGGACCTTGTCTATCGCGAGGACCACTCGGCCGATGCACCAAAACCAGCGGCCCCGGTTGCCCGGACGGACGAAACAGAGCTGCGCCAGGTCGCGTTCGATACCACGCTGCTGTTTCGGTATTCGGCGCTGACTTTCAATGGCCACCGCATCCACTATGACCTTGACTATGCCCGCGATGTCGAAGGCTATGCCGGGCTGGTGGTTCATGGACCGCTTCTGGCGCAGCACCTGATGCTGCTTGCCACTGATCTCATGGGGCCGCTGGCCGAGTTTTCCTTTCGCGCGTCCTCTCCGCTGATGCATTTCGAGCCTGCCACGCTGTGCCGAAACGGGAACGATTTTTGGGTCCGCGGCCCGGACGGGCGGCAGTGCATGCAGGCCGTGGCCCTTCCACGGTCACAGTGACGCCTCGGGGCGGAAGCCTTCGGGGATCGAATCCTGTCCGTCCAGCACCAGATCTGCCATGACCTCGGCTACCTTTGGGGCCATGCCGAACCCGATCTTGAAGCCGCCATTGGCAATGAACTGGCCCTTGTGCAGCGGGTGTGCGCCCAGCATCGGCGCTCGGCTCTTGCTGCGGGGGCGGACTCCGGCCCAACGCTCGATCACTTCCGCGCCGTGTAGAACTGGAACTGCCTGCAACGCGCGCTGGATCACATCGTCAAGCGCAGCATCGGTGCCGGTCGGGTCGTCATAGTCCCGCTCGGACGTCGAGCCGATGGCCAGTGTCCCGTCGGCGTGGGGCACGAAATGGATCGACTCCGCAAACAGCTGCGGCACCTGGCCCGCGTCGAACCGCAGCAGTGCCGCCTGTCCCTTGACCCCGTTTCCGACCGTCTTTCCGAAAGCATCGGACAGCTCCAACAGGCCGGACACCCCGGTCGCATGAATGACTGCCCCGGTGTCCGGGGCCTCTGGCACGACCTCAACCCCCATCACGGCCAGCGCGGCCACCAGCGCTGCGCAGGCCCGGCGTGGATGCATGCGTGCACTCAACGTATCGTGGATGACGAAACCCGTTGCGCTGGGCGGGCACCATGATCCGACCGAGCGCGCCTCGACCACGGTCCATTCGGCCCGGCCCTGCCACAGGTCGCGGGCCGAGGCCGCACGCTGATGCGCCAGGTCGAGGCTCTTTGGGTCGTTGATGGGCTGGATCCGCCCCAGACGCGCATAGCCGGGCGAAACGCCGCCGGTGGCTTCAACCTGTCGCCAGAACGGTTCGGCCATCAGCAGGCTTTCGAATTGAAATGCCTTCTTGTCGTTCCAGTTTTCCGGAACGTGCGGGGCAAGGGCACCCACCAGCCCGCCGCTGGACCCTGAACCCGCGCCGTAAGGATCGACGACCCGGACCCTGGCGCCACGTCGCGCACAAGTCCAGGCGATGGACAGGCCAAATATACCAGCCCCGCGGATCGTCACATCGACCATTGCCAATCCCCTTTTCCTTGTTCAGTGTCGCGCCGCTTAGCTACAGGAATTCCCGATGGCAGACCAGCGCGCCAAATTGTCGTGGAGGGATGAGACAGTCCCTGTTTCTGATCGTTTCGACGACCCCTATTTCAGCCTTCAGAACGGACTGGAGGAGACCCGTCATGTCTTTTTGCAAGGCAACGATCTGCCCGCTCGCTTTGCCCCCGGTTTTCACATCGCCGAGCTGGGGTTCGGAACCGGACTGAACATGCTGACCGCTTGGTCGGAATGGGAGAAGTCCGGACAATCGGGTCCGCTGACGTTCACCAGTTTCGAAGCCTTTCCGATGGCCCCTGCCGATATGAAGCGCGCGCTTGCGGCCTTTCCCGAGCTGGCGCCCTGGGCCGACCGGTTCCTTGACCGATGGCAGGGTGGCGGCTGTGATTTGGACACGCTGCGTCTGACCGTGATCGAAGGTGATGCCCGCCAGACCCTGCCTGTTTGGGACGGGCTCGCCGATGTCTGGTTCCTGGATGGGTTCTCGCCCGCCAAGAACCCTGAGCTGTGGCAGCCGGAACTGATACGGCAAGTGGCGGCCCATACAGCGCCCGAAGGGACGGCCGCCACCTATACCGCAGCCGGGTTCGTGCGGCGTGGGTTGCAGGAAGCCGGGTTTTCGGTATCCCGCGCGCCGGGATACGGCCGCAAACGGCACATGACGCGGGCGACCAAGGCATGACCCAGACAAACAATGTGCGGGCGGGTATTGCGCTGATGATCGCGGCCACGATCGTGTTTGCGTTGCAGGACGGCATCTCGCGCCATCTGGCCGGCACGTACAACACCTACATGGTGGTCATGCTGCGATACTGGTTCTTTGCGGCTTTCGTGATTGCCTTGGCGGCGCGTGCACCCGGTGGTCTGGCGGCCGTCGCCCGGACGCGGCAACCGGGCCTGCAGATCCTGCGCGGCCTGCTGCTTGCCGGCGAGATCTGCGTCGCCGTCTACGGCTTTACCATTCTCGGCCTGATCGAGAGCCAGGCGGTGTTCATCTGTTATCCGCTTCTGGTCGCCGCGCTCAGCGGGCCGGTGCTGGGCGAGAAGGTCGGCTGGCGGCGCTGGTCGGCCATCGGGGTCGGATGCGTTGGCGTGCTGATCATTCTGCAGCCCGGCATGGGCGTTTTCAATCCGTGGGCAGTGATCCCCTTGATCTCGGCGCTGATGTTTGCGTTCTACGGTCTGCTGACCCGCTATGCTGCACGTCAGGACAGCACCGCAACCAGTTTCTTCTGGACCGGGATCGTCGGTGCATTGATCATGACCTGCATCGGCCTGTGGTTCTGGGAGCCGATGGTGCCGCGGGATTGGTTCTGGATGGGGCTGCTGTGCATTACCGGCGTTTTGGGGCATTGGCTGCTGATCAAGTGCTACGAGATGGCAGAGGCCAGCGCCGTACAGCCCTTTGCCTATTTCCACCTGATGTGGAGCGCAATCCTGGGCATCACGATCTTTGACGAGACCCTGCGCCCCGCGGTGGTCGCGGGGGCGGGGCTGGTGGTGGCGGCGGGTCTGTTCACCCTATGGCGCGAACGCCGACAGGGTTGATCCGACCAACTCCTGCGAGAACGGGATCGGCAGCGCGGGTTTGCCCAGCCTTGCGCGGTAGACAGGCAGGCTCTCGGTCACCCGCATCACATAGTTGCGGGTCTCGTTGAAGGGGATCGTCTCGATCCAGTCGACGATATCCACCGCGCCGGTTCGCGGGTCGCCGTAGCGGTCCATCCATGATTTCGGGCGATTGGGGCCGGCATTGTAACCTGCGGCCATCATCACGACGTTGCCGTTGAATTCGGCAGCCAGCCCGGCCAGATAGTTTGCCCCCAGTTTGGCGTTGTATCGCCAATCCGAGGTCAAACGTCCCGTCTGATGACCGCTGAGAATGCCCAGTTCCTGCGCGACCAGCTTGGCGGTCGCAGGCATCACCTGCATCAGGCCTCGCGCGCCGGCACCGCTGATCACGACCGGGTCGAATTCGCTTTCGCGGCGGGCGATGGCCAGGGTCATTTCCTTGGCCATTGGCAATCCGATATCCGCAACGGGATGGACCGGGTAATACGCTGCGGGCAATACGACTCCATTCGTCGCGGCCCGTTTGGCGATCATTACCGCCAGATGCGGCTCCTTCAACTCGACTGCCAGATCACCCAGCTGGCCAGCCTGCACCGGATCCAGGCTCTCGACCAGGTGCGTCAGGAACCGTTCGCCCAATTCAGGCTCGCCAGCTCGTATCAGCAGCAGCCCCGCCTCAAGCACACTGGACTTGGCGAACTCGGCTTGTTTCCAATGGGGCGCCCGGCGCGGGTTGGCCAGGTCGCTGTCAAATGGCCGTCCGATCTGTTCTGCAGCCAACAGGCCATAGAACGAGGTCTGGTAGTCGGCGCCGATTGCATAAGCCTCGTAGGCTTTCTCGGCGTTTCCGGTTGCGGCGTAGGCCCGGCCCAACCAATACCCGCCCCGACCCATCGAGATCGGAGACTTCACAGCCCCCAGGAAGTTCTGGAAATGCCGAACGGCTGTGGCCGGGTCGTTCAGCTTGCGCAAAGCCAGGAAACCCGACAGCCACTCGAGGTCGGCATAACCATATCCCATCTCGGGTGTCATGTGGTGATTGGCAGCGATGGCATAGGCCCGGTTCGCATCACCCTGACGCATTTCCAGCCGAGCCAGCCTGCGTCGCCCTTCGGCCCACTTGTCGGGTTCCCCCAGTGCCTGCGGGCTGGTCGAGCGCGCCAGCATCAGATCAATGGCGCTGTCGTCCAGCTCTTTGCGGTCCCGCCATACGAACCGGTCAAAGGCCAGCCCCGGATCATCGGCAAGCGCCTTCGGAACGGCGGCAACCTTGCCATCCACGCCGGGTTGGCGCTTTTGCAGGGCGATCCGCGCTTCGGCCAGTTTGCGGTAGTCTTCGCTGACCAGCGGCAGCATCTGGGCCGAGCTGATCAGATGACCATCCCACAGCATCCGGTCCAGACGAGCCTCGTGATGCGGTTTCAGCAGTGACCCGAAGTTCTGAACGTAGTCCTGCTGCAGGCCCGAACCCATCGGCATCGTCCGCCAGGCAGTGACGATATCCGCCTCGGCCTCACCGGTTCGGCCTTTGGCCTTCAGTGCCACAGCATAGTTCAGAGCTCCTTCGGCAGTCTGTGGCGGGTTGTCCTTGTAGAACTTCAGCACCCGGTCCGGGTCCGCGCCGGTAAAGGACGGCTCGCTTTTGCGGCGCAGCCAGGCAAGGCCCGGCCAATCGGGCCGCCGGTCCAGAAAGACCAGAACATCGCCAGAGCTGCCGAACCCTTGGCGCAGCCAGTGCCACACGATGATGTCGCGCGCGACCGAGCCGCGGGTGCCGGCCACGCGCAAGGCGGCGTTCCAGTCGCCTTTGCGCATTTCGGACATTGCGGCCCGAAGATCGGACACCACATCGGCCCGCACGGCCTGAGTTTGAAGCGTCAAAGCTAGAATCATCGTCGCGATCAGCGACAGAATCCGTGTCATCCCTTGCATTTCCCGACCAACCGAGGATACAGCCATTCAGGATAAACCTTGCGCCGCCGGGATCAACTCAAGAAACCTAAATTCGTGTCGGCCCGCGACGCACATCACACGATTGAACCTCAAGGAGCGTTCCATGTTCAAAGGCTCGATGCCAGCTCTCGTCACCCCGTTCCGCAACGGCGAGTTGGACCTGGATACGCTCAAACAATTGGTGGAATGGCAGATTGCCGAAGGGTCGACCGGTCTGGTGCCCGTCGGCACGACCGGCGAAAGCCCGACGCTGAGCCACGAGGAACACGAAACCGTAGTGGCCGAGGTGGTCAAGGCCGCCGCGGGGCGCGTGCCGGTCATCGCCGGGGCCGGGTCGAACAATACGGTCGAAGCCATCCGGTTCGTGCGATTCGCACAGAAAGTGGGTGCGGATGCGGCATTGGTCGTCACGCCCTACTACAACAAGCCGACTCAGAAAGGCCTGTTGTCCCATTTTCGGGCGCTGCATGACTGTGCGGATATTCCGATCATCATCTACAACATCCCGGGCCGCTCGGTCATCGACATGAACCCGGACACCATGGGTGCGCTGGCGCAACTGCCTCGGATCATCGGTGTCAAGGACGCCACGGGCGATCTTGCCCGCGTCAGCCAGCAGCGCGCTGCCTGCGGCAAAGACTTCTGCCAGCTTTCGGGTGAGGACGCGACGGCCCTGGGTTTCAACGCTCATGGTGGTGTTGGCTGTATCTCGGTCACCGCGAACGTGGCCCCAAAGCTGTGCGCCGAGTTCCAGCAGGCGACCCTGTCGGGCGACTATGCGACGGCGCTGGAATATCAGGATCGGTTGATGCCGTTGCACGAGGCTATATTCATCGAACCGGGCCTGGTGGGTGCGAAATACGCGCTCAGCAAACTGGGACGCTGCACCGAAGAAGTGCGGTCGCCGCTGACGACGCTGGAAGACAGCACAAAGGCCGCGATTGATGCCGCGATGGAGCATGCGGGCCTGATCTGATCAGGCGCGTTCCGAAAGAAAATGGGCGGTGTCCGGGAGAACCGGCACCGCCCCTTGCTTGTCTGCAGAGCGACTTAGCGCTTGCCGTAGTACAGCCCGACCACATGTTCGGCCTGGGCAAAGAACAGCCAGCGCGAAGTCGCGATACCCGCCATATGAGACAGCACCGCCAGCGTTCCGACCAAGTGGTTGAACGGTAGGATCAACAGGCCGACGGGAACCACGAAGGCCAAGGCAAAGGAAATGGCCCGCAGCTTGTCTGCGTGTTTGCGTCCGACAACGTGAACGAATTCGCGCAGCAGATAGTTGGTTCCTGTATGCGGCGGTTCAAACGCGCGGACAGAACCCCTGTCGCCAAGGCCAGTTGCCGTACCAAGATTGGTTCCCGAGTTGGCCAAGGCCTGATCGCCCGAACGCCAGTACAGAATCTGAACCAGCGCGGCGATCAACAGCAGCGGGATCGCAAATGCGGTCTGCCCCGCCAGAAGCGCGCCACCGGCCACGCTGAAGCTCAGAAACATCACGGGCGTCAGCGTCAGGTTCCACCGCGGGATCGTCTTGAGTTGGGTGTAGATCATCGAGGTCGTGAATACGGTCGCCAATGAGAGCAGCGAACCGATCAGACCCAGACCGGACCAGCGCTGGTCCAGAAAGATCACGCCGATCGCATAGAGCCCCATGACCAACAGGGCCAGAACTGCGCACCAGCCCTCGCGGCTGAGCCAGCTTGTCTTCCATTGGGTAAACGCCTTGAGCGCGCGCTCGGGGTGGCCGAGGTGAAAGGTCGAGGCCATGAGCCCACCCACGGACAGCGCATAGGCGATGGCGAAGAACACGAAGGCCACCCAGCCCGAGACATTCGGAAAGCCGAGGCCCAGGAAGAACAGCAGGCCGAAGCCCAGCCCCGACAGAGTGGTGAACAGGATGACGGAAGGTGCGGGATGCATGTCAGAGCTTCTCCAATGCCTTGTCCAGCCAGCCAAGGAAGCCCTTCGGTTCGTCGGCGACCGGCGCCAGCAGGGGCGCCAGGATGTCGATCTGCTCTTCGACCGTATCCTTGGGGCGGGGTGGCAGGTATTTGTTGACCGGTTTGGTGCCCATTTCGGGCATCAGATCCATTCCGCCGCGCTCGGCCACCAGTTGGCTGACCTCGCTGTTGGGGTCGCCCAAGTCACCGAAATGGCGGGCGCCTGCGGGGCAGGTCCGCACGCAGGCGGGAACGCGGTCTTCCTCGGGCAGGTTGTCGTTGTAGATGCGATCGACGCACAGGGTGCATTTCTTCATGACGCCCTCTGCGGCGTCCAGTTCGCGCGCGCCATAGGGGCAGGCCCAGGCACACAGGCCGCAGCCGATGCAGTCGCTTTCGTTGACCAGTACGATCCCGTCCTCGACCCGCTTGTAACTGGCGCCGGTGGGGCAGACGGTGACGCAGGGCGCATCCTCGCAATGCAGGCAGGACTTGGGAAAATGGATCAGCTGGGCGGCACCTTCGGCCGGCTGCACCTCGTAGGAGTGCACTCGGTTCAGGAATGTGCCCGAGGGGTCCGCGCCATAGGCGTCCTGATCGGACAGGGGGGCGCCGTAGTTCTCGGTGTTCCAGCCCTTGCAGGAGATCACGCAGGCATGACAGCCGACGCAGGTATCCAGGTCAATGACCAGGCCCATTTTTCGCTCGGTGGATTGGGGAAGTTGGGTCATGGCGTCTGCTCTTTGTCGAGGGCCGGGGCCGAAAGGGGGGCAGCCCCCTCCTGAGCCGCTCGGCTCAATTCATCCCCGGAGTATTGCGGGCCAAATGGAGTGTGGGGCAGCGTCATTTGCCAACCTTCCATGCGAGATCCTTGGGGCCGGTGCCGACCGGAGATTTGGTTGGCGGGAATTCCGGTTGGCTTTGGGCGTCTGCCGGTGCTTCGGCTTTTTCGATCTTGACCTTGAGGTCAAACCACGCGGCCTGTCCGGTGATCGGGTCGGAATTGGCCCAGCGAAGACCGTCGCCCTTGGGTGGCAGCAGTTCGTGGATCAGGTGGTTGAGCAGAAAACCCTTGGTCGCCTCGGGTGCGTCGGGCTGCAACGCCCATGCCCCTTTGCGTTTACCGATGGCGTTCCATGTCCAGACGGTGTTGTCGTTCAACGCCGCCATTTCCATCACCGGCACAGTGATTTCTCCGTGCGGAGAACTGACTTTGGCCCAGTCCCCGTCCTTCAGTCCCTGTTCGCGCATCAGCTTGGTGGGAACATAAAGCGGGTTGCGCCCGTGCAGTTGCCGCAACCAGGCATTCTGCGTGCCCCAGCTGTGATACATCGCCATGGGGCGCTGGGTCAGGGCGTTTACGGTGAAGCCTTCGTTTCCGGTCTGGTCGGTCTCGTACCAGATCGGAAGCGGGTCCATGGTTTCCGTGATGCGGCCGCGCAGGTGGTCGGGGGGCTGGCGGTCACCATGGCCTTCGGCCGCCAGCTGGAACTTGCGCATCGGTTCGGAATAGAGCTGGAACAGGTAGGGTTGCGGGCTGTCATACAGGCCCATTCCCACTGCCCAGTCCTGATAGGCGGCGTTCCAGGGTTTGTAGAACAGGGCCTCGTCCGGGATGTGTTCCAGGTAGAAGCCGCCATTCTCGATATAGCGGTCCAGTTGGTTCGGGTTCACGTCGCCTCGACCCACCTGCGAGCCATCTGCGCCGCGGAATCCAGCCAGTGGGCCGATGCCTGGCTTGCGCTGATGGTTGACCATGTAGTCAGCGTAGTCCGTATACTTGGCCGAGCCGTCCTCATCGGTGAAACCCGGCAGACCCAGCTTGTTGGCCAGCTGGATCAGCACCGTCTGAAATCCGCGCACGTCGCGATCGGGTTCGATCACCGGCCAGCGGATCGCATCTGCGGCGCCGTCGGCCTCGCAGATCGGGCGGTCGAGGAGCGAGATGCAGTCATGCCGCTCCAGATAGGTGGTGTCGGGCAGGATCAGGTCGGCATAGGCCACCATTTCCGAGGAATAGGCATCGGAGTAGATGATCCGCGGAATCACGTAGTCTCCGTTGTCATCCTTGTCCGTCAGCATCTCGATCACGCCCTTAGTGTTCATGGTCGAGTTCCAGGACATGTTGGCCATGTACATGAACAGCGTGTCGATCTTGTAGGGATCGCCCGCGTGAGCGTTCGAGATCACCATGTGCATCAGCCCGTGGCTGGACATCGGGTTTTCCCAGGTAAAGGCCTTGTCGATGCGCGCCGGGCTGCCATCGGCCTTCAGGGCCAGATCTTCGGGGCCGCGCACGAAACCCAGATGCGGGCCGTCCAGGGGCGAGTTTGGCGTGACCTTGCAATGGGGGGTCGGGTGCGCTTCGACCGGCTTCGGATAGGGCGGCTTGAAGCGGAACCCACCCGGGACTTCGATCGTGCCAAGCAGGATCTGCAGCACGTGCAGCGCGCGGCAGGTCTGGAATCCGTTGGCATGGGCCGAAACGCCGCGCATCGCGTGCATGGCCACCGGCCGGCCGATCATCTTGCTGTGCTTTTCGCCCCGGAAGTCAGTCCATTCCTGGTCCAGCTCAAAGGCCTCGTCAAAGGCGACGCGCGCCAGTTCACCGGCAATGGCGCGGATCCGGCTGGCGGGCACGCCGCAATCCTCGGCCACCGCTTCGGGGGCGTATTCGTCGCTGAGGTATTTTTCCGCCATCAGGTGAAAGACCGGCCGGTGGGTGATGCCGTCCATTTCATAGGTGGCGGTCAGGTCCGGCCGGACGCCCGGTTTGTCGAAGGCCGTCGGTTGCCCCGTGACCCGGTCAATCACCAACGGCTTGCCGTCCGCGTCCCGCAGAAACAGGCCCTTTTCAGGGCCTTCGGCGGCGTTTACCAGCACAGGGGCGTTGGTATAGCGGCTCAGGTAATCCAGGTCGATCTTGCCGGCCTTCATCAACACATGGATCAGCGACAGGATGAACAGCCCGTCGGTCCCGGGCGTGATGCCGACCCAGTCATCGGCAACTGCGTTGTAGCCGGTGCGGATCGGGTTCACCCCAATCACGCGGGCACCACGCGCCTTGATCTTGCCGATACCCATCTTGATCGGGTTGCTGTCATGGTCTTCTGCCACGCCGAACAGCATGAACAGCTTGGTGCGGTCCCAATCGGGCTGGCCGAATTCCCAGAACGCGCCGCCCATCGTATAGATTCCGCCGGCCGCCATGTTGACCGAGCAGAAACCGCCATGGGCCGCATAGTTGCAGGTGCCGAAATTCTGGGCCCAGAAGCTGGTGAAGGATTGCGACTGGTCGCGGCCGGTGAAAAAGGCGAGCTTCTCGGGGTTGTCCTCGCGCAACGGTTTGAGCCAGCCGACGGCGATGTCCAACGCTTCGTCCCAGCTTATTTCCTCGAACTCACCTGACCCGCGCGGACCCACCCGCTTGAGCGGAGCGCGCAGGCGTGACGGGGCGTTGACCTGCATGATGCCCGCGCTGCCTTTGGCGCACAGAACCCCCTTGTTCACCGGGTGGTCACGGTTGCCCTCGATGTAAGCGACCTTGCCATCCTTCATGTGGACGTTGATCCCGCATCGGCAGGCACACATGTAGCAGGTTGTCTTGCGAACCTCGTCCGAGACCTTGGGAGACGTGTCGAGGATTGGCTGCTGATGGGTCATTTGCGGATCCAGTCGTTTGCGTCGGGACGAACTTGTCACTTTCAGCCCGGATTTAGAATACTGTTCTGACGATGGCGCCAGATTTGATGGTCATGTTCCCAATGCCTGCAGCACGGTCACGGCGATCATCTGTTCGACATCCTCGGCGCTGCAGCCGCGGGACAGATCATTCGCCGGTCGGGCCAGACCCTGCAGCACCGGACCGATCGCCATGTATCCACCGATCCTCTGGGTGATCTTGTAGCTGATGTTTCCCGCGTCCAAATTGGGAAAGATCATGATGTTGGCCTTTCCGGCCACTGTCGATCCCGGAGCCTTTTTCTGGCCGACGGGGGGGTGAAAAGCCGCGTCGAATTGCAGCTCGCCGTCGACATGCAGCTCGGGATGCTGTTCGCGCAAAAGACGTGTTGCCTCGGTGACCTTGTCGACACCGGGATGTCTTGCGCTGCCTTTGGTCGAAAAGCTCAGCATCGCCAGCGACGGCTGTTCCCGCAGGATGGCCCGGGCCGACTGGGCCGAGGCGGCTGCGATATGGGCCAGCTCCGATGCGGTCGGATCAATCACGAGCCCGCAATCGGAAAACAGCATCGCGCGCGCATCAGGTCCGCCCTGGTCCGGCGGGTACATCAGGAAAAACGAGGACACCAATCCGGCATCCGGGGCCAGGCCGATCACCTGAATCGCCGTGCGAACTACATCACCGGTCGTGTGGACAGCGCCACCGACCGTTCCCGTGGCGCGCCCTGTCCGGACCAGCATGGCCGCGTAGACCAAGGGCGTTTCGGCGGCGGACCGGGCAGACACCGCATCCACGCCCTTGTGCCGGCGCAGATCGTGGTAGATGGCCGCGAACTCCTCGGTCAGCGGCGACTCGGTCGGGTCATGGATGGAAAGGCCATCGCCCGGTGCGGCGCCCTGCGCCAGCAACTCGGCTTCGATTTCTGCCCGCGGACCGACAAGGATGATGTCGGACAGCCCTGCGGACCGGACGGCTAGCGCCCCCGCAACGATGCGGGGATCACTGCCTTCGCTCAGAGCAACGACTGGCCGGATTGCCGGAGCTTGCTGACGCAACAACTCGATGGGTGTCAGGGTCATCCGCTCCAGCTCCGTGCCCGCTCAGACCTGCTGCGGCACCATGTCGTCGGCCGAAATGCCGGCCACTGCCACAGGCTTTTTCATCGCGTCGCGGCGGAACGGCTCACCCAGTTCCTGGTTGATCAGGGCTTCGATCAGGGTGGTGATGCCGTTCTTCTGGTCTTCGATGGCCTGGTTCAGGGCGGCGGTCAGCTCGTCCATGGTGCGGGCGACGACACCCTTCAGGCCGCAGGCTTGGGCGATGCCGGCATAGGACACTTTGGTGTCCAGTTCGGTGCCCACGAAATTGTCGTCGAACCACAGGGTCGAGTTGCGCTTTTCCGCGCCCCACTGGTAGTTGCGGAACACGATCTGCGTCACGGCCGGCCATTCCTCGCGGCCGATGGCGGTCAGCTCGTTCACCGCGATGCCGAAGGCGCCGTCGCCGGCAAAACCCACTACGGGCACGTCCGGGCAGCCGATCTTGGCGCCGACGATGGCGGGCAGGCCATATCCGCACGGTCCGAACAGGCCGGGGGCTAGATACTTGCGACCTTCCTCAAAGGACGGGTAGGCGTTGCCGATGGCGCAGTTGTTGCCGATGTCCGAGCTGATGATGGCTTCTTTCGGCAGCGCGGCCTGAATGGCGCGCCATGCCATGCGGGGGCTCATCCAGTCGGGCTTGGCCGCGCGTGCGCGCTCGTTCCAGCTGGTGCCCGGATCGTCATCCTCGTGGTCCATGCTGCTGAGCTGCTGGGCCCAACGCGACTTCTTCTCGGCAATCTTGGCCTTGCGCTCGGCGCGGCCTTCGTCTCCGGCCGTGTCGCTCAGCTGCGCCAAGATGCCATTTGCCACCTTGGCCGCGTCGCCGACGATACCGACCGAGACCTTCTTGGTCAGGCCGATCCGGTCGGGGTTGATGTCGACCTGGATGATCTTGGCGTCGGCCGGCCAGTATTCCATGCCATAGCCCGGCAGGGTCGAGAACGGGTTTAGGCGCGTGCCGAGGCACAGGACCACGTCGGCTTCCTTGATCAACTCCATCGCTGCCTTGGACCCGTTGTAGCCCAGCGGACCGGCAAACAGCGGATGGCTACCGGGGAAGGCGTCGTTGTGCTGGTAGCCGACGCAAACCGGCGCATCCAGACGCTCGGCCAGGGCCTTGGAGGCCTCGATGCCGCCTTTGGCCAGCACCACGCCCGCTCCGTTCAGGATCACGGGGTTCTTGGCGTTCGACAGCAGTTCGGCGGCCTTTGCGACTGCGGTTTCACCGCCTGCGGGACGCTCGAAATCGACGACCGCGGGCAGTTCGACGTCAATGACCTGAGTCCACATGTCACGCGGGATGTTGATCTGGGCCGGGGCGCTGGCGCGCTTGGCCTTCATGATCACGCGGTTCAGAACCTCGGTGACGCGGGATGGATCGCGGACCTCTTCCTGATACGCGACCATGTCCTCGAACAGCTTCATCTGCTCGACTTCCTGAAAGCCGCCCTGTCCGATGGTCTTGTTCGCGGCCTGCGGGGTGACCAGCAGCAGCGGCGTGTGGTTCCAATAGGCGGTTTTGACGGCAGTGACGAAGTTGGTGATGCCGGGACCGTTCTGCGCAATCATCATCGACATCTTGCCGGTGGCGCGGGTGTAGCCGTCGGCCATCATGCCGGCGCTGCCTTCATGAGCGCAGTCCCAGAACATGATCCCGGCCTTGGGGAACAGGTCCGAGATCGGCATCATGGCCGAGCCGATGATCCCGAACGCGTGTTCGATGCCGTGCATCTGCAGAACCTTAACAAAGGCCTCTTCTGTCGTCATTTTCATTTGGACGCTCTCCGAGCAATGGTGGAAACGGTCAGGCGATACGCCTTGGCTTGCCATTGGTTTTGGCGCAACGGGGGCATCTGGGTTAGGGCCAGACACGGCGCCGGAGTAGGTCCAGTGTGGCCTCAGCAGGCCCGGATCGCGGCCGCAACCCGCTCGATTCCGGCGGGTATCCGGTCAGCCGAGATTGAGGAATACCCTAGGCGGTAATAGTTCCTTGGCCGATCCGGCCCCGAGAAGAACGCAGCGCCCGGCTCGATATGAACACTCTGATTTTGAAGCGTTTTCGCCAGTTCTGCGGTGTCAACATGGTCTGGTGCCTTCATCCACATCGACGATCCACCAAAGACGCCGCGCCCTGCCACGGTCAACCCGTTCGCCTCGATCGCGTCCTCGATCGTCTTGCGCCGCTGCATCAAAGCCTTGGACATACGCCGTATCTGGGCGTCATAGTGCCCGAGCGACAGGAAATAGGCCGCCGTTCGCTGGATATGGCCGGGTGGGTGTCGGAAAACGAGCGACCGCAGCGCGCGGGCCTCGCGTATGAACGGTTCGGATCCGACCATGTACCCCAGCCGCAGTCCCGGGAACAAAGACTTGGAAAAGCTGCCCACGTAGACCACACGCCCGTCCTTGTCCAAGGACTTGAGCGCCGGGGAGGGGGCACCCAGGAAGGCCATCTCAAACTCATAGTCATCTTCGACGATCATCGCGTCCAGTTCGCGGGCACGTTTCAACAGGTCGTGACGCCGGGCGACGGGCATTGTCGCGGTTGTCGGGCATTGGTGGCTGGGCGTGGTGTAGATTACGTCGGTGCCGTCCGGGATGGACTCGGGCGGCAGCCCATCCTTGTCCACCCGCAATGGTGTCATCGAGGCATCCGAGCAGCGCATAAGCTCGTGCAGAGCGTAGTAGCTGGGATCCTCGATCGCAGCCTTGCGCCCATGGCCCAGAAGAATGCGCGAGGTCAGCCAAAGGGCGTTCTGAGCGCCCAGCGTGATCAGGATTTCTTCGGGCCGAGCGGCGATACCGCGGCGGGGCAAGGTGTGGCGGGCAATGAACTCGATCAGCAACGGATCGTCCTGATCCACGTAGTCGCCGGTCAGCGAGTCGAAATCCTTGTGGCCAAGGGCCCGAACGGCGCAGAGGCGCCAGTTCGCATGATCAAACAGGGTGCGGTCGGCCTGGCCGTAGATGAACGGATAGCTATATTCCCGCCAATCCGGTGGCTTGGCCAGAAAATCACCCTCGGAAAAGCGGCGGGCCAGTGCGGCGTCCCAGTTGACGGTTTCTTCGCTGCGCTGAACCGGTGTGTATTTCGGTGGCACCGGCGCGTTCTGTGACACGTAGTACCCGGACCGGCCTTTGGCCGTCAGATAGTCATTTGCCAGCAACTCGGTATAGGCCAGCGTCACCGTGATGCGGCTGACACCCAGATGCGCGGCCAGTTTGCGCGACGACGGCAGTTTCTCACCGACATGAAAGCGGCCTGACAGGATGCCCTCGGCAATCATCTGCTGGATCTGCGCCTGCAGAGTGCCCTGACCGCCCGGTTTCAGAAAGAAGGTATCGACCGAAATTCCCATGCCTCGTTATATGTTGGACTTAAGTGCAGGGCAATCTGGACTTATTCAGGATCAATGGAAATTTACCCATACGGTTGACACGAGCTTTGCTCATCACTAAAAAACTAAAAAACTAGAAATCTAGTTTAATGGGAGATAACCAAATGTGGGAAAAAGCTGCTGCAGGGTTTTCGGCGATGGGGTCCGAGGCGCGATTGCAGGTGCTCAAGACCCTTGTGCGGGCCGGACAGGCTGGTCTGACGGTCGGAGAGATCCAAAGTCGGACTGGGATGGCACCGTCCACCCTGGCTCATCACCTGCGATTCCTGGCGGCAGGCGGCGTGGTCGAGCAGGAGAAATCCGGGCGGACCACAATCAACCGAGCATGTTTCGATGAATTGAGATCACTGGCGCAGTTCATCCTCAGCGAATGCTGCGCGGATGAATCCAGAAAGGTCGCAAACGATGGCTGAATTGACCCAATCCCCGAAGGCCGTTGGTCAAACCCTGTCCGGTCTGCTGAAGACACCCTGGGCCCTGATCGTGGCGATCCTTGTGCTTGTGGCCATTCTGGACCCAGGCAATTGGGTGAACGTCACGACTTTTGCAGCCAAGGCTCTGGTGCACACCGGTCAGTACATCCTGTTTGCAGTGCTGTTGCTGTCCTACCTCAAGGCCAGCGGGGCCGAGACTATGGTTGCCCGGGCCTTCGAGGGCCGCGAAACCCGGATGATCCTGCTGGCCGCTTTGTTTGGCGGGTTGGCTCCGTTCTGCTCCTGCGAGGTGATCCCGTTCATCGCAGGCCTGCTTGCATTGGGTGCGCCCTTGTCGGCGGTCATGGCCTTCTGGCTGAGCTCGCCGTTGATTGACCCGCCCACGCTTTTGATCACGGCGGGCGCTTTGGGCTGGCCGTTTGCGATCGGCAAAGCCGTTGCCGCCGTTGCACTGGGATTGTTCGGCGGGTTCGCGGTGCGTTTTCTCATGCGTCAGGGTGCCTTTGCCCAACCTCTGCGCCACTATGAACCGGCCGGATGCTGTGGCTGCGGTCCGAAGAAAGACACGCTGCTTTGGCGCTTTTGGCAAGAGCCCGAACGCCGCGTCCGGTTCCGTCGGGAATTCGTGCAGAACGGCCTGTTCCTGCTGAAGTGGCTCGCTCTGGCCTATGTGCTCGAGGCGCTGCTTGTCAGCTATGTTCCGGCTGATCTGATCGCGCGGCTGGTTGGTGGCGACGGTGCGGTGCCGATCGTGATCGCCGCCTTTGTCGGGATGCCGGCCTACCTGAACTCGTACGTCGCGCCGCCGCTTCTGGCCGGCCTGATGGAGCAGGGGATGAGCGCGGGCGCGGCGATGTCCTTCATGATCGCCGGGGCCGTCAGTTCCATTCCGGCCATGGCGGCTGTCTGGTCTCTGGTCAAACCCCGTGTGTTCGCAGCCTATATCGGGCTTGGGATCAGCGGAGCCATTGCAGCCGGGATCCTGTTCCAGCTTTTGTAAGAAGAAAACCGCCCGGAGTATTCTCCGGGCGGTTCTGCATATCAGCTTGCGCCGCAGTTGCTTGGCAATTTGAACCGATAGCGCGGTTCGCCGCTGTCCACGAAAACCCGTTTTTCCACACAGGCCGTGGTTCCGACACTGCGCGCGATCGGCGCCTCGGTCGCGGTGATTGAAGTTGCCGATCCGTCCGGCAATCGAACCGACGCGATGACCCCGTTCTTGAGATCACCATTGATTGGCGTAGCCGACAGTACAGGAACGGTCATATACGCTTCGTGTTCGTGTTTCCCATCGCCGCTGAACAGCAGCAGACCGGCAGCTACGGCGATAACGGCCACGCCGCCCAGAATGGCCAGTCCCTTGGTTTTTGCGAAAGCGTAAATCGAAACCGCCCGGTGCGGCCCGAAGATAGACGATAGAATGTTCAGCATGGTCCAGTTCCAAAAAGGCCCCGGTCCATCGGACCGGGGCCAGCACAGTGTCAGTTGCGCAGATCGTCCTCGTCGTCTTCTTCGGCGCCGCCCTTGGGCAGGTTGAAGAAGCTGTCGGCATCCACCACTGCTTCGTCTTCTTTTTCCTCGTCGCCGTCATCGGACAGCGAGAAGGTTTCCAGCCCCTCGATCGCCGTGGGGATCTTGGGAGCGGCATCCATTTCCAGCGACTGTTCGGTCGAGACCAGCTTGCGGCGCTCGTCATCGCTCATGACGCCACCTTCCGCGGCCTTCTTGGCGGCGGCTTTCTGGACGGCGGCATCCAGTTCGGACTGTTTGCACAGGCCCAGCGCGACCGGGTCGATCGGCTGCATGTTGGCGATGTTCCAGTGGGTGCGCTCGCGGATCGACTGGATCGTGGGCTTGGTGGTGCCAACCAGTTTGGCGATCTGGCCATCGCTCAGCTCCGGGTGGAACTTGACCAGCCACAGGATCGAGTTCGGGCGGTCCTGGCGCTTGGACAGCGGCGTGTAGCGCGGACCGCGGCGCTTTTCCTCGCCGGCGGCGGCCGGGTTGAACTTGAGCTTCAGCTTGTGCAGCGGATCTTTCTCGGCCTTGTCGATCTCTTCCTGTGTCAGCTGGTTGTTGGCGATCGGGTCGAACCCTTTGACGCCTGCCGCCACATCGCCATCAGCGATGCCTTGCACTTCCAACTCGTGCATGCCCACGAAATCCGCGATCTGCTTGAAGCTGATCGTGGTATTGTCCACCAGCCAAACGGCGGTTGCCTTGGCCATCAGGGGTTTTGCCATCAGCCCGTCTCCTTTGAATACATCTGTCCCGTCGCCGGAATTCGGCGGCCCCGTGGTCTTGGGGCAGGTTTCCGTTGTCGGGGAACTTGGCCCGTATATAGTCGTGCAGATGCAAGAAGGGAAGAGGCGAATGCGCTGGGCGTTATTGGGGCTGCTGGTGTGGATTTTCGGCGCGATGGCCGCGCTGGCCGATGGCGAGAAGTCAGGCGAGTTCGACTATTACGTCCTGTCGCTGAGCTGGTCGCCCAACTGGTGCGCCCGCGAAGGCGACGCGCGCGGATCCGACCAATGCGATGCGCGCCACGATCACGGCTGGATCCTGCACGGGTTGTGGCCGCAATACCACCAGAGCTGGCCGTCCTATTGCCCGACAGCCAAGGCTCCGCCGTCCCGTGCAATGACCCGACAGATGGAAGATATTCAAGGCAGTTCGGGTCTGGCCTGGCACCAGTGGAAGAAACACGGCACCTGTTCGGGCCTGTCCGCAGCGGACTACTACGCGTTGTCCCGGCAAGCCTATGACCGCATCACCCGACCGCCGGTGTTTCGCAAGTTGGACAAAGCCGTGAAACTGCCGGCGCGCGTGGTCGAGGATGCCTTCCTCGACGCCAATCCGGGGCTCGAGCCGGACATGATCACCGTCACTTGCAAGCATGGTTACATCGAAGAAGTGCGCGTCTGTCTGTCACGTGATCTGGACCCGGTGCCCTGTGGGCGGGACGCGGTCCGTGATTGCACCGCTTCGGATGCGTTGTTCGATCCGATTCGCTAGAGCTTCTTGTTCTGGCAGTCCCGCGCATAGTCCAATGCCTTGGCGGTGCCTTTCAGATCGATCGCCAAAACCCGCTCGCCCGCGGGGTTGTAGATCGTCATCGTCTTGTTCTGGGCGATGGCCGCAACAAAGTTCCGGTCGGTGAAGAACACGGTCGCACCGGGCACCCGATCCTGCTTGAACCCGATGGCTGTGGCGTCAAAGCTCTTGCCGTCCAGCTCGAACCGGATCGGATAGGATTTGCCGGGCTCGATGTTGCCCCACCCCTTGTGGAAAACGGTGAAATAGCCCCGATTGTCCAGAGCATCATAGCCCAGGCGCACCACGGACAGGTCCTGATACACCGTCTGGATCAGGCACCCGTTGCCCAGATTGGGGTCCATCATGATGTTCCACCCTTCGACGAACCCCTTGTCGACCAGTTGCTGTGACCACGCGGAAGTGGCGGTGACGGCGGCGAAGGTCAGGGCGAGAAGGCGTTTCATGGCGGGTTCCGATATCAAATGGGTCAGGCTAGGGCATAGTACACGGTGCGGGGTCGACGGAAAGATCATTCTAGGCATCGGCAGCAGTGCATGATGATCTATGTGCATGGAACAACACGGCTTTGCCTTGTGAGGCGGGCGCTTGAAACCAGGACGTCGCAAAATACGTCTTGCCAAACAGACCAAGGAGCAAGCCATGCCTCAACATCCAAGAACATTCTCTCACATCGGGTTGTCCGTCCCGAACGTGGACGAAGCCGTGAAATTCTATTCCGAGGTTTTGGGATTTTACGTGATCATGCCGCCAACCGACGTGGTCGAGGATGACACGGACATCGGCGTGATGTGCACGGACGTGTTTGGCCCGAACTGGAAAAAACTGCGTATCGCGCATCTGGCGACCGCCGATCGTATCGGGATCGAGCTTTTTGAGTTTGATGGAAACTACGCGCCGGAAAACAACATCGACTTTCGCAGGAACGGGACGTTCCATTTCTGCGTCCAAGATCCTGATGTCGAAGGCTTGGTGGAAAAAATCGTGGCGGCCGGCGGGAAGCAACGCATGCCTATCCGATACTACTACCCCGGCGAGAAACCCTACCGCATGGTCTATGTCGAGGATCCGTTCGGGATCGTCTTCGAGATCTACAGCCATTCCTATGAATTGACCTACTCGTCGGGTGCCTACACCTGACGGATGGGTCAAGTGGTTCCTTGCAATCGAGAGGGGGCGAGAGCCTGCTGCTTGCAGGCAGCACGCGGCGGCTACAGTTCTTTACGCGCCCGCAGCGCTGCGGTGATCGTCCCGTCATCCAGATAGTCCAGTTCGCCCCCGATCGGCACGCCCTGCGCCAGCGAGGTCAGGCGGACCCGCCCTTCCAGCTGGTCGGCGATGTAATGGGCCGTGGTCTGGCCGTCGACGGTGGCGTTCAGGGCCAGGATCACCTCGGTGATGTTTTCGGCGGTCACCCGGTCGCGCAGCCGGGGGATGCGCAGGTCATCCGGGCCGACGCCGTCCAGCGCCGAGAGCGTTCCGCCCAGCACGTGGTAGCGGCCTTTGAACACGCCCGCGCGTTCCATCGCCCACAAGTCGGCCACGTCCTCGACCACGCACAGCTCACCGGTGGCGCGGTCTTCGGAATTGCAGATGTCGCAGATGTCGGTGGTGCCCACGTTGCCGCAGTTCAGGCATTCGCGTGCGGTGGCGGAGACCTGCTGCATGGCGTCCGACAACGGCGTCAGCAGCAGGGCGCGTTTGCGGATCAGGTGCAGCACCGCCCGCCGGGCCGAGCGCGGCCCCAGCCCCGGCAATTTGGCCATAAGGTCGATCAGGGCGTCGATGTCACTGTTCGAACTCATGGCCTGTCCTGCGTGGCTTTGGCGGCGGGGGTTTGAGGGGCAAAGATCAGAACGGCAGCTTGATGTCCGCCGGCAGACCCATGCTTTCGGTCAGCTTGGCCATTTCTTCCTGCGACCGCTCGGCTGCCTTGGTCTGCGCATCCTTGATGGCGGCCAGGATCAGGTCCTCGACCACTTCCTTGTCGTCGCTGTTGAAGATCGAGGGGTCGATGTCCAGACCTTTCAGCTCGCCCTTGGCCGAGGCCGTGGCCTTGACCAGACCCGCGCCGGATTCGCCGACGACCATGATGGTGTTCAGCTCTTCCTGCATCTGCGCCATCTTGGTCTGCAGTTCCTGCGCGGATTTCATCATCTTGGCCATGTCGCCCAGACCGCCGAGTCCTTTGAGCATCTGTATGTCTCCTGTCATTCGATTTGCGGCCTAAATACGGGCCGTCTGCGTCCTTCACAAGGGCAGCGCGCCTTCTGCGCGGATGATCAGTCTTCCTCGAACGGATCCCACTCGTCCTCGACCTCGGGCAGGGCTTCGGTTTCGACTTTGGCCGCACGGTCCTCGGGTGTTTCAATCCGGGTGATGCGGGCCATGGGGAACTGTGTCAGAACCGCCTGAACCAAAGGGTGTTCTTCGGCCTTGGCCTTCAGCGCCAGCTCGGCCGCGTCGCGCAGTTCGGCGATGGTGGGCGCGTCACCGTCCGAGACGATCGAGACCGCCCAGCGATTGCCGGTCCAGCGCTGCAGCGCGGACCCGAGCCGCGCGGCCAGGTCGGTGGGCGCCTTTTCGGTGGGCGTGAACTCGATCCGGCCCGGCTGGTACGAGACGAGGCGGACGCCGTTCTCGACCTCGACCAGCAGCTTCACGTCACGGTTGGAGCGGATCAGCTCGACCACATGCTCAAACGTTGGATAACGCGCCAGCGCGGTCTGCACGTCTTGGGCCAACGCCGCCGTGGGCGCGCCGCCCACACCGCGCGGGGTGGGCGCATGGGCCGAGGCCGTCGCGGTCACGGGCGGGGCGGTGTTGCCGGCAACCGGAACGCCGCCCCCCGGCCCGCCGACGGGCGGCGGAGGGCTGTCCTGAAGGCGTTTGATCAACTCTTCCGGGCTGGGCAGATCGGCCACATGGGTCAGGCGGATCACCGCCATTTCCGCGGCCATCATGGCGTTGGGGGCGGCCGAGACTTCCTCTAGTGCCTTCAGCAGCATCTGCCACATCCGGGTCAGCGCCCGCATCGGCAGCGCCTCGGCCATCTGCTGGCCGCGGGTGCGTTCATCGGGCGAGACGGTGGGATCTTCGACTGCGTCGGGGGTGATCTTCACCACCGAGACCCAATGCGTGATTTCGGCCAGATCGCGCAGCACTGCCAGCGGGTCGGCGCCCTCGGCATATTGCGCGCCCAGTTCGGTCAGGGCCCCGGCCGCATCGCCGCGCAGGATCATGTCCATCAGGTCCAGCACGCGGCCCCGGTCGGCCAGTCCCAGCATCGCGCGCACCTGGTCGGCGGTGGTTTCGCCGGCACCATGGCTGATTGCCTGATCCAGCAGCGAGGTCGCATCCCGGGCCGAGCCTTCGGCGGCGCGGGTGATCAGTGCCAGCGCGTCATCCGAGATTTCCGCGCCCTCGGCGGTGGCGATCTTGCGCAGCAGGCCGATCATCACTTCGGGTTCGATCCGGCGCAGGTCAAATCGTTGGCAGCGCGACAGCACGGTGACCGGCACCTTGCGGATCTCGGTCGTTGCAAAGATGAACTTCACATGCTCGGGCGGTTCCTCCAGCGTTTTCAGCAGCGCGTTGAACGCGCTGGTCGACAGCATGTGGACTTCGTCGATGATGTAGATCTTGTACCGCGCGCTGGCGGCGCGATAGCGCACGCTGTCGATGATCTCGCGGATGTCGCCCACGCCGGTGCGGCTGGCGGCGTCCATTTCCAGCACGTCCACATGGCGACCTTCCATGATGGCCACGCAATGCTCGCACTGGCCGCAGGGTTCGGTCGTTGGGCCGCCATTGCCGTCGGGGCCGATGCAGTTCATGCCCTTGGCGATGATCCGGGCCGTGGTCGTCTTGCCGGTACCGCGGATGCCGGTCATGATGAAGGCCTGCGCGATCCGGTCCGCCTCGAACGCGTTTTTCAGCGTGCGCACCATGGCATCCTGACCGACCAGATCGGCAAAGGTTTCCGGGCGGTATTTTCGGGCGAGAACCTGATAGGCGGGGCTGGACTGTGTGGTCATGTCTGCTCTGACGGATTCGTACTGACGATGCAGGGTAGAGTTCCCGGTGCCCCGCGTCCACAGCGCCGGTGCAGGTTTTTCGCTTTGGCGAGCGCGCGGTGTGAGGCATACTGCGCGGATCAAGTTCAATCAGCCAGTTTCGGGGGGAACGTCTGATGACAAATCTTGTGGTTCATGCATTGCAGGTGGGCGGCGGTACGCTGGCCCTGACCTCGGTTCCCGGCGGTGGCGGCGACTATGAGGGAGACCTGGACCTGATTTCAGCCTGGGCGCCGGGGCTGGTGATTTCGATGACAACCCTTGCCGAACTGGTTGCCGTGGGTGCGGGCGAATTGGGCTGTGACATTCATCGGCGCGCCTGTCGGTGGGCGCATCTTCCGGTCGCCGACTTCTCGGCGCCGTCGACCGAGATATCCGGCCGATGGCCCGAAGTCAGCGCCGCCGCCCGCCATGCGCTGTCGGGCGGCGGGCGGGTACTGGTCCACTGCCGGGGCGGTTGTGGGCGGTCAGGCATGGTTGTTCTGCGCTTGATGATCGAGAGCGGCGAGCAGCCGGAACAGGCCCTGAAACGCCTGCGGGCCGTACGCCCCTGCGCGGTTGAGACTGATGCTCAGATGGACTGGGCCGTCGCCCCAGCGCGCGAGGCACTGGCGACCTGACATTCAGGCGGTTGCGCGGAACTCGCGCTCGGCCCTGACCACGGGCATGATCGCCGTGGCCTGCAGCATCGCACAGGGTCGATCACTGATGACCTGCGCAGGCAGGGCGTCGCTCTGGTCGTCAAACAGCATGTCGGCGTAGGTATCAAGGCAGTCGGACGGTGTGTCGGCGGCCGCTCCGCAATACACGCGGATCCGTTCGGGACGTGCATCGAACCGCGCCGTGCAGCCATGTTCGCAATGGGCCAGTTCGCTACTGCCTTCCACTTGGAAGTCGGGGGATGTAGCGGCCTGCGCCGTCGCCATTGCCTGCGCGATGGCCCGTGCCATGCGCGCCAATGCCGGGCAGGTCTTTCCGGTGCGCTGGCAGATGGTTGCCGCGAATTCATGGGTATCGGTCTTCCAAATCATGTTGCGCCCTCCGCGCGCTGGGCGAGGTGGATTTGGACAGACGCCGGTTTCAAGGCCAGACCCTGCCCGGACACCCCGTCCGAGTTTCGGTTTCACGTTTGATGGCAGGTCTCCTGACTTGCGGGTCTTTGCTTTGCCGACCTTCCCAACCTTGCGGTCAGTGGTATTTAGGCATCGCTCTCCGCCTACAGTTGCGGGGGCAGTCGCGGCCTTGGTCCGCTCCGGAGTTCCGGGTTGGACCGCACCGTGTTCCCTTTTCATCCCGGACCGAAACGGCACGGGAACCATCCCCTCATCGCTAGCGGTGTATCCGGGATCGAGTCAAGACGGTTTCAGCCCGGTTGCCGGAGTGAGTCCCAAGGGAACAGATCAGGCAGTCTGCGCAGCACATTCGAATCCCTGCGGGCACGGGCCAATTGCCAGCCGCCTTGCATCACGATGAACAGGGTGTCCGCAGCATTTTCAGGGTCGGAAACTCCGAACCGCGCGGCGTGGTTTCGAACTTCGATGATCCAGCTTTCATACAGACGGTCGGCATGTTCCCGAAACGCGCGGTTGTCGGGGCTTTCGAACAGGGTGGCGGCGATCGGGCAGGTCTCCCATTGGGCCGAGGTGTCGAACAGCTTCGCGATCTTGTGGCACAGGGTGGTGACCCCGTCGCGAAAATCCGCGGCGTCGTCGAATGCCGCAGCAATCATGCTCAACATCCCGTCCGAGGCCCAACTGGCCGCCGCCAGGGCCAGATCCGGCTTGCCCTTTGGAAAATGGTGATAAAGCGAACCCTTGGGGGCTTGCGCTTCGGCCAGCAATTCCGCCAGACCGACACCGTTATAGCCCGAGCGCTGGAACAGTCGGGCGGCAGTCACGATCAGGCGATCTTTGGTGTTTGGTGGACGTTGGGTCATGCAGGCCAAATATTGACAGGCCTAGACCAATTGGTCCAGACACAAAGTATTAGACCGATCGGTCCAGAGTGTTTGGAGGCAAAGATGTTGGATTCGCAGCACGCGGTTGACGTGGAAGACTTTAAGTTTCCGTCGGGCCAGACCCAGCTGGCGGCGCGGCTTTACACTCCGGCGGTCGAGCCGCAAACCGTTGTTGTGCTGAACGGCGCAACAGGAGTGCCACGTGACTACTATCAGCACTTTGCTCGCTGGCTGGCCGCCGAGCGCGGTATGGCTTGCCTGACATATGATTACCGGGATTTCGAGCATTCGCTGACCGGGCGGCTGAAAGACTCGAAGGCCACGATGGCGGACTGGGCGCTGATCGACATGCCCGCAGCGCGTGCCGAGATGCGCCGTCGATACCCGCAGGCAAAACTGTGGGTGATCGGGCATTCGGTCGGTGGAATGCTGGGTCCGTTGCAACCGGAAATCGAACAGATCGACCGGATGATCTGTGTGTGCGCAGGTTTGGTGACGGTGGCCGATCACCCGTGGCCCTACAAGGGCTTGGCGACTTTGTTCTGGTATGGCCACGTGCCACCTCTGGTGCGTCTTCTGGGGTACCTGCCGGGGAAACTTCTGGGATTCGGAGCCGATTTGCCGGCGGGCGTCTATTGGCAATGGCGCAAGTGGTGTACATCGCCCACCAGCTATCTGCCCGAATTGGGAGACACGCTTCCCCAAGCGGATTGGAGTCGGGCGAACGCCACGGCGGATATCATTGCGTTCGAGGATGACCAGACTGTGCCACCGCCCGCCGTCTGGCGGCTGGCTGAACTCTATGGTCCGACCGCCCGTCGGCATTTGTTGGAGCCGAGGGATTTCGGACTGTCCGAAATTGGTCATATCGGCGCCTTCGCCCGGCGCAGCAGTGCCGTTTGGCCGCGATTGATCGCCTGACCCGCCCGCAAGCGCGGTTTTCAGGAACAACGACGAAATACAGAGGTTGGATTGACCGGGCCGAATACGTGGCGCGGCGTCAAGTGAGAGGTTGGACATCGACCCAAGCGGGGCTCGTTGTGGCTGCTTCCTTCCGGACCTGACCAGGTTGGCGAGGCGCTTGCCCGCGCCAACCTCTCGACCGACGATATAGGCATCACGCACCCGCTTGGCAACCCGTCACAAAGACAGGCGTACCCTAAGAAACCCGCGCGCGTCCTGCCCGTCGGTGGTGGCTGCAAAGTGGTCGAGCTCGCGCAGGTAGTTTGCAGCGCGTGGCCCGGTCTTCAGAATCACGGACCGGCCCGCCTGCGGAACAAAGGAAAAGCTTTGGGCGGTGTTTTCCACCGGATCCGGACCCAATCGTCCCGCCAGGTAGTCGCGCAAGATTCCCTGGAGGCTCAGCGGCGGCACCGGGATCAGCCGGGCCGGGTCTGGGACGGGAAAGTTGCCGCCGCCATTGGCTCGGTAGCTGTTTGATGCAACGACGAATTGTTCATCCGGATCGACGGGGCGGCCCTGAAAGGCAAGATCGCGCAGGCGGGAATGGGACGTGTCGATCAACTGGCCGCCTATATCATATCGCGCGGGCTGGGTCAGATCGAACCTGTAGGTCACCCCATGCAGCACGTCGAAATTGTGCCCGGTGCCCTCGGGGTTGATCAGAACCTGCTCGTCGCTGTTGCCAAGTTGGGAAAACTGGGCAGCCGACATTTCCAGCCATTCGGCGATCTGGCGGCCATCCAGCAGCATGGCGGCCAGTTGGTTTGGGAACACATGCAAGTCCGAGACATGCCGTACGGTGACATCGCCAGCCGGAACTTCGGTGTAGTGCCGTGGTCCGGCCCGGCCTCCGAATTTCGAAGGTGCGGCTGCGGACAGAACTGGGAGGGTTTCAAAGGCCGTTCCGGCCAGAACCGGTCGCAGGGCTGCCGCCTGTGCTGCGGCGACCAAATTCAGCCCCTGATCCACCCCGCAAAAGGTGAAATAGCTGTGCAGGGTACGATTGATCCGGCCCACCGGCTGGGCAGCGGCTTTGCGGGTCGCCTTGTGGGCGGCGGCAAAAAGTTCGACCATCTCAGGGTCTTCGGGAACGACCCAAGCGCCGGTTTCAGCCCCGCCCGGGCAGATCGCGCGCAGATGCGCGCTGTGACCAAAAATTCTCGCTTCTCCCGCGGCGTTCATAGCAAGCGTCAGGTCGATCACCCCCAAATGCGACCCCGCTGATCCGGGCATGACCACGGGTCTGGCCTGCTGCGGGTTACCATCGCTTGGGTCGGGCAGTGTCAGATGCGTGTGTCCGGCCACGATTGCATCAATACCGTCCAGAGCAGAAAGCTGTGCGACCACATTTTCCGACATCGGCACGGCGTTGGGCTCGCCTAGGCCGGAATGTGCAAGAGCCACAATCAGATCGCAGCCCTGACGTCGCAAATTCTCGGCCATCCGGCGCGCCGTAGCGACGGCATCCTCGGCTACGACCTGGCCTTGCAATTGTGGTGCTTCCCACTTCACCGTCTGCGGAGGCAGGATCGAGAAAACGCCAATTCGGACAGGAATGCTTTGGCCGTTGATGTGGACATTACGGGTCAGGATGGCCTGTTTCTGCCAGGGCGCGACCCCGGTTAGACACTGCATGTTGCTGCACAAAACCGGGCAAGGTGCCCGAGAAACGATCCGGCCCAGAGTTGGCAGACCAAAGCCGAAGTCGTGGTTCCCCAGCGCAATTGCGTCGTAGCCCAAACGCCCAAAGGCGGACATCAAGGGGTGGGTCGCGTCGGTCTGTTCGGCCGCCCAGTCACCCAGAAGTGTCCCCTGAAGGGAATCTCCGTTGTCGAACAGCAGGACAGTTGCATTCGCCTCTTCCGCCTCTTGACGTGCAGAGCGGATCAAGCTGACGGTTCGGGTGAAGCCCACACTTGGTTCCGGCCGGTCCGCATAATAGTCGAAACTGGTCAGATTCATGTGCAGATCGGTCGTCGCAAGAATCCGGATGTGCGCGGTTTTTAAGTGGGAATGTACCTGAAGCGGGGAGGATTTCAGAGCCAATTTTCTTCTTTTAGGTGCTGTTGTGCATACGTTTTCACTGAAAGGTAGAATACAGGTAATCGTCAGGGCTTCCATGCGTCCTTTGCGACAACGATGCTTTTTGCGAGTGTGAATTCCCATTGCACCAGTGCCCAAGTCGTGGCAGCCCTTGTGCAAATTCCAAAGGGACAGGCATGAAACGGGCGGAAAGCGTGACATTTGGCGGCTCTGGACTGGACCGGGCGGCGCAGATCCGTACCGATGGCAGAGCTTTGGAGGCAGCACGGTCCGAACCCACGGCGCGGTGCATCCTTGTGTGGCGGGGCAAACCGCTTGTCATGGGCGAAGCGCTGGACCAGTTGGCCTTGGTTCCGATAGACCACGATCTGGTTGCGAACGGACCCGGCGGGGCGATTGACCAACCGATCTTGCTGGGGCGCAGTGATGCGGGTGCGCCGCTGTTTGCAATGGACATTTCGAATTGGTCTGCCGACGGGTTGGACCTGTCGGGCGTTGGAGCGTTCGTGGACCGAACCGAACAGCAGCATCCGGGGCTGCCCGTGGGCCACGTGTTCGCCGAGCTTCGTCGGATCATGACCCGGCTGTCGGCCCGGGACGCCGAATTGGCAGCCACCGCCAAAGCCGTGATCGGCTGGCACGAGACGCACAGGTTCTGCGCGCGCTGCGGCAACCCGACCAACGTTTCACAGGCGGGGTGGCAACGACTGTGCCCGGCCTGTGGCGGTCAGCACTTTCCACGGACCGATCCGGTGGTGATCATGTTGGTCACGCATGGCGATTCCGTCCTGATGGGCAGATCTCCGGGGTGGCCCGACGGCATGTATTCACTGTTGGCCGGTTTCGTCGAGCCGGGCGAGACCCTCGAAGCCGCCGTGCGGCGTGAGGTCATGGAGGAGGCCGGCGTTCCGGTCGGACACGTCAGCTATCTGGCAAGTCAACCCTGGCCATTTCCGTCGTCGCTGATGTTCGGGTGTGCAGCGCAGGCGCTGTCCCGCGAGATCACGATCGACCCGGTCGAGATCGAGGACGCGATGTGGGTCACCAAGTCCGAGATGATGCAGGCTTTTGCAGGCGAGCACCCCAAGCTTCTGCCGGCGCGAAAGGGGGCAATCGCGCATTTTCTTTTGCGTAACTGGCTTGCAGATACGCTGGACTGACGAAACACTGACACCCTGACTGAGCAGAAAAGGCCGACATGCAGGTTTCAGCACGCGAAGATATCCAGGCGCCGATCGATGCGGTGTTCGACATGGTCGCGGACTTCGAACGGTTCGAGCGCATGGCGATGCGCCGCGGTGTCGAGGTTCGACGCACTGTCGAAATGCCGGGCCACTGGGTCGGGTCGTGCTGGGAAGCCGATATCATGATCCGTGGCAAGCCACGCCACGTCGCGATCGAGGTGGCCGAGTTTGATCGCCCCACAGCCATGCGGTTTCGATCGACCAGCAAGGGGATGAACGGCCTGACCACGATTGATCTTCTGTCGCTGTCGCAAAAGCAGACGCGGCTGAGCATCGAGATGTCACTGGCGGCCAAGACCTTGCCTGCGCGTCTGCTTCTGCAGTCGTTGAAGCTGGGCAAGGCCAGATTCCGGCGCCAGTTCCAGATGCGACTGAGCGATTTTGCGCGCGAAATGGAAGAACGCTATCTACACGGGGCTTGAGAGCCGGCGTTTGACCGGCGGCGAGCAGTCCCAAGCTGCCGGCGCGTGGGCGCAGACTAACCGCGTGGTCGAGCAGCGGGGTACACGCCCAGCACTTCCACATTCGTGGTGAAATGCTGCAGTTCATCCATCGCGAGCTGCACGTTGCGGTCTTCCGGGTGGCCGACGATGTCGGCGTAGAACTGAGTCGCCGTGAACGAGCCATCAACCATGTAGCTTTCCAGCTTGGTCATGTTGATGCCGTTGGTGGCAAAACCGCCCATGGCCTTGTACAGCGCCGCCGGAATGTTCCGGACCTGGAACACGAAGCTGGTGATCATCCCGTGCTCGCCACGGCGGCTGCGGTCGTCCTCGCGGGACATCACCAGAAAGCGGGTCGTGTTGTCGTCGCTGTCTTCGATGTGGCGCGCCAGCAGTTCAAGGCCATAGATTTCGCCAGCCAGTTCGCTGGCCAGGGCCGCCGAATGTTTCTCACCCGCTTCCGAGACCTCGCGCGCCGCGCGGGCGTTGTCAGGGCTGACGCGCCCGCGGATGCCGTGGGCCTTCAGAAAGTTTGCGCATTGCGGCAACAGCACCAGATGCGAATGGGCTTCGGTGATATCTTCGAGTTTTGCGCCCGGCACGCCCAGCAAGTTGATGTGAACTCGCACGAAGGCCTCGTCCACGATGTGCAGCCCGCTGTGCGGGAGAAGGCGGTGGATATCGGCCACCCGTCCATAGGTGCTGTTCTCGACCGGCAGCATGGCCAGATCGGCCTCGCCCGAGCGCACCGATTCGATTACGTCCTCGAACGTTCGGCAGGGTAGGGCCTCCATATCCGGACGCGCATTGCGACAGGCTTCGTGACTGTAGGCGCCGGGTTCCCCCTGAAAGGCGATGCGTTTGGTCATTTGGTCGATTCCGTGCAACAAGTTCCAGAATTGGGCGTTTCGTCGCGGTGTCTATACCTTGCCTCTTGCAAGGGGAAGCCTTAGACACCCCGAAGACAGCTGAAATGGACTCGCGATCAATGTTCGACACGATGACAGTTACCAAGGCCGCAGCCGGCCTGTTCGGTGCCTTCCTTGTACTCCTCCTGGCAAAATGGGGGGGCGATGTTCTCTACCATGTCGGCGGGCACGGCGAAGCCGCCTATGTTATTGAAACCGAAAGCTCGGGCGAAAGCGCTGACGGCGAAGAAGTGGTCTTTGCCGACCTGCTGGCCGCAGCTGACCCGGAAAAGGGCGCGAAGGTTTTCCGCAAGTGTTCGGCTTGCCACAAGCTGGAAGAAGGCGCCAATGGCACCGGTCCTTACCTGTATGGCGTCGTGGACCGCCCTGTGGCAGCGGCTGCGGGCTTCGGCTACTCGGCGGCGATGCAGTCGCATGGCGGCAACTGGACCCCGGAAGAGCTGGATGCGTTCATTGCAAACCCCAAAGGCTATATCCAAGGCACTTCGATGAGCTTTGCCGGTCTTAAAAAGGCTCAGGAACGCGCAGACCTGATCGCGTACCTGCAGACGATTGGCGGCTGATCTGCCCATCCAGACACCGAAATGCGAAAGCCGCTGCCTTGTGCAGCGGCTTTTTTTGTCTGAGCTAAACTTCACAAAGCGCTCACGCATTCTAAACTTGCAAGTGTCAGTGCTGGGCTTTTAGCTTGCGCACAAGGACATGGACAGAAGACAACATCGAAGGATGACCCGTATGATTTCCCATCTGCCTGGCGCGCGCGAACAAGGTTTTCGTCATTGGGTCGCGGCATTGGGCATTTCGGCGGCGTTGGTTCTGGGGCAGGCGGGGCCAGTCCGGGCCGACGAGGACCAGATCATTCGCAGCCATGGCTACTCGTACTTCGGCAATCTCGACTACCCCGCCGACTACACGCACCTGAACTATGCCAACCCGGATGCACCCAAGGGCGGCGAGCTGTCATTGGCCGCATCGGGCACGTTTGATTCCCTGAACCCATATTCGCGCAAAGGTCGCCCCGGAGCGTTGACGACACTGCAATACGATCGGCTGATGGACAGCACGGATGACAGTGTCGGTCAGTACTACGGCGTTTTGGCCGAGAGCCTCGAGTATGACGCCGACCGCAACTGGGTCATTTTCCACCTGCGCCCCGAAGCGACGTTCTGGGATGGCACGCCTGTCACCGCCGAGGATGTGGTCTACAGCCACCGCCTGTTCATCGAACAGGGCCTGCCGTCGTACGCACAGGCCGTCGGGCGGATGGTGACCGGCGCCGAGGCACTGGATACGCATACAGTCAAGTTCACGTTCAATCCCGAATTGACGGCCCGCAGCCGGATCGAAACCGTCGGCGCGACGCCCGTATTCTCGAAAGCGTGGTTCGAGGCAGACCCTTCCCGCCGTCTCGACGAGCCGCGCCTGGAAGTCGCCGTTGGATCTGGGCCTTACAAATTGGAGAGCTACGATATCAACCGGCGCATCGTCTACAAACGCCGGGACGACTACTGGGGCAAGGACTTGCCGTTCAACAAGGGCCGGCACAACTATGATACCATCCGAGTCGAGTATTTCGCGGACCAGACAGCCGCCTTTGAAGGCTTCAAGGCAGGCGAATACACGCTGCGGATCGAAAGCGATCCCAAACTGTGGGCGACCGGCTATGACTTCCCCAAGTTGAAAGAGGGCTATGTCGTCAAGGACGCGATTGCGAATGGCAGTCCGCCGACCCCGTCGGGATTTGTGTTCAACCTCGCGCGTCCGCAATTCGCGGACAAGAATGTTCGAAAGGCACTGGCGCTGGCATTCAACTTTGAATGGGCCAATGAATCTCTGCTGTTCGGGCTGAACTCGCCCCGCGATTCGTTCATCGAAGGCACGCCGCTTGAAGCGATGGATACACCGCAGGGGGCAGAGCTGGCATTTCTGCAGGCTTTGGGCGACGTGGTTCCACCCGAGCTGTTGTCCGAACCGGTGACGACCGTTCACGAATCCAGCCCGGCGCGCCTGAACGATCGGCGCAACCTGCGCAAAGCCTCAAAATTGTTGGACGAAGCCGGATGGCCCGTAGGCGACGGCAACTTGCGCCGCAATGCTCAGGGTCAGACCCTGCGGGTGAACATCCCCTATCCGTCCAACCTGCCGACATCGACAGCCACGATGATCGAGACCTTTGTCCAAAACCTCCAGGCGCTGGGCGTGGATGCGTCGGCCGAAAAGGTCGATCCGGCGCAGTACACCCTGCGCAGCCGCGAGCGTGACTATGACATGGTTTATTCAACACGCTATGGCGCGTTCCTGTCCACTGGTGGCGGCCTCAGTCAGATGTATGGCTCGAAAGAGGCCGAGTTCAGCCTGTTCAACCCGGCAGGCCTTGCCAGCCCGTTGGTGGACGCCATCATCGAGGCGTCTTTCGCGACCAACAATCAAACTGATCAGGACGCAGCGCTTATGGCCTTGGATCGCGCCTTGCGCTATGAGTTCTTCATCATACCGGATGGGTATATCGCGGAATACTGGACAGCCTACTACAACATGTACGAATACCCCGATCAGTTGCCGCCCTATGCGCTGGGATACCTTGATCTGTGGTGGATCAATCCCGAAAAGGAAGCGGCCCTGAAAGCAGAAGGCGCGCTGCGTTAACATGGGCGCATATATTCTTCGACGCCTGTTGCTGGTCATCCCGACCCTTCTGGGCATCATGATCGTCAACTTCACGCTGGTGCAGTTCGTGCCCGGCGGTCCGGTCGAGCAGATCATCGCCCAGATCGAAGGGCAGGGCGATGTATTCGCGGGTTTTGCGGGGTCCGGTGACGCGGGTGCCGGGGCCGAACCCGGCGGTGGCGTTTTCGATGACAAATACGTGGGCGCCCGCGGCCTACCGCCGGAATTCATCGCCGAACTGGAGAAGGAATTCGGCTTCGACAAACCGCCGGTCGAGCGGTTCCTGAACATGATGGGCAACTATCTGACGCTGGATTTTGGCGAAAGCTACTTCCGCTCGGTCTCGGTGATCGACCTGGTGCTCGAGAAGATGCCGGTCTCGATCTCGCTGGGCCTGTGGTCGACGCTGATCGCCTATCTGGTCTCGATCCCGCTGGGCATCCGCAAGGCGGTCAAGGATGGTTCACGCTTTGACACATGGACCAGCGCGACCATCATCGTGGCCTATGCGATCCCCGGCTTCCTGTTTGCGATCCTGCTGCTGGTGCTGTTTGCGGGCGGTTCCTACTGGCAGATCTTCCCGCTGCGCGGGCTGACCTCGGACAATTGGGAAGACCTCAGCCTGTTGGGCAAAGTGGCCGACTACTTCTGGCACATCGCCCTGCCGACCATCGCACTTACGATTTCCGCGTTTGCCACGCTGACGCTGCTGACCAAGAATTCGTTTCTGGACGAGATCAAAAAGCAATACGTCATGACCGCCCGCGCCAAGGGGCTGAGCGAGCAGCGCGTTTTGTACGGCCACGTATTCCGCAACGCGATGCTGATCGTGATCGCCGGCTTCCCGGCGGTGTTCATCGGCGTGTTCTTCGGCGGGTCGATCATCATCGAGACGATCTTCTCGCTGGATGGCCTTGGTCGTCTGGGCTTTGAGGCCGCAGTGGCGCGAGATTATCCGGTAATCTTCGGGACGCTGTTCATTTTCGGTCTGCTCGGTCTGGTCGTCGGCATCATCAGCGACCTGATGTATGTGCTGGTCGATCCGCGCATCGATTTCGAGAAACGCGAGGGGTAAATGGCACTTTCTCCTCTGAACCAACGTCGCTGGCGCAATTTCTGCCGCAACCGCCGGGCCTTCTGGTCGCTGATCATCTTTTCGGTGCTGTTCGGTCTGTCGCTGTTCGCGGAATTCATCGCCAATGACAAACCGATCCTTGTGAAGTATCGGGGCGAGCTCTATACGCCCATCTTCAACTTCTACGCCGAGACCGAGTTCGGCGGCGACTTCCAGACCGAGGCGATCTACCGCGACCCCGAGGTCCGCTGCCTGATCGACAGCGGCGGACTGGATGACTGTTTCGATGACCCCGAAGGCATCATCGAGCAGATTGAGGCGGGAACGTTCCAAGCCGAGGGTTTCGAGCGTGGCTGGGCCATCTGGCCGCCGATCCCCTATTCTTTCAACACCAGCGTCGATCGTCCCGGCGCCGCGCCGCTGCCGCCCAACCGGCAGAACCTGCTGGGCACCGACGACACCAAGCGCGACGTGCTGGCGCGCGTCATCTATGGCTTCCGCCTGTCGATCCTGTTCACCCTGATCGTCACCGGCGCCGCCAGCCTGATCGGCATATTCGCCGGCGCGCTGCAGGGCTTTTTCGGTGGCTGGCTGGACCTGATCTTCCAGCGCATCATCGAGATCTGGTCATCCACCCCGTCGCTTTATGTCATCATCATCATGTTCGCGGTGCTGGGGCGCAGTTTCTGGCTGCTGGTCGTCCTGATGGTGCTGTTTTCCTGGACAGGCCTAGTGGGCGTGGTTCGGGCCGAGTTCCTGCGCGCCCGCAACCTGGAATATGTGCGCGCGGCCAAGGCGCTGGGCGTGGGCAACCTGACCATCATGTTCCGCCACATGCTGCCCAACGCGATGGTGGCCACGCTGACCTTCATGCCGTTCATCGTGACCGGCACGATCGGCGGGCTGGCCAGCCTCGATTTCCTGGGCTTTGGCCTGCCGTCCTCGGCGCCCTCGCTGGGTGAACTGACCCTTCAGGCCAAGCAGAACCTGCAGGCGCCGTGGCTGGCCTTCACTGCCTTTTTCACCTTTGCCATCATGCTGTCGCTGCTGGTCTTCATCTTCGAAGGCGTGCGTGACGCGTTCGACCCGCGAAAGACCTTCTCATGAGCTTGCTGGATGTGAAAAACCTCAGGGTCTCGTTCCGTCAGGACGGGCAGGTGACCACGGCGGTTCGGGGCGTCTCGTTCCATGTCGATCGCGGGGAAACCGTGGCGCTGGTGGGCGAATCCGGGTCGGGAAAATCGGTCACCGCGCTGTCCACCGTGTCGCTGCTGGGCGACAGCGCGATCGTCGAAGGGTCGGTCACCTATGACGGGCAGGAGATGATCGGCGCATCCGAGCAGCGCCTGATGGAGGTCCGCGGCAACGACATCAGCTTCATCTTCCAGGAGCCGATGACCTCGCTGAACCCGCTGCACACGATCCAGAAGCAGATGGCGGAATCGCTGGCCCTGCACCAGGGTCTGACGGGCGACGCGGCGCGCGCCCGGATCGTCGAATTGTTGAACAAGGTCGGTATCCGCGACCCCGAGGAACGGCTGGACGCCTATCCCCATCAGCTGTCCGGCGGACAGCGGCAGCGGGTGATGATCGCGCTGGCGCTGGCCAACAAGCCCGACATCCTGATCGCGGACGAGCCGACCACTGCGCTGGACGTGACGATTCAGGCGCAGATCCTCGAACTGCTGGCCGAGCTGCAGAAATCGGAAAACATGGGGATGCTGTTCATCACCCATGATCTGGGCATCGTGCGACGCATCGCCGACCGGGTCTGCGTGATGAAGGATGGCGAGATCGTCGAGACCGGCCCCGTGGCCGAGATCTTCGACAACCCTCAGCACCCCTATACCCGCAAGCTGCTGGCAGCCGAACCCACGGGCATACCCGACCCGATCGACCCCGCGGCCGAAGAAGTGGCCCGGACCGAGCATCTGAAGGTCTGGTTTCCGATCCAGCGCGGATTCCTGAAACGCACGGTCGGCTATGTGAAGGCGGTGAACGACGCCACACTCAGCGTGCGGGCGGGCGAAACCGTTGGGATCGTCGGCGAAAGCGGCTCGGGCAAGACCACGCTGGCGCTGGCGATCATGCGGCTGATCGCCTCCGAGGGCGCGATCACCTTCCGCGGACAGGATGTGCGCCGCTGGTCCACGCGTGAACTGCGCCGCCTGCGCAAGGACATGCAGATCGTGTTTCAGGACCCGTTCGGCAGCCTCAGCCCGCGCATGACCTGCCAGCAGATCATCGCCGAGGGTCTGGCGATCCACAAGGTCGACCCGCACCGGGCCCCGCGCGAACTGGTGGCCGAGGTGATGACCGAGGTGGGCCTGGACCCGTCGGCGATGGACCGCTACCCGCACGAATTCTCGGGCGGGCAACGCCAGCGCATCGCGATTGCCCGCGCCATGGTGCTGCGGCCCAAGCTGCTGGTGCTGGATGAACCGACGAGTGCGCTGGACATGACGGTGCAGGTGCAGATCGTCGAACTGCTGCGCGACCTTCAGAAGAAATACGGGCTGGCCTACCTGTTCATCAGCCACGACCTGAAGGTGGTGCGGGCGATGTCACACAAGGTGATCGTCATGCGCAACGGAGACGTGGTCGAGATGGGCGCTGCCGAAGACCTCTTCGTCAACGCCCAGGATGACTATACTCGCGAACTGATCGCTGCGGCGGGCTAGGCGTTGGCCGTTTCGCGTGATGCCGATTTCGGCACCGGGCCGCGCAGCTCTTCATAGTGGTCGAACTGCAGCTTGACCCAGCCGGTGCCGCGTGTGGCGCTGGCCAGCGTGCGGTGTAGTTCGTCTTCGGCCACGGCGGGCAACTGGGCGTTGAAGATCTCCCAGCCCGGCGCGTTCGGGTTGCCCTCGAACCCCAGAACCTGCCCCTGAAGCGAGCTGATCGTGGGCACCAGATCGCCCACGAAGGCCGACGGAACATGGATCTCGGCGTTCAGGATCGGCTGCAAAACAACCGGCTTGGCCTGTGGCAAGGCCTCGCGCACGGCGTTCTTTCCCGCAGTCCGGAAGGCAAAATCGGAACTGTCCACGTTGTGATGCTTGCCGTCGTGCAGCGTGACCTTCACATCCACCACCGGAAAGCCCTCGGGGCCCTGCGCCAGTGCATCGACCGCGCCTTGTTCGACCGAGGGGATATAGTTCTTGGGCACCGCGCCGCCCTTGACCACCTCGTCGAATTGAAAACCCGATCCGCGCGGCAGCGGTGCGACAGAGATCACCACATCGGCGAACTGCCCCGCGCCGCCGGATTGCTTGCGGTGGCGGTGTCGGTGTTCGACCGTGGCTCGGATGGTCTCTCTATAGGCGGTCTCGACCGGAGAGGATTCGATCTCGATCCCGAAATCCTCGGCCAGCTTGGCGACCACCCGACGCATGTGCTGCGGCCCCTGCGAGCCCAGAACGGCGTGGCCGCTCAGCTCGTCCTGTTCCAGCGTCAGGCCCGGGTCGATCTCGACCAGCCTGGACAGCGCGTTGGACAGGCGCACGTCGTCGCGTTCATGGGCCGGCGACACCACCTGCCGATAGGCGACCGGATGCGCCGTGGCCCAATCCGGCAGCGGCGTGGAGCCGCTGCTGTCATAGATATTGCCGGGGTTGAGGTGATCGGATTTCACCGCCAGCCCGATCTCGCCGGCCTTCAGCCCGTCGATTTGGGTCTTTGCGTCCAGCGCGGTCAGGTTGCCAACAGTTTCGCCGCCCAGCGGGTCATGCGCCTTGATCCCCTCGCCCAGCCCCCGCAGGACGATGATTTTGCCAATGTGCTTTTTGACGTCGGCGAACCCGGCGATGGCGCGGGCGGCCTCGGGCGCCGCGTCCCGGTCGGCGGCGATGTCGAATTCGGGCGCCTCGTGCCGCAGGGCCTTCATCAGGCGGGTCAGCCCGTTGCCATGGCTGGCTGCGCCCAGACAGGCCGGGATCAACTGATGGTTCTGCAGGACCTGCGCGGCCAGGTCATAGACCTCGGCGCTGGGCGGTTGCTTGTCCTCGATCAGCTGCTCAAGCAGGTGGTCGTCGAAATCCGACAAGGTTTCGAGCAGTTCGGTGCGGGCTTCGGCCTCGCGATCGGCCACCGATTGCGGTAGTTCGATCAGCGCCGAGGGCTGACCTTCCTGATATTTCCACGCGCGCTCTGAGATCAGGTCGACGGCGCCGACGATGGTTTCGCCTTCACGGATCGGCACCTGTCGCAGGGTGATGTGATGGCTGCAATAGGTCTGCAGCGCGGCGATGATGTCGCGGATGCGGCCGTTGGGGTTGTCCATCCGGTTGATGAACAGAAAGCAGGGAATGCCCGCCTCATCGACCAGCCGCAGATAGGGGGCACACAGAACCGCCGCGTCCGGGTCCGGCGGGACCACCACCACGGCCGCGTCGGAAATGGCCATGGCGGGTCCGGCATAGGCCAGCGCATCGCCCCCGCCATCCACGTCGATCGCACACCATGGTTCGTCCAGATAAGAAAAACCGTGCAGATGCACGGTTCCGGACAGGTCGAATGTGGTGGGCCGGCCATCAAGGCGACTGATGGCCTCGACCAGGGTTGTCTTGCCCGATTGGCTGGGGCCGAGGACGGTAAAAACGCGCATGGGTGCTGTCCTTTCGTCAAGTTGCAGAGTGGTTGCACGAAAGGAGCTGTCGAACGCGGATGCGCCGGCGAGTCTGTCTGAATGATGGCCTGCCTCGGCGTCGGGCGGCCCGCCGCCCGCCTTCCGAGTGTGGGGAAAACCCACCGCGCGCGTCAACCCCCCGCTTTTTTGCATTGTGGCGACTGGCCGGTTTGCGGCCTGCCGCCCGTCGTCAGATAGCCGAGCTGTGGCCTGCCTTGCTCAGGTCATAAGCGTCGAAGGTCCGGGCGATCATCCGGGTCAGGGCGCGCGCTTCGGGCGGGATGAACAGCCCGTCATCGGTGATTTGCAACAACCCGTCGAAGGCGTCATTGGCGCGCTGGTACATCGCCTTCAGCTCGGCTGCCGAGATGTCGTGGTCGCGCAGGATCTCGGCCGTTTCGATGCGGAAGTCGCACATCAGGGCCTCGATCAGGCGGGCGCGCAGAATGTCCTGATCCTTGAACAGATGCCCGCGCGAGGTCGAGAACCGGCCATCGCGCACCGCTTTGGTATGGGCCGACGTGGCCGGTGCATTCTGCGCATAGCCCTGCGGGAAGCGCGAGATCGAGCTGGCGCCGACGCCAATCAGAACCTCGGCCTGGTCGTCGGTATAGCCCTGGAAGTTGCGTTTCAGCCGCCCGGCCTTCAGCGCGTGGGTCAGCCCGTCATCCTTGGTGGCGAAATGATCGATGCCGATTTCTTCGTAATTGTCCCACAGGAACAGACGGCGCGCGGTGTCGAACAGATCAAGCCGCTGTTCCGGCGTCGGCAAGGCGTCGGACGGGATCAGCTGCTGGCGTTTCGCCATCCACGGCACATGCGCGTAGCCATACAGGGCCACCCGGTCGGGGTTGAGGGACAGCAGCTTTTGTACGCTTTCGGTCATCCGCGCCTTGGTCTGGTGCGGCAGTCCGTACAGGATGTCGGCGTTCAGGCTGGGCACGCCGCGCTCGCGGATCATGTCGATCGCTTCGCGGGTGGTGTCATAGCTCTGGATGCGCCCGATCGTCTTCTGGATCTCGTCGTCGAAATCCTGAACTCCGATCGAGGCGCGGTTCATCCCGGCCTCGGCCAGCGCATCCAGACGGGCGGCGTCCACCTCGTTGGGGTCGATCTCGACCGAGAATTCCGCGTTGGGTCCAAGTGGGACGATCCCCAGAATATGCGCGGCCAGTTCGCGCATCAGGTCGGGGTTCAACAGCGTGGGCGTGCCCCCGCCCCAATGCAGGCGCGACAGGGTCACCCCGCTGGGCAGGCGCGCGGCCAGCAGGTCCAACTCGGCCTTGAGGACATCGACATAGGCGATGACGGGGTTGTCGGTCTGGGTGCCCTGGGTGCGGCAGGCGCAGAACCAGCACAGCCGGCGACAGAACGGCACATGGACATAGAGCGAGATCGAACTGCCCGGCCGGATGGCGGAGATCCAGTCGCTGAACATGTCGGGCCCCACGTCATTGCTGAAGTGGGGGGCGGTCGGATAGCTGGTATAACGCGGTACCTTCGCGTCAAATAGTCCGAGCTTTGCCAATTGAGGTTTTACTATCATGACGACACCGGTATAGGCTCGACGACCAGAAAACCTTGACCGAGATCAAGTGGACGCGCGCATGACTCTGAATACCCTCGTTGACCACTCCAATTGCGAAGATTGCCCAATTCGGCATCGAGCCGTCTGCGCGCGCTGCGATGCGGACGAGTTGGTCGCGTTGGAAGAGATCAAGTATTACCGCAGCTTCGAGGCCGGTCAGACGATCATCTGGTCGGGCGATCAGATGAATTTCGTGGGCTCGGTCGTGTCCGGGATCGCGTCTCTGACCCAAACCATGGAGGACGGGCGCACCCAGATGGTGGGCCTGCTGCTGCCCAGCGACTTCGTAGGGCGGCCGGGGCGCGACTCGGCGCCTTATGACGTTCAAGCGACCACTGACGTGGTCATGTGCTGTTTCCGCAAGAAACCGTTCGAGGACCTCATGGGCCGCACACCGCATATTGCCCACCGCTTGCTGCAGATGACGTTGGACGAGTTGGACGCGGCGCGTGAATGGATGCTGGTTCTTGGCCGCAAGACCGCGCGAGAGAAGATCGCCAGCCTGCTGTCGATCATCGCACGCCGGGATGCGTCTGCCAGCCAGAAGGGCTCATCCGGCCCCATCGTCTTCGACCTGCCGCTGACCCGCGAGGCGATGGCCGACTACCTTGGTCTGACACTGGAGACAGTCAGCCGTCAGATTTCTGCGCTTAAAAAGGATGAAGTGATCCTGCTGCAGGGCAAGCGCCACGTGACCGTTCCGGATATCGGCCGCCTGATGGAAGAGGCCGGGGATGATTCGGACGGCGGGTTTCTGGTCTAAGCGGTTTTTCTGAGCCATTCGACGACGCGCCCGACCGGTGTCTGCGATCGGACGGCACGTGGCGACCACAGCTTGAGCCTGTCGGGAAGAGTGACCACCGTTTCGAACGGAGCCACCAGTCGACCGCTGTCCAGATGCGGCTGAACCAGCGCCTTGTGTCCCATCAACACACCCGCACCGTTCAGCGCTTCTTCGATGGCCAGCGCGTACAAAGAGAAAACCGGCCCGCGGGGTGTGAACGCCCATCCGGGTCGCGCCGCGGCCACCCAGGTTTGCCAATCGTCGAACCAGGTCGAATCGGACAGGCAGGTCACATTCGCCAAGTCCTCGGGCGTAGTCAGGCGACGCGCCAAGGCCGGCGCGCAAATCGGAAAGATGGCGTCTTCGGCGATGGGGTCCCCCAAGTCACCGCCGAAAAACAGGTAGATGTCGAAGGGCGCGCGCTTGAGGTTGGGCGGGGTTTCCTCGGCCGTGAGTGAAACTTCGATTTCCGGCTCTGCGGCTCGAAGTTCGGGCAACCTTGGCGACAGCCATAGCTGTGCAATCGAGGGCAGCGTCACGATGTGCACCACCTGCGACTGTGCCTGGGCGCGCATGGACAAAGTGGCTTGTCCCAAGGTGTTGAAGGCCTTGGTCAGGTCCGGCAACGCCTTCTGTCCCAGCGCGGTCAGGGCAACGCCTCTTGCGGTGCGCTCGAAAAGGGGCGCACCCAGTTCGTCTTCCAACGTTTTGACATGGGCTGATACCGCCCCTGCGCTGACGCCAAGTTCCGTAGCCGCGGCCGAGAATCCTCCCAGGCGGGCTGCGGCCTCGAACGCACGCAGCGCGTTCAGAGGCAGGGGCTTGGGGCGCGGTGGAGCAACGGGCATGGATTTAGGCTCAATTTTTCTAACCCTAATTTTTCGCAAAACTGATTTGCGCGCAAGTCAGGATCTTTGCATCGTTGGCCGCAAAGACGGAGGATCAGATGCAGCACCTTGCTCACCGTGCCTGGGTTCCGGGCCACTGCGAAAACCTTGTTCAGACCATCGCCCGGAAGGTTTCCAACAGCAGCTCGGAAGCGATCGAGGCCCGGATCGACGCGCTGATCGCGCGAAACTCGGATATTCACGATGCCGAGTGTTTCAATCTGAACCCGGCGACAAATGTCATGAATCCAACGGCCGAGGCAGCACTGGCCGCGGGTCTGGGCAGTCGTCCATCTTTGGGCTATCCGGGCGACAAATACGAGATGGGTCTTGAGGCCATCGAGGAGATCGAGGTGATCGCGGCCGAGCTTGCGGCCCGCGTGTTCAACGCGCGATACGCCGAATTCCGAGTGGCATCCGGCGCCTTGGCTAATCTGTATGGCTTCATGGCTTTGACACGGCCGGGCGATACGATCATCGCGCCTCCGGCAGCGATCGGCGGGCACGTGACCCACCATGAGGGTGGCTGCGCAGGGCTTTATGGTCTGCAAACGGTCAATGCACCAGTGAATGCGGACGGGTACAGTCTGGATCTGGCCGCTCTGCGCGACATGGCCAAAACGCACCAGCCCCGGTTGATCACCGTCGGTGGCTCGCTGAACCTGTTTCCGCATCCTGTGTCGGCCGTGCGCGAAATTGCCGACGAAATCGGGGCCAAGGTTCTGTTCGATGCGGCCCACCAATGCGGGATCATCGCCAGCGGGGCTTGGGCGAACCCGTTGGATGAAGGCGCGCATCTGATGACGATGAGCACCTACAAAAGCCTGGGCGGCCCGGCGGGTGGGCTGATCGTCACCAACGACGCCGAAATTGCGGAACGGCTGGACGCCATCGCATTTCCCGGAATGACGGCCAATTTCGATGCCGCGAAATCGGCGGCTCTGGCAATCTCATTGCTGGACTGGGTTGACTTCGGGCCGGCCTATGGACAAGCGATGATCGATCTTGCGCAGGCAATGGCCAGCGAGATGGAAGATCAGGGATTGCCAGTGTTCAAAGGGGCTGGTGGAGCCACCGCCTCGCACCAATTCGCGCTGAAGGCCGCAGACTATGGGGGCGGGCAGGCGGTTTCAAAACACCTGCGGCGGGCTGGGTTCCTGGCATGTGGTATCGGTTTGCCTATCGCCCCGGTTGCGGGTGACATGAACGGATTGCGGATCGGAACGCCCGAATTGGTCCGGCGGGGCGTGACCCCCGAACATGCCGGAGAACTTGTGGCCCTGTTCGCCGAGGCGCTGTCGGCCGATGATCCCGCATCGGTCGCGCCCAAGGTGCGGGATCTGCGATCCGGGTTCCAGGGGATGCACTACGTTCGTGCGTGACCCAACGGCCCGGCCGTGTTCTAATGCCTTTGCGTGAAACAATATTCAGGAGCAAGGCATGGAATTCGGTAGCCTATTGGCAATGCTGTTTGTCGGCGCGATCGCGGGCTGGTTGTCGGGCAGGATCATGAAGGGCCGCGGCTTTGGCGTGATCGGGAACATCATCGTCGGGATCGTTGGCGCTTTTCTCGCCGGAACGATTTTTCCCGCGCTCGGGTTTTCCGTCGGCGGCGGTATGATGTCGTCGATCTTCTTTGCAACGATCGGAGCCGTCATCCTTCTGTTCCTGATCGGTTTGGTCAAAAAGGTCTGACGAAAAAACCGCCCCTTCCGGGGCGGTTTTTTGTTTTGCTGTGCCCGCAGTTCAGTGGGCCAGGAATACCGGAACCGAGGACTGTTCCAACATATTCCGTGTCGCGCCACCCAGAATGGCCTCGCGGAACCGCGAGTGACCATAGGCGCCCATCACGATCATGTCGGCTTCGACGTCTGCGGCGTGACGGTTCAGAATGTCGGACACACGCGTCATCGTCTTGCTCAGCACGTCGATTTCGCATTTCACGCCATGGCGGGACAGCATTTGCGACAGCATACCGCCCGGGTCCGAGCGATCAGGGCCGTGACGCGGCGGATCGATCACAACGATCCGGGTCAGCTCGGCCGCTCGCAGGAACGGCAGCGCGCGCCGAATGGCATTCATCGCCTCGACACTCTCATTCCAGCCGATCAGCACTGTCCGAGGGCTGGCGAATGGTTTTGCGTCATCCGGGACCACCAGAACCGAGGCGTGACCCTCGAACATAGCGGCTTCGATGATCGGTTCGGCCTCGGCGCCGCGATCTTTGCCATAGGGCTGAGGCAGAACTACAAGGTCCGAGAAACGGGCCCGATGCGCGACGTGCCGACCCAGGTCGGCGATCTGCGCCACGCCGTTTTCAGCGGACCAGCGCACGCCTGACTTGCCCAGGAAATCCTCGGCAAAGGCAAGCACTTCATCGGCCTCGGCATTTGCACGCTTCAAGGTCTCCTGAAGGATCAGGGCGTTTGCGCCCGCGTAGTAGTAGCCGGTCTGGCTACGGTCGACACCGAGGCACAGCGCTTCGGCATGGCCGTCCTGCGCTTCGGCCAAGGCGACCAACTGGGCCAGAGCCGGCTTGGCAAACTTGGTTTCCGTCATGACGGTGAGAAGAGATTTATAAGCCATTTCGACCTCGTGTTTCGGGTTCTGAAACCTGTGCGACCAGGTAACCCATTCATTTGCTTATGCCTGTCACAGTTTTCAGGCTATTGTCTTGATGCAGATCAAAGCAGCATTGGTTGTGCATGGATCATACAGCAACCAGTCAACGAAAGCTCTATGCGGCACAAGAGTCGCCCGGAGCATGGCAAAGGGACGCAATATGTCGAATTACATCAAGCTGATCGCGCTTGGTCTGGTCGTGCTGTTCGCAGCGATCGGATCCAACTATGCGCGGGATTTGGCGTATCAGGTGCACGCGATACTGGTGATGCTCATCGCCGGTGGCCTGTTCATCTGGACGCTGCGAAACACGGATGAGCCGGATATTCTTGTCGATCGTTCGGGTGAGTACATGGATGGCGTGATCCGCTATGGCGTGATCGCAACCGCTTTTTGGGGTGTCGTAGGGTTCCTGGTGGGAACCTTCATCGCGTTCCAGTTGGCCTTTCCGGTGCTGAACTTCGAATGGGCGCAAGGGCTTCTGAACTTTGGCCGGTTGCGCCCGCTGCACACATCAGCGGTCATTTTCGCGTTCGGCGGCAACGCCCTGATCGCCACATCCTTCTACGTCGTGCAGCGCACGAGCGCCGCGCGTCTGTGGGGCGGCAACCTGGCCTGGTTCGTGTTCTGGGGCTATCAGCTGTTCATCGTTCTTGCCGCGACCGGCTATGTGCTGGGCGGGACCCAGTCCAAGGAATATGCCGAGCCTGAATGGTATGTGGACCTGTGGCTGACCATCGTCTGGGTGGCCTATCTGGCCGTGTTCCTGGGGACGATCGTCAAGCGGAAAGAGCCCCACATCTATGTGGCGAACTGGTTCTACCTGGCGTTCATCGTTACCGTCGCGATGCTGCACCTGGTCAACAACATGACCATTCCGGTCAGCATCTGGGGTTCGAAATCGGTCATCGTCTGGTCGGGTGTCCAGGACGCCATGATCCAATGGTGGTATGGCCACAACGCCGTGGGCTTCTTCCTGACCGCCGGTTTCCTGGGCATGATGTACTATTTCATCCCGAAACAGGCCGAGCGTCCGGTGTTCAGCTACAAGCTGTCGATCATCCACTTCTGGGCGCTGATCTTCCTGTATATCTGGGCTGGTCCGCACCACCTGCACTATACCGCGCTGCCTGACTGGGCCTCGACGCTGGGCATGGTATTCTCGGTCGTGCTGTGGATGCCTTCGTGGGGTGGCATGATCAACGGCCTGATGACCCTGTCGGGCGCTTGGGACAAGCTGCGTACCGACCCGGTCATCCGCATGATGGTCATCTCGGTCGGTTTCTACGGCATGTCCACCTTCGAAGGCCCGATGATGTCGATCCGCGCGGTGAACTCGCTGTCGCACTACACTGACTGGACCATTGGTCACGTACATTCCGGCGCGCTGGGCTGGAACGGCATGATCACCTTTGGTGCGCTGTACTTCCTGGTGCCGGTTCTTTGGAAGCGCGAGCGTCTGTACTCGCTGCAGATGGTCAGCTGGCACTTCTGGCTCGCCACCATCGGTATCGTGCTCTACGCCGCGTCGATGTGGGTCACCGGTATCATGGAAGGCCTGATGTGGCGCGAAGTGGATGCCAACGGCTTCCTGGTGAACTCGTTCGCCGACACCGTGGCGGCCAAGTTCCCGATGTATGTGGTGCGTGCGCTGGGCGGTGTTCTGTTCGTCGCTGGTGCGCTGATCATGTGCTACAACCTGTGGATGACCGTCCGGCGGGCTCCGGCCAAAGAGGCCAGCCTGACCGTCGCGGTCCCGGCTGAATAAGGAGGGCCGGAGCAATGGCAATTCTCGACAAACACAAGATCCTCGAGACCAACGCGACCCTCCTGCTGATCTTCAGCTTCCTGGTCGTGACTATCGGTGGCATCGTTCAGATCACCCCGCTGTTCTACCTTGAGAACACAATCGAGAAGGTGGAGGGCATGCGCCCTTACACCCCTCTCGAGATGGCGGGGCGTGAGATCTACATCCGCGAAGGCTGCTATGTCTGCCACAGTCAGATGATCCGCCCGATGCGGGACGAGGTCGAGCGCTATGGCCACTACTCGCTGGCGGCCGAGTCGATGTACGACCACCCGTTCCAGTGGGGGTCCAAACGCACCGGGCCGGATCTGGCCCGTGTGGGTGGCCGCTACTCGGATCAATGGCATGTGGACCATCTGCGTGATCCGCAATCGGTGGTGCCGGAATCCGTGATGCCGAAATACGGCTTCCTGGAAAACCGCAAGATCGACGGCCGGTATATCGGTGACATCATGGCCACCAATGCGGTTTTGGGCACGCCTTACACGGACGAGATGCTGGAAAACGCAGTTGCCGATTTCCGGGCGCAGGCCGATCCGGACAGCGACTATGACGGGCTGCTGGAGCGTTATGGCGAAAACGTCAACGTGCGCAACTTCGATGGTCAGCCGGAACTGACCGAAGCCGATGCGTTGGTTGCATATCTGCAGATGCTGGGAACGCTGGTCGACTTCTCGACCTTCACCCCGGATGCAAGCCGCTAAAGGAGGGTGTGATGGAAGAATACACGATCCTGAGGCAATTCGCGGATAGCTGGATGCTGCTTCTGTTGTTCGCCTTCTTTGTCGGCATCGTCATCTGGGTGTTCCGCCCCGGTGCCAGCAAGGAATACAAGGACACCGCAAACATCCCGTTCCGGCATCAAGACAAACCCGCCACATCCGAGGAGGCGCGGAAATGAGCAAGACACCTGAAAAACAGCCGGGTGATCCCAAGACGACCGGTCACAGCTGGGATGGCATCGAGGAATTCGACAATCCGATGCCGCGTTGGTGGTTGTGGACCTTCTACGCGACCATCTTCTGGGGTGTGATCTACACGATCATGTATCCGGCGTGGCCGCTGGTGCAATCCGCAACCGCCGGTGTGCTTGGCTGGTCGTCGCGCGAGTTGGTGCAGAAGGAGATGGTTTCGTTTGAAGAGGCCAACGCTCCGTGGAACGCCAAGCTGGTCGAGACACCGCTGGATGATATCGCCAAGGATGCCGAGCTGCAGCAATATGCGGTCAACGCCGGTGGCGCCGTGTTCCGCACCTGGTGCGCTCAGTGCCACGGTTCGGGCGCGCAGGGTGCGAAAGGTTTCCCGAACCTTCTGGACGACGCCTGGCTGTGGGGCGGCACCTTGGATGACATCGTCACCACGGTCAGCTACGGCATTCGCAACGAAGAAAGCGACGACGCGCGCTACTCCGAAATGCCGGCATTCGGCGAGATCCTCGAGCCCGAGGAAATCACCCAGGTCGTGCAATATGTGATGTCGCTGACCAACGCCCAAACCGACGATGCTGCGGCGCAGGCGGGCAAGGTTGTCTACGAGGACAACTGCGCGGCCTGTCACGGCGATGACGGAAAGGGCGATATCGCGCAGGGCGCACCGAACCTGACGGATGCGATCTGGCTGTATGGCGGCAATGAGAAAACGCTGACCGAAACGGTGACCTACAGCCGGTTTGGCGTCATGCCCCCCTGGGACACGCGTCTGACCGAAGCGCAGATCCGCGCCGTGTCGGCCTATGTCCACCAATTGGGTGGCGGTCAATAAAATCCAGGAACACCTTCGGGCGGCGTGCCGCCCGAAGGCCTAGGTGCCGGCTGTTCCATCTGTTCGCGCGTTTCCTGAACAGCCGGCACCGCATTTTCCGAAAATAGTGCTGACAATGGCCCCGGTCCAGCGCGGGCACGCAAACTGATCCTAAAGGTTGCGCGGATCCAACTCGCGGCTCTTGCTGACCCACCAGTGTCCGGCCGGCAGCCATCTTTTCCTTTTTGGCGCATTTGGTTTGGGCGCGTCGCGCAGCTTGGGGGCGTTCAGCCGCGTGGCGGTCATGAAGGAAGCAGCGTAGATGTTCAGCATGGTCTTTCTCCTGATGCGATGAACTCGGGTTCCAGCATCGGCTCTTGACCGGATATTTGCTACTCAATTACCGTGCTCAGATGTAAGCAGAGGTTACATATGGACTGGCTGAACCTTCCGCCCTTGTCGGCGCTACGGGCTTTCTCTGCTTTTGCCGAGCACAGAAATATCGTCAAGGCCGGCGATGCGTTGAATGTAAGTCATGCCGCCATAAGCCAGCAGTTGCGGGCGCTTGAGGCGCATATGGGCGTGACCCTGTTGGACCGGTCGGGCAAGACGCTGGTCCTGACGTCGGATGGCGAACACTTGGCCCGCAGCGTTCAGCTGGGGTTTGGCGCCATCCATGCGGCGGTCTCGGACCTGGTGCACGCGGGAGAGGATCGGCCGGTACACGTTTCGCTGACCTCCTCATTTGCAGCTTCATGGCTGATGCCGCGGCTGCCGATTTTCCGGTCGGATCACCCCGGGATCGATCTGACCTTGGATCCGTCACCGGAACTGGTCGATCTGCGCCCCGGGGGGGTGGATGTCGCGATTCGATACGGGGCGGGCGGTTGGCCGGGCGTCCGGTCCGAGATGTTGTTGAAAACCCCGATGGTCATCGTTGCCGCGCCCAGTCTTCTGGGTTCCAGGTCCGAGTGGTCGCCGGCTGATCTGGCCCGTTTGCCGTGGCTGGAAGAGGTGGGCACGACCGAAGCCAGCACATGGCTGGCACAACATGGGGCGGCTATGGACCCCGGCGCTGGACGGACCAACCTGCCGGGCAATCTGGTCCTTGAGGGCGTGCGCGCGGGGCAGGGGGTCACGGTGACAGTGCGACATTTCGTCGAACGTGATATCGTGGCCGGAAGACTAGTTGAACTTCATGTCGCACCGGACGGCCGAGGCTACCACATCGTGACGGCGCAAACGCCGCAAAGAAAGGCGGTGAAGACGTTCGTCGGGTGGCTGAAACGCCAAGCGAACCAGGTGTGACAAAAGGTGTCTGCGCGATGCGCTTTTGACCCATGTCAAAGTTGTCCGGTGTATGATCTGGAACAAGTCGCCCGACAAACAGCAAGATCCGGAGCCATGCCGTGAGCGATCACACCCCAGCCCCCAGCCTTTACGCCGCAAGGGAACCGATCTTTCCACGGCGCGTTTCCGGCAAGTTTCGGAACCTCAAATGGATCATAATGGCCGTCACGCTTGGCATTTACTATGTGACGCCGTGGATCCGGTGGGATCGGGGGCCCAGCCTTCCGGATCAGGCGGTGCTGCTGGATCTTGCGAACCGCCGCTTTTACTTCTTCTGGATCGAGATCTGGCCACACGAATTCTACTTTGTGGCCGGTCTGCTGATCATGGCCGGCTTGGGCCTGTTCCTGTTTACTTCGGCCTTGGGGCGGGTGTGGTGCGGCTATGCCTGCCCACAGACGGTTTGGACCGACCTTTTCATTCTGGTCGAGCGTTGGATCGAAGGCGATCGAAACGCCCGCCTGCGCCTTCATCGTCAGAAGAAGCTGGATTTCCGCAAGGCCCGCCTGCGATTGACCAAATGGGTGGTCTGGTTCCTGATCGGTCTGGCGACCGGCGGGGCCTGGGTGTTCTATTTCGCGGATGCGCCGACCCTGGCGCGGGACCTTGTGACCGGCAACGCTCATCCGATCGCCTATACCACCATGCTGGTTCTGACCGGCACGACCTTTTTCTTCGGCGGGTTCGCGCGCGAGCAGATCTGCATCTATGCCTGTCCGTGGCCGCGAATTCAGGCGGCGATGATGGACGAGGACACTCTGGTGGTTGGCTACCGAGAGTGGCGGGGCGAGCCGCGCGGCAAGGGCAAGCGGACGGCCGACTCTGAACTGGGCGACTGCATCGACTGCATGGCCTGCGTCAATGTCTGCCCGGTCGGGATCGACATCCGTGATGGCCAACAGCTGGAGTGCATAACCTGCGCGCTGTGCATCGATGCCTGCGACGACATGATGGCCAAGATCGGCAAGCCGCGCGGTCTGATCGACTATATGGCGCTCAGCGACGAAACACATGAACGCGCGGGCCAGCCTCCCAAGAACGTGTGGAAGCACATCCTGCGGCCCCGGACAATCATGTATACCGCGCTTTGGTCGTTGGTGGGTTTTGGCCTTCTGTTTGCGTTGTTCATCCGATCGGATATCGATCTGACGGTGGCGCCGGTGCGCAATCCGACATTCGTGACCATGTCCGACGGTTCGATCCGCAACACCTACGACGTGCGGTTGCGGAACAAACATGGCGAAGACCGCCTGTTCAAACTGTCTCTGGTCGGTGACCCAAGCCTGCAGGTTCAGATTGAAGGAACGGAACTGGATACGGTAAACGTAACTGCGGACACGGCACAGTTGACCCGGGTTTACATCGTCGCCGCGAAAGATACAGCGCCCGCATCGGCGGAAACGACACCGGTCCGGATCTGGGTCGAAGACCTGCAAAGCGGCGAGCGCGCCTACAAGGACACCACGTTCAACGGGCGGGGGAACTGAACCATGGCCGAGCGCAAATTCACCGGAAAGCACGCTCTTGCGGTTTTTGTCGGGGCCTTCGGGGTCATCATCGCAGTTAATCTGGTGCTGGCCTACAAGGCAGTCGCGACATTCCCCGGGCTCGAGGTCAAGAACTCCTACGTTGCCAGTCAGGAGTTCAATGAAAAGCTGCAGGAGCAGCAGTCTCTGGGCTGGGATGCAGAGGTGGAAACCAAGGGCGGCCTGCTGATCCTTCGCATCACGGATGCGCAAGGCGTGCCTGTGCGGGTGGCCGAACTGCAGGCCGTGGTCGGCCGCGCAACTCATATGCGCGAGGATTTTTCGCCGGACTTCACCTTTGACGGTGTGGCGTATTCCACCCCGGCGACGCTTGGAAAAGGCAACTGGAATGTCCGTATTGTCGCGCGCGACGCGGACGGCGCGGAATTCAGTCGGCGCATTCCGTTGTACATCAAGGGTTAGGCTGATGTCGTCGCAGGTGACATCCGGGACCGCAGCCTGTCCGGGCTGCATCGCGGCTCCGGCGGAACCGGCCAGGCCGGTACCGGTCGACGTTCAGATCGCGCTGTCACTGCCGGGCATTCATTGCTCGGCCTGTATTGCCAATGTCGAACGTGCGTTGAACGCGTACCCCGGCGTACAGGACGCGCGGGTCAACCTGACGCTCAAGCGCGCTCTGATCAAGGCGGGGCCCGAGGTTCGGGCAACGGATCTGATCCCGGTCCTCGATCGGGCCGGGTACGAGGCGCATGAGCTGGATCCGGGTGCTCTGTCAGCCACGCAATCGGACAAGGCCGGACGGGATCTGCTGATGCGCCTCGCGGTCGCCGGCTTTGCATCGATGAACGTGATGCTGCTGTCTGTGTCCGTCTGGTCCGGCGCCACCGACGCGACGCGCGACATGTTTCACTGGATTTCGGCGGCCATCGCCCTCCCGGCCATTGCGTTCTCGGCCCAACCGTTTTTTGCCAACGCGTGGAGCGCGCTGCGTGTTCGCCGCCTGAACATGGACGTGCCGATCGTTCTGGCAATCCTGCTGGCCTTGGTCACTTCGCTTTGGGAAACGGCGCTGAGCGGTGAGCACGCCTATTTCGATGCGGCTTTGACGCTGACGTTCTTTCTGCTGGCGGGGCGCTATCTGGATTACCGCACCCGTGCCGCGGCCCGCTCCGCCGCCGAGGAGCTGACAGCCCTCGAGGTGCCGCGCGCCATCCGTCTTGTTGACGGGGCCGAGCGCGAGGTCGCTGTTGCCGAACTGGCCGTCGGTGACCTGATCCTGGTGCGACCAGGGGGGCGGATGCCGGTGGACGGCAAGATCGTGACCGGTGAATCCGAGTTGGACCGGTCGTTGCTGACCGGTGAAACCCTGCCGGTATTTGCCCAGCCGGGAACACAGGTCAGCGCGGGTGAGGTCAACCTGACCGGGCCGCTGACCATTCAGGCAACGGCGGTGGGCGAAGAGACTTCGCTGCACCGCATGGCAGATCTTGTGGCCATCGCGGAATCCGGGCGGTCGCGCTATACGTCCTTGGCGGACAAGGCGGCCAAGCTGTATGCCCCCGGGGTTCATATCCTGTCCGCACTCAGTTTCGTTGGCTGGTACATCTATTCTGGCGATCTGCGCACAGCTCTGAACATCGCCGCCGCTGTGCTGATCATCACCTGCCCCTGTGCGTTGGGGTTGGCGGTTCCTGCGGTCACCACCGCAGCCTCGGGGCGGCTGTTCCGCAAGGGGATGCTGATCAAGGACGCCACCGCGTTGGAGCGGTTGGCCGAGGTCGACACCGTAGTGTTCGACAAGACCGGAACGCTCACATCAGGCGCGCCTCAACTGGTCAACGGTGGCGAACACACAGGCCGTGAGATCGAGATCGCTCTGGCCTTGGCACAGGCTTCGGCGCATCCGCTGGCGGTCGCCCTGACCCGGGCCGCTCGGGCCGAGGGGTATACCCCGGCCGAGGTTGAAAACGTCACCGAGATTCCCGGTCGCGGGACCGAAGGCCAGTTTCAGGGGCAACTCGTGCGGCTGGGCCGGGCCGAATGGGTGGGCGCGACGGAGGGTGATCACACCGCGGCCTGGTTGGCAGTGGGGGGCGATCGCCCGGTCGAGTTCCGCTTTGCCGACTCTTTACGCCCCGGCGCCGCCGACGCGGTCGCGGCTTTGCGTGATGCGGGCAAGGACGTCATCCTCATGTCCGGGGACACGACCAACGCCGTGAAAGCTCTGGCCGAGAAGCTGGGGATCGAGACCTGGATCGCGCGGGCGCTGCCGCAGGACAAGGCGCGACACATTCAGAAGCTGGCAGACCAAGGCCGCCGGGTTTTGATGGTCGGTGACGGGTTGAACGATACAGCCGCGCTGGCGGCGGCCCATGCCTCGATCTCTCCGGCTTCGGCACTGGATGCGGCCCGCGTGGCTTCGGACATCGTCCTGCTGGGCAATGACCTGTCGCCGATCGCCGATGCCTGCCATACTGCGGTCCGGGCGACGAAGCGCATCCGCGAGAATTTTCAGATTGCGACGATCTACAATGTCATCGCGGTGCCTTTGGCCGTTGCCGGCCTTGCGACGCCCCTGATCGCGGCCTTGGCGATGTCCACATCGTCGATTACCGTATCCCTGAACGCGCTGCGCCTGAGGTGATCCGAATGGAAGTTCTGGCCTATCTGATACCGATTTCGCTGCTGTTGGGCGGTGTTGGGCTGGTGGCGTTCATCTATACGGTCCGCAGCAACCAATATGACGACCCCGAAGGCGATGCCCGACGGATTCTGAGCAACGAGTGGGATGATCGCCCCAAGTCCTGACCGGGTGCAATCGTGATGTCGACGGCCCTTGAAATTGCCGCAATGCCCGGCTATGTCCGGCCCATCCGCTAGCAGAGAGACCAAGCTTAATGGCCACCACAAACCCGATCCAGTTCATTCAGCAAGTCCGTGCCGAAGTTGCAAAGGTCGTCTGGCCGACGCGGCGCGAGGTTCTGCTGACCACGGTCATGGTGTTCATCATGGCGGCTCTGACTGCCGTGTTCTTTGCTCTGGTGGATCTGGGCATTCGCGGCGGTCTGCAACTGATCCTGGGTATGTTCAGCTAAAGCCGACTGCCGGGTCCCGTCGGATCGCGCCGAGACGCGCCCGCTTCGGGCGCCCGACCGGCACTGCCCCCTTGCACAGCAGGCAATGTCAGAGTAGTTGACGCGGGACCTTTCGGGATGGGCGTGCGGCGATTCGGACTGCGCGCCGCTTTTTATTCCGGAACACGCGGCCGGACCGCGACAAAATTTCAATTCAGGTGCGTCCACCCGACGCGGCGCGCCAAAGGCAAACAAGGACGACAGGTTCATGGCGAAACGGTGGTACTCGGTCAGCGTTCTTTCGAATTTCGAAAAGAAGATCGCAGAGCAGATCCGCACGTCGGTGGCCGAGCACGGCCTTGAGGACGAGATCGACGAGGTTCTGGTTCCCACCGAAGAGGTGATCGAGGTACGCCGGGGTAAGAAGGTCACGACTGAACGCCGTTTCATGCCCGGCTACGTACTGGTGCACATGGAAATGTCGGATCAAGGCTATCACCTGATCAATTCGATCAACCGGGTCACCGGTTTCCTGGGTCCGCAGGGCCGCCCAATGCCGATGCGCGACGCCGAGGTGAACCAGATCCTCAACCGTGTTCAGGAAGGCGAGGAAGCCCCCAAGCTGATGATCAGCTTCGAGGTTGGCGAGAAGGTCAAAGTCAACGACGGCCCGTTCGAGGATTTCGACGGTATGGTCGAGGGCGTGGACGACGAGAACCAGAAGCTGAAGGTTACCGTCTCGATCTTCGGGCGCGAAACTCCGGTCGAGCTGGACTTTACGCAGGTCACCAAGCAGAGCTGATCTTTCCTGCAGGAACTGATCGTGCAGAAATCGAATGCGCCGCCGTAACAGGCGGCGCAACTGTTTCTGGTGCTTGCCGGTAAGGTTTTGCCACAGCCTTGGCCGCTTGCCCTAACTCACTGCCTGATGCACACTTATGCTTGGTACAGGTATGATCGTTGCGCAGCCGGGCTTATGGGCCAGAGGATTTTCGTGCAGTGATGCTTTGGGAGGACGCTGTCATGACATCCAAGGCTGCAGGCCCCACGCCACCCGACAAGCTGACCCCGCCTCAGCGGCCGATGCCTGTGGTCAACACGGTCGCCGCCGCCGACATAACCGACTCGCTGAAGGCCGGGTTTTCCGACTTTCTGGCGCGTCCCATAATGAGCGGATTTTTCGGATTGTTCTATGCCGTCTTCGGGTTTCTGCTGGTCTGGAGCCTGGTCTGGCTTGGCAAGATTTGGATGATCATTCCCGCCGTCGTGGGATTTCCGCTGGTCGCCCCTTTCGCTGCTGCAGGCCTCTATGAGATGTCGCGTCGACTTCAGGCCGGAGAGGATTTTGGCTGGTCGGAAATACTGACGGTCATGGCCAATCAGCGTAAGCGGGAAATGGGCTGGATGGCCTTCGTTACGCTGTTCGTTTTCTGGGTATGGATCTACCAGGTTCGGCTTTGGTTGGCGGTCATCCTGCAGAATGCCTCGTTTTCGGATTTCGACGGTTTCCTGAACACCGTGTTCTTTACCCCCCAAGGCTGGGCTTTCCTGGCTGTTGGCACCTGCGTCGGTGCGTTTTTGTCCGCCGTTCTGTTTTCGGTGACTGTTGTTGCCATGCCCTTGCTGCTGGATCGCGACACCGATTTCGTAACGGCCATGCTTACATCGCTCCGCGTTGTCGCCGAAAGCCCTGTGGTCATGCTTGGCTGGGCGGCCATCATCTCGGTCACGATGCTGTTGTCGCTGGTGCCGGCGTTTCTGGGGCTTGTCTTTACGTTGCCGATCCTTGGACATACTACTTGGCATCTCTACCAGCGCGCCGTTCAGTCGGAGGCGCCTGCCGGTCCATAGCGGGGGCGGAGCCTGCATACCGGCGAACGCCGTTGGGGAGGAGGCTTCGCCAGCCATCCTGTTTTCAGTGGCATGCTCTTGCCAACCCATTCGTTCCCCTGTAAACGCCGCCCCTATCGTCTTCGGGCGAGATTCTCTCGTGGGAGATCGCAGGGATCGCGATTCCGGATCGGACCACGCAACATAAAACCGGATGGGACGCGTCCCATTCACGTTGAAAGGAAAACCAAATGGCCAAGAAGCTTGCTGGTACGATGAAGCTGCAGGTTCCTGCAGGTCAGGCGAACCCGTCGCCGCCAGTTGGTCCGGCGCTGGGTCAGCGCGGCATCAACATCATGGAATTCTGCAAGGCGTTCAACGCCAAGACCGCAGACATGGAGCCCGGCGCTCCGTGCCCGACCGTGATCACCTACTACCAGGACAAGTCCTTCACCATGGACATCAAGACGCCGCCCGCGTCTTACTACCTGAAGAAGGCGGCCGGTCTGAAGCCGGTCGGCAAGCGTAACCGCCCCCGTGGCGCGGAGAACCCCGGCCGTGAGACCGTAGCAACCGTGACCACCAAGCAGGTGCGCGAGATCGCCGAAGCCAAAATGAAGGATCTAAACGCCAACGACGTCGAAGGCGCAATGAAGATCATCCTGGGCTCGGCCCGTTCCATGGGCATCGAGGTGAAGTAAGATGGCAAAACTCGGTAAACGTACCCGCGCAGCGCGCGAAGCCGTCGCCGGCAAGGAAAACCTGTCGGTCGAAGAGGCAGTTGCACTGGTCAAGGCCAACGCAACCTCGAAGTTTGACGAAACCATCGAAATCGCCATGAACCTGGGCGTCGACACCCGTCACGCAGACCAGATGGTGCGCGGCGTCGTCGGTCTGCCGAACGGTACCGGCAAGGACATGCGCGTTGCTGTCTTCGCGCGCGGCCCCAAGGCTGACGAGGCGAAAGAAGCCGGTGCGGACATCGTCGGCGCCGAGGACCTGATGGAAAGCATCCAGGCCGGCAACATCGACTTTGATCGTTGCATCGCAACCCCGGACATGATGCCGATCGTCGGTCGTCTGGGTAAGGTTCTGGGCCCCCGCAACCTGATGCCGAACCCCAAGGTCGGCACCGTGACCATGGACGTGAAAGCGGCCGTGGAAGCAGCCAAGGGTGGTGAAGTCCAGTTCAAGGCGGAAAAAGGTGGTGTCGTACACGCAGGCGTTGGCAAAGCGTCGTTCGACGAAGCCAAGCTGGCGGAAAACGTCCGCGCCTTCATCTCGGCCGTTGCCAAGGCGAAGCCGTCGGGCGCCAAGGGCACCTATATGAAGAAAATCGCGCTGAGCTCGACCATGGGCCCCGGCGTGACCGTGGATGTGGCGCAAGCTTCGGGCGAATAAGCCGACACGTTCTTTCGGAAATTCGAACCCCGGGCGGTCATGCTGCCCGGGGTTTTCTTTTGCTCTCAGATAGCAGGTTCGACTGTGATCTGATTGGGTATTTCGCGCACGCGTGCCTTGTCGGCCTCCAGCCTGAGGTCGCGCTCGGCAACGGTCAATGCATGGTTCGTAGCCGCGCGGGCGGCGGTTGTCATTGCACCGTCTTGAGTCTGCGTCAGTCGGGTCAGCGCGCTGAGAATGGCCTCGTGGACTTCGACCTTGTCACCGGCATCCCGGGAAATGGCCGCATAAGCGTCACGAAGGAATGTGTCGATCGCGATCTCGGGGGCATGGATTTTCGGGAATTGCGGGTCGGCGGGCTGGGTGGGCCGCGAGCCAAGTGGCAGGAGAACCCGCAGCAACCTCTCGACCATCTGAATTGCCGTCATTGGGTCGTTGATACCCGGCGAGAGCGCGCGCTGTGCGATTTCCGACAGGGTTTGAATGCCAAAGCGGGGGTCTTGATTGAAGCTGCGCTCGGTCCCGATCACGAAGGCTTCCCGGATGGTTTCACCATCCATTCTCCGGGTCGCTCTGGCCAGGGGTTGGCCTTCGGTCACGAATTGCCCTGGCAGCGCCATGATCCAGATCTCGCAGTCATTCTCTTCGGCGCAGGAATTCAGCATGCCGACATCCACGTGGCGCACGTTCCCTGTCGAACTGGCCCGCACGTCGTGCCCGGTTCGCGGAACATCCGCGGCGGCTTGATATGGAATGGCGCCGAGGCACGGCAGTTCCATGGCTCGGGTCATGGTGTCCCTGGCGTTGTTTTCTATCTTGCGCGCCGTTTCGGAGATGCTGCCATAGCTGGGCAATTGGTCGATCCAGAGCAAGAGCGCCAGTGTCACCAAAAAGATCACCACCAAGGTGAACGCAAGCGCAACGGCGATGGATTGCTGGGTGTAGACCCCGGTTTCGACAAGGATCAGCGATACGAGCGCGAAGATGAATGCGCCGAGAAACGTGGCCAGCACGTTTTGCGAGACACTGTCCTCTTCGATCACCTGCTGGGCGCGCGGGGAGGACTGGTTCGAGGCCCATCGCTGTGCCGCGACCATGATCGACAGAGAAAAGGTCGTGACCGCCAGCATGGACGACGCCAGAATGCCGAGGATCTTTGCCACGGCCTCGGTGCTCAGCCGTTGTGCGAGAAAGTCGGGGACGAAGCCGCCGAGGTAGGTGCCAATCCCCGCGCTGACCACGGCGAGAGCGGCGATCAGGCTGGTACGAACCCATAATTGGCGAGAAATCTGACGAAACAGGAATTGCGGCTTGGAAATGGATTTCAACTTGATCATCCGTTGATCCTGTTCGGGTTTGCGGTCATTGTCTACCGGCTTGGGGTTCGGGCAATTTACCCCTTGGAAACCCCGGCCATCTGCCCTAAAGAGGGCTGCGGAATAAAGCGTGCGATTCGTCGTGCGCTTTATTTCGTTTCGTCCAAGACGGTGGGTGGGTCCTTCCGGCCCCTTAATTCCCTGCCTGAGACGGGTAAGACCAAAGAATTTCGAGGGTCCTGACCCTCGGGCGCATTTTGGCCAATCCCGTAACAACGGACCTGAACGCCGGGGCGCAGCCCTCGGCAAATATGAGCCGGGGTGAAACATCGCCCCTAACTTGGAGAGAACTGTGGATAGAGCCCAGAAAGAGAAAGTGGTCGAGGAACTCGGCCAAATCTTCGAAAGCTCTGGCGTCGTAGTGGTTGCTCACTACGCCGGTCTGACAGTTGCCGAGATGCAGGACCTTCGCGCACGTGCTCGTGACGCGGGCGGCTCCGTGCGTGTTGCCAAGAACAGGCTCGCCAAAATCGCCCTCGACGGTAAGCCATGTGCGAGCATTGCTGACCTGCTGACGGGTATGACTGTTCTGACCTATTCCGAGGACCCCGTGGCAGCAGCCAAGGTGGCCGAGGACTTCGCCAAGGAGAACCAGAAGTTCGAGATCCTTGGCGGTGCAATGGGCGAGAACGCTCTGGACCGGGCTGGTGTTACAGCCGTGTCGAAAATGCCGTCGCGTGAAGAGCTTATTGCTTCGATCGTGGGTTGCATCGGCGCGCCTGCTTCGAACATCGCCGGTGCAATTGGCGCACCTGCAAGCAACATCGCAAGCATCCTTTCCACCATCGAAGAGAAGGCGGAAGCTGCGTAAGCGGTTGGCACTGAATGATCTGCGTGGGGCACATGCCCTGACGTTGGAACACACACTGTAAACGGAAAGAGCTGATACAATGGCTGATCTGAAGAAACTGGCAGAAGAGATCGTTGGTCTGACCCTGCTGGAAGCACAAGAACTGAAAACCATCCTCAAGGACGAGTACGGCATCGAGCCCGCAGCTGGCGGCGCCGTCATGGTCGCAGGCGCAGCTGGCGATGCCGGCGGTGCAGCTGAGGAAGAGAAAACCGAATTCGACGTCGTTCTGAAGAACGCCGGCGCTTCGAAAATCAACGTCATCAAAGAAGTTCGCGGCATCACCGGCCTGGGCCTGAAAGAAGCCAAGGAACTGGTCGAAGCCGGCGGCAAGATCAAAGAAGGCGTGGACAAGGCAGAAGCCGAAGAGATCAAGGGCAAGCTGGAAGCAGCTGGCGCCGAGGTCGAGCTGGCCTAAGCCTGTCTTTCGGTGCATCGCGGATGCGCCGTGGAATTTGGCTGGGCCCGGAGAAATCCGGGTCCAGCCGAACCTGTCTTAGAAAGGGCCTCATGTGCTGGGGCGTTTTCTAAGACGCGGTTCGCGGATCGGGAGGCTACCATTCGGGACGGTGGCCACGAATTGATCCGGACGTGTCGTCTCGTATGTGCAAGGCGCCGGGGCCCGACGGTGTTTTTGCCCGCTGAGAACATCGAAAGGTGACATCTGACATGGCTCAATCGTTCCTTGGCCAGAAACGTCTTCGGAAATACTACGGCAAAATCCGCGAAGTCCTGGAAATGCCGAACCTCATCGAGGTCCAGAAATCCTCCTATGATCTATTCCTGCGCTCTGGCGATGCCGATCAGCCGACCGACGGCGAAGGTATCAACGGCGTGTTCCAATCGGTCTTTCCGATCAAGGATTTCAACGAAACTTCCGTGCTGGAATTCGTGAAATACGAGCTGGAAAAGCCGAAATACGACGTTGAAGAGTGCATGCAGCGCGACATGACCTACAGCGCGCCGCTGAAGGTCACCCTGCGCCTGATCGTGTTTGATGTCGACGAAGACACCGGGGCCAAATCGGTCAAGGACATCAAGGAACAGGACGTGTTCATGGGCGACATGCCCCTGATGACGCCGAACGGCACCTTCATCGTGAACGGCACCGAGCGCGTGATCGTGTCCCAGATGCACCGGTCGCCCGGTGTGTTCTTCGACCACGACAAGGGCAAGACCCATTCTTCGGGCAAGCTGTTGTTTGCCTGCCGCATTATCCCGTACCGCGGCAGCTGGCTGGACTTCGAGTTCGACGCCAAGGACATCGTCTACGCACGCATCGACCGTCGCCGCAAACTGCCGGTGACCACGCTGCTCTATGCCCTGGGCCTGGACCAGGAAGCGATCATGGACGCGTATTACGACACCGTGTCCTACAAGCTGAACAAGAAGAAGGGCTGGGTCACCCCGTTCTTCCCCGAACGTGTGCGCGGCACCCGTCCCACCTATGACCTGATCGACGCAAAAAGCGGTGAAGTGATTGCCGAAGCCGGCAAGAAGGTCACCCCGCGCGCGGTCAAGCAGCTGATCGACGAGGGCAAGGTCACCGACCTACTGGTGCCGTTCGACCACATCGTCGGCAAGTTCGTCGCCAAGGACATCATCAATGAAGAAACCGGTGCGATTTATGTCGAAGCCGGTGATGAGCTGACGCTGGAATATGACAAGGATGGCGAGCTGATCGGCGGCACCGTGAAGGAGCTGATCGATGCCGGCATCACCGATATTCCGGTTCTGGACATCGACAACATCAACGTCGGTCCGTACATCCGCAACACCATGGCGCAGGACAAGAACATGGGCCGCGAAAGCGCGCTGATGGACATCTACCGCGTCATGCGTCCGGGCGAGCCGCCCACCGTCGAGGCCGCGTCGGCTCTGTTCGACACCCTGTTCTTCGACAGCGAGCGCTATGATCTGTCGGCCGTTGGCCGCGTGAAGATGAACATGCGCCTGAACCTGGATGCTCCGGACACCCTGCGGACTCTGCGCCGCGAAGACATCGTGGCCTGCATCAAGGCACTGGTCGAGCTGCGTGACGGCAAAGGCGACGTGGACGATATCGACCACCTGGGCAACCGTCGTGTGCGCTCGGTCGGCGAGCTGATGGAAAACCAGTACCGCGTCGGCCTGCTGCGGATGGAACGCGCCATCAAAGAGCGCATGTCGTCGGTCGAGATCGACACCGTCATGCCGCAGGACCTGATCAACGCGAAACCGGCGGCGGCCGCCGTGCGTGAATTCTTCGGCAGTTCGCAGCTGTCGCAGTTCATGGACCAGACCAACCCGCTGTCGGAAGTCACCCACAAACGCCGCCTGTCGGCGCTTGGCCCGGGTGGTCTGACGCGCGAGCGTGCGGGTTTTGAGGTGCGCGACGTGCACCCGACCCACTATGGCCGGATGTGCCCGATTGAAACGCCTGAAGGTCCGAACATCGGTCTGATCAACTCGCTGGCCACCTTTGCCCGCGTGAACAAGTACGGTTTCATCGAAACCCCCTATCGCGTCGTGAAAGGCGGGCAGGTGACCGACGAGGTCCACTACATGTCCGCGACCGAGGAGATGCGTCACACCGTGGCTCAGGCCAACGCGACGCTGGATACGGATGGCAAGTTCATCAACGATCTGGTCTCGACCCGTCAGGCCGGTGACTACACGCTTGCCCCGCGCGAGAACGTGGACCTGATCGACGTTTCGCCGAAGCAGCTGGTCTCGGTTGCGGCCTCGCTGATCCCGTTCCTTGAAAATGACGACGCCAACCGCGCTCTGATGGGCTCGAACATGCAACGTCAGGCGGTTCCGCTGCTGCGGGCCGAGGCGCCGCTGGTCGGTACCGGGATTGAGGAAAAGGTTGCGATCGACTCGGGTGCTGCGATCCAGGCGAAACGTGCCGGCATCATCGACCAGGTTGATGCCCAGCGTATCGTTATCCGGGCCACCGAAGATCTGGAACTGGGCGACGCTGGCGTTGACATCTATCGTCTGCGCAAGTTCCAGCGTTCGAACCAGAACACCTGCATCAACCAGCGTCCGCTGATCAAGGTGGGTGACACCGTCCAGAAGGGCGAGGTCATCGCTGATGGCCCGTCGACTGATATGGGTGAACTGGCCTTGGGCAAGAACGTGGTCGTCGCGTTCATGCCGTGGAACGGTTACAACTACGAAGACTCGATCCTGATCTCGGAACGTATCGCACGTGACGACGTCTTTACCTCGGTCCATATCGAGGAATTCGAAGTCGCCGCCCGTGACACCAAGCTGGGTCCGGAAGAGATCACCCGCGACATCCCGAACGTCGGTGAAGAAGCGCTGCGCAACCTCGACGAGGCGGGCATCGTTTACATCGGTGCGGATGTTGAGCCGGGCGATATTCTGGTAGGCAAGATCACTCCGAAGGGCGAAAGCCCGATGACCCCGGAAGAAAAGCTGCTGCGCGCCATCTTTGGTGAAAAGGCATCTGACGTGCGCGATACCTCGCTGCGCGTGAAACCGGGCGATTACGGTACGGTCGTCGAAGTCCGCGTCTTCAACCGTCACGGCGTCGAGAAAGACGAGCGTGCGCTGCAGATCGAGCGTGAGGAAGTCGAACGTCTGGCCCGTGACCGGGACGACGAACTGGCGATCCTCGACCGCAACATCTATGCGCGTCTCAAGTCGATGATCCTGGGCAAAACCGCCGTCAAGGGGCCGAAAGGCGTCAAGGCGGGCTCGGAGATCACCGGAGAGCTGCTCGAGTCGCTGACCCGCGGTCAGTGGTGGCAGCTGGCGCTGGAAGACGAGAAGGACGCCCAGATCGTCGAGGCTCTGAACGAGCAGTACGAGGTGCAGAAACGCGCCCTGGATGCCCGTTTCGAAGACAAGGTCGAGAAGGTCCGCCGTGGCGACGACCTGCCGCCGGGCGTGATGAAGATGGTCAAGGTCTTCATCGCCGTGAAGCGCAAGCTGCAGCCGGGCGACAAGATGGCCGGCCGTCACGGGAACAAGGGTGTGATCTCGAAGGTCGTGCCGATGGAGGACATGCCGTTCCTTGCGGATGGTACTCCGGTCGACTTCTGTCTGAACCCTCTGGGCGTGCCGTCGCGTATGAACGTCGGTCAGATCCTTGAAACCCACATGGGTTGGGCCGCGCGCGGTCTGGGTCTGAAGATCGACGAGGCGCTGCAGGAATACCGCCGCTCGGGCGACCTGACACCGGTCCGTGACGCGATGAAACACGCCTATGGCGAGGATGTCTACGAAGAGGGCATCAGCGGCATGGACGAGGATCAGCTGATCGAAGCGGCCAGCAACGTGACCCGCGGTGTTCCGATCGCAACCCCGGTCTTTGACGGCGCCAAAGAGGCCGACGTCAACGACGCGCTGATCCGCGCCGGTTTCTCGGAAAGCGGTCAGTCGATCCTGTTCGACGGTCGCACCGGCGAGCAGTTCGCGCGTCCGGTGACCGTGGGCATCAAGTACCTGCTGAAACTGCACCACCTGGTGGACGACAAGATCCACGCGCGTTCGACCGGGCCGTACAGCCTGGTGACCCAGCAGCCGCTGGGTGGTAAGGCGCAGTTCGGTGGTCAGCGCTTTGGTGAGATGGAGGTCTGGGCTCTGGAAGCTTACGGCGCCGCCTACACCCTGCAGGAGATGCTCACCGTGAAATCGGATGACGTCGCCGGCCGGACCAAGGTCTATGAGTCGATCGTCAAGGGCGAGGATAACTTCGAGGCGGGCGTACCGGAATCGTTCAACGTTCTGGTTAAAGAAGTCCGTGGCCTCGGCCTGAATATGGAACTCCTGGATGCGGAGGTTGAGGAGTAAGGGCGCTGCCCTTTCTCCCGTCCCCCCTTCCGCAAGATTTGAGGTAACAAATGAACCAGGAAATCACCAACAACCCGTTCAACCCGCTGACGCCCCCGAAGGTTTTCGACGAGATCAAGGTCTCGCTGGCGTCGCCCGAGCGGATCCTGTCTTGGTCCTATGGCGAGATCAAGAAACCCGAAACCATCAACTACCGGACGTTCAAGCCTGAACGTGACGGTCTGTTCTGCGCGCGTATCTTTGGCCCGATCAAAGATTACGAATGTCTGTGCGGCAAATATAAGCGGATGAAGTATCGCGGCGTTGTCTGCGAGAAATGCGGTGTGGAAGTCACTCTGCAGAAGGTTCGCCGCGAGCGTATGGGCCACATCGAACTGGCCGCGCCCGTCGCTCACATCTGGTTCCTGAAATCGCTGCCGTCCCGCATCGGTCTGATGCTGGACATGACGCTGCGCGATCTGGAACGCGTTCTGTACTTTGAAAACTATGTCGTCATCGAGCCCGGTCTGACGGACCTGACCTACGGCCAGATGCTGACCGAGGAAGAGTACATGGACGCGCAGGATGCCTATGGCATGGACGCGTTCACCGCGAATATCGGTGCCGAAGCCATCCGTGAGATGCTGGCCCAGATCGATCTGGAAGCCGAAGCCGAGCAACTGCGCGCTGATCTGGCCGAAGCAACCGGCGAGCTGAAGCCCAAGAAGATCATCAAGCGTCTGAAGGTAGTCGAATCCTTCCTGGAATCGGGCAACCGGCCCGAATGGATGGTGATGACCGTGATCCCGGTCATTCCGCCGGAACTGCGTCCGCTGGTTCCGCTGGATGGTGGCCGTTTTGCGACTTCGGATCTGAACGATCTGTATCGTCGTGTCATCAACCGGAACAACCGTCTGAAGCGTCTGATCGAACTGCGCGCGCCTGACATCATCGTCCGCAACGAAAAGCGGATGTTGCAGGAATCCGTGGACGCTCTGTTCGACAACGGCCGTCGCGGCCGCGTGATCACCGGCGCCAACAAGCGTCCGCTGAAATCGCTGTCGGACATGCTGAAAGGCAAGCAGGGCCGCTTCCGTCAAAACCTTCTGGGTAAGCGCGTCGACTTCTCGGGCCGTTCGGTCATCGTGACCGGTCCGGAACTCAAGCTGCACCAGTGTGGTCTGCCCAAGAAAATGGCGCTGGAACTGTTCAAGCCGTTCATTTACTCGCGCCTTGAAGCCAAGGGTCTGTCTTCGACCGTCAAGCAGGCGAAGAAACTGGTCGAGAAAGAGCGTCCCGAAGTGTGGGATATCCTCGACGAGGTGATCCGCGAACACCCAGTCATGCTGAACCGTGCGCCGACGCTGCACCGTCTTGGCATTCAGGCGTTCGAGCCGGTTCTGATCGAAGGTAAAGCCATCCAGCTGCACCCGCTGGTTTGTTCGGCCTTCAACGCCGACTTCGACGGGGACCAGATGGCCGTGCACGTTCCGCTGAGCCTTGAGGCGCAGCTGGAAGCGCGTGTTCTGATGATGTCGACGAACAACGTTCTGTCGCCTGCAAACGGCGCGCCGATCATCGTTCCGTCGCAGGATATGATCCTGGGTCTCTACTACGTGACCCTGGAACGCGAAGGCATGCCGGGCGAAGGCAAGGTCTTTGGCTCCATCGACGAAGTCCAGCACGCGTTGGACGCGGGCGAGGTGCACCTGCACTCGAAAATCACCGCGCGGATCACCCAGATCGACGAAGAAGGCAACGAGGTTCAGAAGCGTTTTGAAACCACGCCGGGCCGTGTTCGCTTGGGGGCTCTGCTGCCCAAGAACAACAAGGCGCCGTTCGATCTGGTCAACCGCCTGCTGCGGAAGAAAGAAGTGCAGCAGGTGATCGACACTGTCTACCGCTACTGCGGTCAGAAAGAGTCGGTGATCTTCTGCGACCAGATCATGTCGATGGGCTTCAAGGAAGCGTTCAAGGCCGGTATCTCGTTCGGCAAGGACGACATGGTGATCCCCGAAGACAAGTGGGGCATCGTGGACGAAACCCGCGAACAGGTGAAAGACTTCGAACAGCAGTACATGGACGGCCTGATCACTCAGGGCGAAAAGTACAACAAGGTTGTCGATGCCTGGTCGAAGTGTAACGACCGCGTAACCGAAGCCATGATGCGCACCATCTCGGCCGTGGCCAAGGATGAGGGCGGCGCCGACAAAGAGCCGAACTCGGTCTACATGATGGCGCACTCCGGTGCGCGTGGCTCGGTAACCCAGATGAAGCAGCTGGGCGGTATGCGCGGCCTGATGGCCAAGCCGAACGGCGACATCATCGAGACGCCGATCATCTCGAACTTCAAGGAAGGTCTGACCGTTCTTGAATACTTCAACTCGACCCACGGTGCCCGTAAGGGTCTGTCGGATACCGCTCTGAAGACGGCGAACTCGGGCTACCTGACTCGTCGTCTTGTTGACGTGGCGCAGGATTGCATCGTGCGCGAGGTCGACTGTGGAACCGACCGTGCGATCACGGCCGAGGCTGCGGTCAATGACGGTGAAGTCGTCGCGTCGCTGGCAGAACGCGTTCTGGGCCGTGTGGCCGCAGATGACGTTCTGCGTCCGGGTACCGACGAGGTCATCGTCGCCGCCGGACAGCTGATCGACGAACGCATGGCCGATACGATCGACGAGGCCGGTGTTGCCTCGATGCGCATCCGCTCGCCTCTGACCTGTGAGTCCGAGGAAGGCGTCTGTGCAACCTGCTACGGTCGTGACCTTGCACGCGGGACCATGGTGAACACCGGTGAGGCTGTCGGCATCATCGCCGCGCAGTCGATCGGTGAACCGGGTACGCAGCTGACGATGCGGACCTTCCACATCGGTGGTGTTGCGCAAGGTGGTCAGCAGTCGTTCCAGGAAGCGAACCAGGACGGTGTCGTTGCCTTTGAGAACCCGCAGATCCTGGTCAATGCCGCCGGCGAAAGCCTGGTCATGGGCCGGAACATGAAGCTGGTGATCAACGACGAACACGGCGAAGAGCGCGCCAGCTTCAAGCTGGGCTACGGCTCGAAGCTGTTTGTCAAAGAAGGCACCAAGGTCAAGCGCGGCGACAAGCTGTTCGAGTGGGACCCCTACACCCTGCCGATCATCGCCGAGAAAGCCGGTACCGCAAAATACGTCGACCTGGTTTCGGGCATTGCTGTCCGCGACGAGACCGACGATGCAACCGGCATGACCCAGAAGATCGTGATCGACTGGCGCGCCGCCCCCAAAGGCAGCGATCTGAAGCCCGAGATCATTCTTGTGGATGACAATGGCGAGCCGGTCCGCAACGATGCGGGCAACCCGGTTCACTATCCGATGTCTGTGGACGCGATCCTATCGGTCGAAGACGGTCAGAAGATCGAGGCCGGTGACGTTGTTGCGCGTATTCCGCGTGAAGGCGCCAAGACCAAGGACATCACCGGTGGTCTGCCGCGTGTGGCCGAACTGTTCGAAGCGCGTCGTCCGAAAGATCACGCAATCATCGCGGAAGCCGATGGTTACGTGCGCTTTGGCCGCGATTACAAGAACAAGCGCCGCATCAGCATCGAGCCGGTCGACGAGTCGCTGGAGACGATCGAGTACATGGTGCCCAAGGGCAAGCACATCCCGGTGCAGGAAGGCGACTTCGTGCAGAAGGGTGACTACATCATGGACGGTAACCCGGCTCCGCACGACATCCTGTCCATCATGGGTGTCGAAGCGCTGGCGGATTACATGATCGACGAGGTGCAGGACGTCTATCGTCTGCAGGGCGTGAAGATCAACGACAAGCACATCGAAGTCATCGTACGCCAGATGCTGCAGAAGTGGGAGATCCTGGACTCGGGCGACACCACCCTGCTGAAGGGCGAGCATGTCGACAAGCAGGAGTTCGATGCTGCCAACGAGAAGACCATCGCCCGCGGTGGTCGTCCGGCCCAGGGCGAGCCGATCCTGCTGGGGATCACCAAGGCTTCGCTGCAAACGCGTTCGTTCATCTCGGCGGCGTCGTTCCAAGAAACCACCCGTGTGCTGACCGAAGCTTCGGTTCAGGGCAAGAAGGACAAGCTGGTTGGCCTGAAAGAGAACGTCATCGTCGGCCGTCTGATCCCGGCCGGTACCGGTGGTGCGACACAGCGTGTTCGCCAGATCGCGCAGCAGCGTGACAATGTCGTCATCGAGGCACGTCGCGAAGAGGCCGAGGCCGCAGCCGCGCTGGCCGCTCCGATGATGGATGATGACATGGTCGGCGACGAGCTGGACTCGCTGGTGGAAACTCCGGAAAGCCGCGAATAATATCGGCGACGAGAAACTCAGAAAGGCCCTGCGGTTCCGCGGGGCCTTTTTTTGTTTCGGCCGGTGCCGGAAGCGGCCAGGGTTCGATCCAAACACTGTGATTTCAAACGGAACTGCTGCATACTCAAAAATCAGAATGTGGTAATGGACTTACTCCCGCCATCACTGTTTGAAACTCAACACGGGTCTTGCTCGGATGCTCATAGTCCTCGGATTGTATTTTGGCGTGATTTGGCTGGTCTTTTCCAAGTTCAGCCTGCTGCCCTGGAATGGCTTCTGGAAGACCGTTTCGTACGGTGGGGCCGGCGTCGTCGCGTTGGTTGTCATCGGCGCACTCAACCACACGGCGCCTACGGGGCCAGTGTCGGTTCTGGGCGTTCAGACAAGCATTGTGCCCAATGTCTCCGGAACGGTCGTCGAAGTTGCCGTTGAGCCGAACCAGAAGGTGAACGAAGGCGATCTCTTGTTCAGAATCGATCCCGAGTTCTACGTGCTCGAGGTAGCGCGGCTGGAGGCATCTCTGGAAGCCGCCCGGTCTGCAGCGGACCAATTGACCACGGATCTGGCGGCTGCCGAAGCCGATATCGCTTCATTGACCGCGCAACTCGTTTTTGGGCAGCAGCGGCGGGATGACATCGTTCAACTGGAAGAGCGTGGCGCATCCACCACCTTCAAACTGCAGGAAGCGGTTGCGACGATCGAACAGCTCACCGCAAGCATTCGTGCAGCAGAAGCGCGAAAAGCGGGGCTGGAGCGCCGGATCGCAGCTCAGATCGACGGTGAGGATGTGGCGGTCGTGGAGGCCGAACAGGCGCTTGCGCAGGCCGAATGGAACCTCAAGCAGACGGAAGTCTACGCGCCGGGCGACGGGATCGTCACTGCGGTCACGCTGCGCCCGGGCAATCGCGCGACAACCTTCCAGGGCGCATTGACCTTCATAGATCCGACGAACCACGCGTTGGTGGCCTCGCTGCCCCAATCCAGCCGTTCCAATGTCGGCCTTGGCGATGAAATACGTGTGGCGCTGCGAACCCAGCCGGGATCCGAGATCACGGGAACTATTTCGGGGTTTCCGCCGGCCCTGTCTGAGGGCGCATTGGATCTCCGCTCCGGTTTACCTTCGATGCGCGAACTTGTCGGGATCACCAGCTTTCCGGTCCTCATCGAACTTCCTGGCGATGTACCTCTGGAAACACTTCAATTCGGGGCGTCGGGCACCGCGCTTGTGATGACCGACAAGGCCGGGCCGATTTCGCCACTTGCAGAGATACTGTTCTGGGTCACGCAGAAGCTGAACTACCTGTAGGCGGCAACGCAGAAACCCACCCCATGGCAGTGATCAGGTACAACTGCGATCGGACCAAACAAAATCGAATTGGCCGTATCACAAGTTGACAATCTGCTCAGGTGAGATGCCAATGCCGGGACCAGATTGAAACCGGGCCATGGCAATGACACCAAACGTCAAAGGCGCCCTGCTGATGATGGGCAGCATGGCCGCATTCACTGTGAACGACACGCTGGTCAAAGCGGCTGGTCAGGAGGTGCCACTGTTCCAACTGGTGGCTCTGCGTGGGTTGTTGGCGACCATCCTGGTTTTTGCGTTGGCGCGGCATCTGGGGGCATTGCATCTGCGGTTCGGGCGGCACGACCGCTGGTTGGTGGCTTTTCGTTGCGTGGCGGAATTGTCGGCGACGTTCTTCTTCCTCACGGCTTTGATGCACATGCCGCTGGCCAATGTGACCGCGGTTCTGCAAGCCCTGCCGCTGACCGTAACCCTGGGTGCGGCCCTGTTCTTTTCGGAACAGATCGGGTGGCGGCGGATCTTGGCCATTGCATTGGGGTTTGCAGGCATGTTGCTGATCGTGCGACCGGGTCCGGACGGATTCAGCATCTATGCCATGTATGCCTTGATTGCCGTCATCTGCGTGACGGCTCGGGATTTGATCACCCGCCGAATGTCGCCTGAGGTGCCGTCGATGGTCGTCACTTTGGCAACCTCATTGACGATTACCACCGGTGCGGCAATTGCCTCGGTCTTCCAGGGTTGGGTGCCGATGACGGCCGGGTCGGGGATGTTGATTGCCTCGGCAGCAGTTTTCGTCCTGCTGGGGTATCTCTTCAGCGTCATGGTGATGCGCGTTGGCGAGGTCAGCTTTGTCGCGCCGTTCCGATACTCGAGCCTGATCTGGGCCTTGGGTCTGGGATGGGCGGTATTCGGAGATTGGCCCGACCGGGTCACCATGCTGGGCGCCGCACTGGTGGTCAGCGCCGGGCTGTTCACCCTCTTTCGTGAGCGGGCGCTTCAGGCGTCCGAATAGGCGCGTCGGACCACCGTCTGATCAATTGCAAACCGAGTTTCGAACTGCTTTGCCAGAGCGGGGCTCAGAGGTTCCAGCTTGGCCTTGCTTGTGCGGGTGTTGGGTGAATCGTTGAACCCGTTCAGACTGCGCACCCACATCGGCGGTTCGTTCTGGCTGATGACAGGCATGAAGTTGCCGATCTTGTGGTGGGCAAAGTTCATGATCGTCAGCTCACACCCGCCGCGCACATACATCCCAAAACCAACACCCAGCAGGGACCGGTGAACCGGCGTGGTCTGGATTCCGCTGGCGTCGAACTGGGCAAGAAAGCCGTGATTGAAATCGATGGCAACCATCTTGTTGCGTCGTACCAGCCCTTCGGCGTCCTGAACCGCGCGGCGCAGCAATTCGACGAAATCCACTGCAACCGCATCGTCGTCATCGTGGCGGAATTGCAGGCATGGCAGGTCAGGGTTCGGGCGTGCCTGGTTCAGGACGTCCTTCATGACAGAGCGATGCCGGCCGGGTTCCCGCGAGACGATTTGCACTTGTTTCATGCCCGAAGTCAGGTCGTTCAGGCGATCACGGGCGACCCGAGGCAGGCAGGTCCCCGTCACGATCACAAACTGAAACCGCGGGTCGGTTTGGGCGCGCAGGGCGGGCAGGGCGCAGGCCTCGAACAGGCGGAACCGCTCGTCCAGACGCCGGGGGTCATACAGATAGCGCCGGCGCGCTTCCACCGACTCGTGCATGGTCTGGAACCCGCCGATGGCCGGGTAGGAGAAACGGCACAGACCAATGACTTGCATCTTCACTTCCGGTAGGAATAAACCAGTGCGGACTATGCCCCGAGGGATGTGACACCGCAACCGATGTCGCTTTCGCCGCGACGCGAGGCTGCAAGGCGGGCAGGCATCTGCCGGGGCTGTTGACAGTCGGGCCGACTCCCCCTATACGCCCGTCATCTCGGTACCGGGGGCCGCCCCAAAACCGATTTCAGTATTGAACTGGTCAAGGCCCGGACAATTTTGCAGTTCGCGCCCTCTGATAACCAACCGCGACGTTCACCTCGGAATGGGAACGCTCGCGGGTTTTGCGCTTGTGGACGCATTGGCGCAGCGAAGTTAGCCGCACGCAACGCGCGTGCATGTCATGTGTGTTGCAAAACGGGGAAGAAACCGGAATGCCAACTATTCAACAGCTGATCCGCAAACCGCGGCAGCCCAAAGTAAAACGCTCGAAGTCCATGCACCTGGAGCAGTGCCCGCAGAAGCGCGGCGTCTGCACCCGCGTGTACACCACCACGCCGAAGAAGCCGAACTCGGCTATGCGTAAGGTTGCCAAGGTGCGCCTGACCAACGGTTACGAAGTCATTTCGTACATCCCGGGTGAAAGCCACAACCTGCAAGAACACTCGGTTGTTCTGATCCGTGGCGGCCGTGTGAAAGACCTTCCGGGTGTCCGCTACCACATCCTGCGTGGTGTTCTGGATACCCAGGGCGTCAAAGACCGTAAGCAACGTCGTTCGAAATACGGCGCGAAGCGTCCCAAGTAAGAAGGAGAGGCTGATATGTCACGTCGTCACGCCGCCGAAAAACGCGAAGTCCTGCCTGACGCCAAATTTGGCGACAAGGTCCTGACCAAATTCATGAACAACCTGATGATCGACGGCAAGAAGTCGGTCGCAGAGCGTATCGTCTACAACGCCTTCGACCGCGTTGAGAGCAAGATCAAGCGCGCTCCTGTCGAGGTGTTCCACGAAGCACTCGACAACATCAAGCCGTCGGTCGAGGTTCGCTCGCGCCGGGTTGGTGGTGCAACTTACCAGGTTCCGGTCGAAGTGCGCCCCGAGCGCCGCGAAGCTCTGGCCATCCGCTGGCTGATCACCGCCGCGCGCGGCCGCAACGAAAACACCATGGAAGAACGCCTCGCCGGCGAACTGCTGGACGCCGTACAGTCCCGCGGTACTGCCGTTAAGAAGCGCGAAGACACCCACAAGATGGCCGAGGCAAACAAAGCCTTCAGCCACTATCGTTGGTAATCCCAGAGGCTTATCCAAATGGCACGCGAATATCCGCTCGAACTATACCGTAACTTCGGTATCATGGCGCACATCGATGCAGGCAAGACCACCTGCTCGGAGCGTATCCTGTATTACACCGGCAAATCCCACAACATCGGTGAGGTGCACGATGGTGCAGCCACCATGGACTGGATGGAGCAGGAGCAGGAACGCGGCATCACCATCACTTCGGCTGCGACCACCACTTTCTGGGAGCGTACCGAGGATGGTCAGACCGCCGATACCCCCAAGCACCGCCTGAACATCATCGACACCCCCGGCCACGTTGACTTCACCATCGAAGTCGAGCGTTCGCTGGCGGTTCTCGACGGTGCCGTCTGCGTTCTGGACGCAAACGCCGGTGTTGAACCCCAGACCGAAACCGTGTGGCGTCAAGCTGACCGCTACAAGGTTCCGCGCATGGTCTTCGTCAACAAGATGGACAAGATTGGCGCCGACTTCTTCAACTGCGTTCGCATGATCGAAGACCGCACCGGCGCGCGCGCCGTTCCCGTCGGTATCCCGATCGGTGCAGAGAACGAGCTGGAAGGCCTGATCGACCTGGTCACCATGGAAGAATGGCTGTGGCAGGGCGAGGACCTGGGCGCAAGCTGGGTCAAAGCTCCGATCCGCGACAGCCTGAAGGACATGGCCGAAGAATGGCGCGGCAAGATGATCGAAGCGGCCGTCGAAGAAGACGACGACGCGATGATGGAATACCTGGAAGGCAACGAGCCCGACATTCCGACCCTGCGCAAACTGCTGCGCAAGGGTACCCTGGCGCTGCACTTCGTGCCGGTTCTGGGTGGTTCGGCGTTCAAGAACAAAGGTGTTCAGCCGCTGCTCAACGCCGTGATCGACTATCTGCCCAGCCCGCTGGACGTTGTCGACTATATGGGCTTCAAACCCGGTGACGAGGAAGAAGTCCGTAACATCGCGCGTCGCGCTGACGATGACATGGCCTTCTCGGGCCTGGCGTTCAAAATTATGAACGACCCCTTCGTTGGCTCGCTGACCTTCACCCGGATCTACTCGGGCGTCCTGAACAAGGGCGACTCGATCCTGAACTCGACCAAAGGCAAGAAAGAGCGCATCGGTCGTATGATGATGATGCACTCGAACAACCGGGAAGAGATCGAAGAAGCGTTCGCAGGCGACATCATCGCTCTGGCGGGTCTGAAAGACACCACCACCGGTGACACCCTGTGCGATCCGAAGGATCCCGTGGTTCTGGAAACCATGACCTTCCCCGATCCGGTGATCGAGATCGCGGTCGAGCCCAAAACCAAGGGCGACCAGGAAAAGATGTCTCAGGGTCTGGCCCGTCTGGCCGCCGAAGACCCGTCCTTCCGCGTGGAAACCGACCTGGAATCGGGTCAGACCATCATGAAGGGCATGGGCGAACTTCACCTGGACATCCTGGTCGACCGTCTGAAGCGCGAGTTCAAGGTCGAAGCCAACATCGGTGCGCCGCAGGTGGCCTATCGTGAGACCATCTCGATGCCGATCGAACATACCTACACCCACAAGAAACAGTCGGGTGGTTCGGGTCAGTTCGCTGAGGTCAAGCTCGAGATCACTCCCACCGAACCGGGCGAAGGTTATTCGTTCGAAAGCCGCATCGTTGGTGGTGCCGTTCCGAAGGAATACATCCCGGGTGTCGAAAAAGGCATCCAGTCCGTCATGGACAGCGGCCCGCTGGCCGGCTTCCCCGTGATCGACTTCAAGGTTGCCCTGCTGGACGGTAAATTCCACGACGTCGACTCGAGCGTTCTGGCGTTCGAAATCGCGTCGCGGATGTGCATGCGCGAAGGTCTGAAAAAGGCCGGCGCGAAACTGCTGGAGCCGATCATGAAGGTCGAAGTGATCACCCCGGAAGAGTACACCGGCGGTATCATCGGCGACCTGACTTCGCGTCGGGGCCAGGTGTCTGGACAAGAGCCGCGCGGCAACGCGATTGCAATCGACGCATTCGTGCCGCTGGCCAACATGTTCGGCTACATCAACACTCTGCGTTCGATGTCGTCGGGCCGTGCCCAGTTCACCATGCAGTTCGACCACTATGATCCGGTTCCGCAGAACATCGCGGAAGAGATCCAGGCAAAATACGCATAACCGAAAAATAGAGGGAGCCTGCTGCCCGGGCTCCCTTCATTTCCGAAAAAGGAGGCCATCATGGCAAAGGAAAAGTTTGAGCGTACAAAACCGCACGTCAACATTGGCACGATTGGCCACGTTGACCACGGCAAGACGACGCTGACCGCAG